>DATFAX010000166.1:0-2578 GCA_035254125.1 Holophagaceae bacterium | reverse complement strand
CATGTTGCGGAAGAACTGGTTCTGGAGTTCCTCGCTGGTGCCCTTGAGGGCCACGGTGAGGGTCTTCTTGTCGGCCCGCTTGAGGATCTCGTTGATGCCGTTGTCATCCACCAGCAGGATGTCATCGAAGACGAACATGAGGTCGCGGATGCTGGCGGCCAACTGGGGGTTCTCCGTCTCGATCTTCTCCAGCACGGTGCGCCCCACGTTGCGTTCCATGCGGTTGAAGAGTTCGGCCACGGCGCGCACGCCACCGTAGGCTTCCGTGGCGAAGGAGCCCAGGGCCTCCAGCTTCTGCTCCAGGATGAGGCTGATGCGGCGCACCACCTCGGGGCTGATCTCCTGCAGGCTCGCCATGCGCATGGCCACGTCGCTGCGGAGGGCCTCCGGGAGGGAGCTGATGAGTTCCGCCGCCTGGCTGGCGTTGAGGTGGGCCAGGATGAGGGCGATGGTCTGGGGATGCTCGCTCTGGATGAACTTGGAGAGCTGTTGCGGGTTGGCCCGCTCCAGGCTCGTGAAGCCGGCGCTGCTCTCCAGGGCCTTCACGAGGCGGTCGATGATCTTGCGGGCCACTTCGGGGCCCACGGACTTGATGAGCAGTTTCTTCGCGTATTCGATGCCGCCCTGGCTGATGTAGCTCTTGGCCATGGCCATCGTGTGGAATTCCTCGATCACCTCGTCAGCCTGCTCGGGCTGCACGTGCTTGGTGACCGCGATCTCGCGGGAGATCTGCTGGATCTCGTCCTCTTCCAGGTATTTGAAGATGCTGGACGCGGTGTCGTCGCCCAGGGAGACCATGAGGATGGCCGTCTTCTGAAGTCCCGTCAGCTTGGCCATGGGTTACCTTCCATCTTCCAGAAGCCAGCTGCGGACCAGGGCGGCGATGCTCTCCGGATCCTCCACGCCCACCTCCTGGATGCGGCGCTTCATCATCTCCCGGCGCTTGGCCTCGGGGGCCTGGCTGGCCCCGGCGAGGTTCAACTCGGCCTCGATCTCGGCCTCGAGTTCCTGCATGGTCTTGACCGGCGCCATCTTGGGCGTCAGGTGCAGGCCGCCCTCCTCCCCGGCGATCCGTAGGGGCACGGGCTTGTTGATGGCTTCGGACAGGCGCTTGAGCATGGGGATCACCAGGAAGAAGAGCACCAGCCCCCCCACGATGGTCCAGAAGAAGGTCGGCGCAAACTGCTTCGCGAGGTCGATCCAGAACTGCCGCTTGGCCTCGGCCTCCTCCCGGGGGTTGCTCATGGAGGCGAAAGTGATGTTCTCCACCGTGAGCTGGTCGCCCCGCTGGGGGTTGATCCCCACGGCGCTGGCCACCTGATCCCGGATCTTCTTGAGTTCATCGGGGGTGCGGGGCACGGCCTTGGCGACCTGATCGCCCTTGGCGTCCTTCTCCCACACGGTGGCGCTGTCCACGATCACCGAGAGGGTGAGCCGCTTCACGCTGCCCGGGGCCTGTTCCACGGCCCGCACGGTCTTGCTGATCTCGAAGTTGGTGGTGCTTTCCTTCTTCTCGCTCTGCTCCAGGATGCCGGCACCGGCCCCGCCGGCGTTGGCCGGGGCCACGTTGGAGGGGGTCCCGGGGACGCCGCTGGCGCCGTCCCGCTTGGTGACCTTCTCCTCCTTGGTGTTGATGCTCCGCTCCACCTGTTCCTGCGGGTTGAAGCGCTCCTCATTCACCTTCACCTTGTCGAAGTCCAGCTCCACATGGGCCGTGGCGCGGACCTTCCCGAGGCCCACCACAGGCTCCAGGAGCTCATTCACGCGGGAGACGAGGTGCTCCTCCTCCTCCCGGGCCACCTTCTTCTGGGCGTCCGAGGCGCCCACCATCGGGTCCCGGCCCGAGCGGGAGAGGATGCGGCTGTGCTGGTCCACCACCACCACCTGCTCGGACTTCAAGCCCTCCACCGAGGCGGCCACGAGGTTCTGGATGGCGCTGGTGTTCTCCTCGGGCAGCACCCGGTTGCCCCTCAGCTTCAGGACCACGGAGGCCTTGGCCTCCTCCTTGTCGCTCACGAAGGGGCTGTCGGACGCGGGGCTGATGTGGACGACGGCGTCCTGCACCTGCTGCAGGCTCTTGATGGTCTTGGCGAGGTCGGCCTCCAGGGCCCGGCGGTGCATGACCTTGCGGCTGAAGTCATCGGCGGTGAGGGGGGCGTTCTCCAGCTTCTCCCAGCCCAGCTTGTCCCCGGTGAGGATGCCGTCGCCCGCGAACTTGAGGCGGAGCTCGCCCACCCGGTCCTTGGGGGCGTAGAGGGTGCGCTGGTCGCTGGAGAGCTCGTAGGGCACGCCCTGCTTCTTGAGCCCCTCCACCATGGCGTTGGCGTCCGTGGGGGCCAGGTTGGAGGCCAGCACGTCCATCTGCTCCTGGTTGGCCCAGAAGATGAGACCCGCCAGGGCGAGGACAACGGTCAAGGAAATGGCCCCCACCACCGCCTTCTGCGTGGAGGTCATATCCCTGAAGGCCTTCACCAACTGGTCGCTGAAACTGTTCCCCTCGGCCATGGATCCCTTTCAGGCCGTGCCAAACGCGGGGATCACAGCTGCATGCGCATGACCTCGCGATAGGCATCGATCA
>DATFAX010000165.1:0-28846 GCA_035254125.1 Holophagaceae bacterium | reverse complement strand
GTTGGGCTCGCGGTCGGCGATGGCCAGGAAGCGGGCGCGCACCCGGCGGTGGAAGTCCACGTGGGCCGCGTCGAAGCGGGTCTCGTTGAAGCCTTCCAGGGCCAGGTTGCGCACCTCCACCCGCTGGAGGCTGGTCTCGGGGTCCATGTCCAGGAGCAGCGTGAGGTGGGGCTTCAGCCGCTGGAGGACGAGGCCGCTGAGGGCATCCAGGGCCTCCTCGGGCACGCCGCTGGCCCCCTGGTAGGCCCGGGTGCTGTCTTCGAACCGGTCCACGAGGACCACCTTGCCGGCCTCCAGGGCGGGCCGGATGACATCCTTGAGGTGCTGGGCCCGATCCGCGTAGAAGAGCAGCAGCTCCGCCTCGGGGGACCAGGCCTCCCCACCGGGGTGGGGCTCCAGGAGGAGGCGGCGCAGCTCCCGGCCCAGGGCCGTGCCCCCGGGCTCCTTGCTGACCACCAGCGGCAGGCCCAGGCGGCGGAGGCGCTCCGAGAGGCGCAGGAGCTGGGTGCTCTTGCCCGACCCCTCCACGCCCTCCATGGTGATGAATACGCCTGCCACGCCTGCTCCGAACGGGAAACCTTGAGCATACCGGGGCGGGATCCGATGAGCCCCCCATGGCCGGAGTTTGAGCGAAACCCCGGATGGGGCTAGACTTCCTCCAAACCCCCTGAGGAGTTCCTGGTGCTTGAAGCGGTCCAGTGCCCCAAGTGCTCCACCCGCTACGGATTGCGGAGTGAGCGGGTGAAGGCTGTCCACGCGCGGGCCCAGTGCCATTCGTGCCAGGGCGTCTTTCCCATCCATGACGTCGTGGCCCGTCTGCTGGCGCTGCCCCCCAAGGAGCAACCCGACGACGCCACCGCCACCATGGGGTTCAAGGTGGAGGATCTGGAGCAGCTCCACATCCTGCCCCCCGCCCTGCCGGAGCTGCCCGAGGAACCCGTGTTCCTGGAGCCCGAAGCCGAGTTGGAACCCCTGCCCGAATTCATTCCCGCCGCCGAGAGCCTCAGCGCTGACGATCTGTTGGGCGCCGACAGCGAGATCCTGGAGAAGACCCTCGTCACGGCCCCCGAGCCGGAGCCGGTGCCCGAGATCCGCACGAGCCCGAACCTGCCCGAACCCCTGCCCGAGGAGCGCACCGCCTCGGGCCAGGAGGAGGCCCTGCCCAGCAGCGGCCGCACCACCGGCTCCTACCGCAGTGCCAAGGACGCCATCAGCCAGCTCTTCGGCGAGACCCCCGTGGCCCCCGTCTCCACCCCGCGCCTCCGCAAGGAGGGGTCCAACGGGGCCTTCGAGATGGAAGCCACCTTGGAGGCCCTGGAGAACACCTTGGGCGGTTCCGACGCCACCAAGGCCGCGCCCCTCTCCCCGGCCGAGCCCGAATTCGCAGCCCCCAGCAATGCCACCCAGCGCATGAGCCTTGCCGAGATGCAGGCCGCCATCGCGGCGGTCTCCATGCCCGCCGAACCCGCCGCCCCGGCCGCAGAGCATCCCTCGGCCCAGGAACTGGAGGCCTCGGAAGTCACCCAGATGATGGACGCCTCGCGGCTGGCCAAGGCCGTGGATCCCGGTGCCACCAATCCCGTGAGCCCCCTGATGGCGGACATCGCTCCGGCCTCCGACGACCCGAACCTGCTCCGCCTGCGCATCGGCGATGAGGTCTATCCCAACCTGGGCATGGACCAGCTCATCCGCTGGGTGGAGGAGGGCCGCGTCATCGAGACCCACCTGGTGGCCCGCCAGTTCAGCGAGAAC
Organism: Holophagaceae bacterium; assembly: GCA_035254125.1. Taxonomy (GTDB): domain Bacteria; phylum Acidobacteriota; class Holophagae; order Holophagales; family Holophagaceae; genus JAFDVN01. The sequence continues at coordinate 27,094 of DATFAX010000165.1, read as the reverse complement.
TGGATCGAGGCCCACAAGGTTCCGGGCCTGCGCCCCGTGTTCGAGCGGCTCAAGAAGCTCCGGGCCGGCGGCCCTGAAGCCACCCCCGAAGGCACCGCCCCCATCAAGAAGAGCCTCTTCGGCGGCCTCTTCGGCAAGAAGGACAACTGATGCTCACGCTCGTCCTGGCTGCCCTGCCCCTGCTGCAGGCGCCCACCCCCGAGGCAACCAAGGTGGAGCCCAAGGCCGAGACCGCGAGCCTCAGCTTCGCCAGCATTCGCCAGCCCTACCTCTGGGACAAGCTCATGCAGGTGGACCTGGCCGTGGACGGCCTCAAGGTGAACTCCATCTTCTTCAACCTGCGGGAATCCAAGGTGAAGCTTTTCCAGGGTCCCACCTTCGGCACCCGGGCCCAGGTGGAGGTCACGAACACCTCCAAGTCCACCAAGATCCCCGGCTTCGCCGTGGCCGTGCTGGATGCCGAGGGGCGCCTCCTGGGCGCCGCCACGGGCGGCTCCAAGCTCACGGGCATCAAGGCCGGCGAGACGGAGACCTTCGACCTCAACTTCGGCGACCAGGTGAAGGCCCGCATCCCCAAGGGGGCCACCTACCTGCTGACGGTGGAACTGCGCTGACGCCTCCCGCGTGACCCCGGTCCCAAAGCCGGGGCAAAGATTCATGGCGGCGGGGAGGTGATTCGAAGAGGGCCTAGGGTCCCCAAAGGACCCGCGACTCCGCTTGGAGGCCCCATGCGCCGCAACCTGCCCGTCACCGGCCGCGAGTTCCCCCTCGCCGAGGACGACCTCATCATCTCCCGCACGGACCTCAAGGGCTTCATCACCTGGGCGAATCCCGACTTCATCCGCATCAGCGGCTTCGAGCCCTCGGAGCTGATGGACAAGCCCCACAACGTGCTCCGCCATCCGGACATGCCCCCTGCGGCCTTCAAGGATCTCTGGGACACCGTGAAGGCCGGCCGCGCCTGGACGGGCATCGTGAAGAACCGGCGCAAGGACGGCGACCACTACTGGGTGCAGGCCGACGTCACCCCCATCCGCGAGGCGGGCCGCATCGTGGGGTACACCTCCATCCGCGGCAAGCCCACGGCGGAACAGGTGCGCTTCGCCAGCACGCTCTATGCCGACATCAACGCGGGGAAGGCCTCCCTGGCGCCGGGTTGGAAGCTCTCGGTGCAACTGCGGCTCATGGGCCTCACCTTCCTGGCCGTGGCCTTCGGCCTGGCGGCCGGACTGGCGGGCCCCGCCCACCCCTTTCCCGCGCTGGCCCTCCTGGGCGCGGGCCTGCTCCTGGCCGGGTGGGGCGCGGCACCGTTGCTTGCGCGCATCTCGCTCATCGCCGCGGGGCTGCGGGCCGCCGACTACCGCCACGACATCCCCGTGCAGGGCCACGATGAGGTGGCCGAAATCGCCGCGGGAATCAACGTGTTGCACACCCGCTTCCACCGCGTGATGCAGGAGCTGAAGCGCACGGGCCGCAACCTCCGGGGCGCCAGCGAGGAACTGAAGGAGGGCAACCTTGAACTGAGCCGCCGCACCGAGGCCCAGGCCGCGGCCCTGGAGGAGACCGGCCAGGGTCTGCACCAGATCGGCGAGGCCGTGGAGCTCACGGCCCGCCAGGCGGGCCGGGTGCTCGAGGATGCCCGTGGTGCCCAGGATGAAGCCGTGGAGGGGGGCAAGGCCGTGGAGGCCCTGAATCGGGCCGTCGAGGCCGCCCACACCCAGAGCGCCCGCATCCTGGAGATCGCCAATGTGGTGGACGAGCTGGCCTTCCAGACGAACCTCCTGGCCCTCAACGCGGCCGTGGAAGCCGCCCGCGCCGGCGAGCATGGCCGGGGCTTCGCCGTGGTGGCTGGCGAGGTCCGCGCCCTGGCGGGCCGCAGCTCCGACAGCGCGAAGGAGATCCGGACGCTGCTCAAGGGTGCGGAGACGAGCACCCGCGAAGCCACGGGGCTCGCCCAGCACGCGGGTCAACGCATCCGCAGCCTCCAGGAGAAGGTGTCCACCGCCGGGGGCGCCATCCAACAGATCGCCACCGCCACCCAGTCCCAATCCCGCGGCCTCTCCGAAATCCGCAAGGCCATGGAGCAGATGGAGACCCTCACCCACCGGAACGCCGCCCTCGTGGAAGAAGCCGCGGCCCGGGCCGAGGAACTCGACGAACAGGCCAAGGGCCTCGAGGGGCTGGTGGCCTGCTTCGTGCGGTAGGGCTACCGCGCTTCCTGCTCCGGGAACTTGGCCAGGATCTCCTCCGGCGTGACCGTGGCGGTACCCACCTTGGCCACCACGTGGCCCGCGGCCACGTTGGCGAGCATGGCCGCGTCCTTCCAATCCGCCCCGGAGGCCACGGCGGCCGCGAAGGTGGCGATGACCGTGTCTCCGGCGCCACTCACATCGAAGACCTCCCGGGCCTCCGTGGGGATCATCCAGGGCTCGCGGTGGGCCTCGTCCTGGGTGAAGAGGGCCATGCCCTTCTCGCTGCGGGTGATGAGCACCCCCTGTACGTTCAGGGCGCCCATGATGGCGTGGCCCGCGGCGGTGACCTCCGCATCCGTGCGCGCGGGCAGGCCCGCCAGTTCCGCCGTCTCCTTGGTGTTGGGGGTCATCAGCGTGGCGCCCTGGTAGAGGGCCTTGTGCGCGGGCTTGGGGTCCACGATCCAGGGGATGCCGTGGGTCTTGCATCGACCGTGCACCACCTCCATCACCTCGGGCCCGATGACCCCCTTGGCGTAGTCGCTCACGATGAGCCCCCCGCACTCGGGGATGAGCCGGGCGAGGTGTTCCGCCAGCTCGGCGATGACGTCGCCCGTGAGGTCCCCGGCCTCTTCCCGGTCGATGCGGAGCATCTGCTGGGTCTGCCCGATCACCCGGGTCTTGATGATGGTGGGGCGGCTGGGATCCAGCACGAGGCCGTCCCGCGCGATGCCCAGCCGGGCCAGGATGCCCATGAGGCGCTCACCGGCCACGTCCTTCTGAAGGGTGCCCACCACGTGGGGCACGGCCCCGAGGGCCACCAGGTTCGCGGCGACGTTGGCCGCACCGCCCAACACCCAGGATTCACGCGTCACCCGCACCACAGGCACGGGGGCTTCGGGGCTGATGCGGTTCACCTCGCCAAAGAGGTATTCATCCAGCATGAGATCGCCCAGCACGAGGACCCTGCGACCCCGGATGCGATCGAGGAGCTGCCCCGCCTGGCCCTTGTCGAGGCGCATCAGGCCTCCCGCTTCGCCGCGTCCACGAGCATCACGGGGATGCCGTCCTCAATGGGGTACACCAGCCCGCAGGCCCGGCACTTCAGATCCCGCTCCACATCCCCATCCCTGCGCAGGTCCAGATCGCCTTTGCAGGCGGGACAGCAGAGGATCTCAAGGAGGCGGGGGTCGAGGGCCATGGCTTCAAAATATCAGCCCTTGGGGGGAAATGCGGAACGCAGAAGACGCCGAAGAACGCAGAAGCCGCAGGAGCTCCCCATCCGAAGAATCATTCGGCGGAGTCTGCGTTCTTCGGCGTCTTCGGCGTTCTTCTTTTCGCCGGGATCGTGGAACCGCCCGGTCAGGGCTTCGGCACCACCGCCAACGCCACGAAGCCGCCGTCGGGCACGGGCAGGAAGCGGCCCCAGTTCGCGGCATCGAGGCCTTCGGCCGGGCCCACCTTCAGGAGCGTGAACCGGCGAAGGCCCAAGGTCCCCTGCGCGGTGTCCGCCTGGAAACGGGCCACCACCTTGTAGCGCCCTTCCAGGGCCCCGCGCATGCGCTCCCATGCGGGCGAGGTTGCGGTCTCCACGACCACCGCATAGGCGGTACCCGGTTCCAGCACCGCGTCCACGGCCTTCTCGGCCCCGAGGAAGGCGCCCGCGGCCGCCCCGGCGGCCTCCGCGGAGACGCTCGTCAGCTGGACCTGCTGGAAGGCCGGGGCCTCCTTGTCCGCGAAGGCGGCCAGGAGCTTCAGCGTGGGAACGGAACCCACGGAAGTTCCCGGGGAGAACACCACGTCCACCCGCTGGCCCTTGGCCGCTTTCAGGAGATTCGGGCGTGCCGGCGCGGGGGCTTCCAGGGCGGGCGGGGCGGGGGGCAGCAGCAGCATGGTGGCTCCTTGGGGAGGGGGGGGGCGGATCGGACAGTGAAGTCAACAAAAGGCTACAGACCTGTAGGTATTATTGAAACGGCTTTTTTGCCCCCCATCTGGCATTACCCTGAGTTAATCCCTGTTGGAGCCCCACCCCCATGGCCGAACCCCGCAAAGGACGCGGCGCCCGCGAGCGCATCCTCCAGGCGGCGGAGCGTCTGTTCTACCGGGAGGGTGTGCGGGCCGTGGGCGTGGATCGGGTGGTGGCCGAGAGCGAGGTCGCGAAGACCACCCTCTACGCCCACTTCCCCTCCAAGGAGGACCTGATCCAGGCCTACCTGGAGCACCAGCACGTGGAGGCCCTGCGCCGGCTGGGCGAGGGCATCCGCCAGCTGGCCCAGGATCCCCGGGGCCGCATCCTCGCCGTGTTCGAGCTGCTGGACGTGTGGTTCGGCACGGAGCACTTCCGGGGCTGCGCCTTCACCAACGCCGGCCTGGAGATGGGCGGCGAGAGCGCCGAGACCCGGGAGCGCGTGCGTGCCCACAAGCTCGAAGTGGCCCGCTTCCTCCGCACCCTCGCCGAGGAGGGCCAAGCCCCGGATCCCGCGGGACTCGCCGAGGAACTGATGATCCTATACGAAGGGGCCATCACCACCGCCAGCCTCCGGGGTGGTCCCGGCCCCGGGCTCCTGGCCCGCCGCATGGCGGCCCGGGTGCTGGATGACGCCCTGCCCCGCGCCTGATCGAGGAGTGCCCATGGACCCCTACAGCAACAGCCGGACCCACGCGCGGGTGACCCTGGATGGCGGGCATGCGGTCACCTTCATCCACGCGGGACGCACCTTCCCGGGGATCCCCATGATGACCCTCTCCACGGGCGGCTTCGGCCTGCGCCTGCCGGAGGCCGTGACGGCGGGCATGGAGCCCGGGCAGCCCGTCACCGGCATCCGCTTCGAGCACCCCGACCTGCCCGGCGACGTGGTGGAGGGCGTGATCACCCACCTGCTGGCCCAACGGCACGGCAAGTCGGAGGGGTTCACCCTCATGGGCATCCGCTTCGTGGAACCGCCGCCGCCGTTCCAGGTCGCCGTGAACGCCTACGTGGCCGATCACCTCGTCCTCTAGGAGGGAGTTCCCCTTCCGAACGAAAGGGCCGGATCGCTCCGGCCCTCGTCGAATCAGCAGAAGGTGTACTTGGGACCACCGCCGCCCTCGGGGGGCGTCCAGATCACGTTCTCCTCGGGGCACTTGATGTCGCAGGTCTTGCAGTGCACGCAGTTCGAGAAGGCGATGGCCACCTTCTCCACCTTGCCGTGCGCGTCGGGGTGCATCTCGTAGACTTGCGCGGGGCAGAAGACGGTGCAGGGCGCGCCCTTCTCGTCCCAGCAGGTGGCGCACACGTGGTCGCCCTTCACGATCTTGAGGTGGCCGGGCTGGTGTTCGTCGTGCATGGTGCCCGAGGCATACACGTCATCCAGCTTCTGGATGGTGCGCTTGCCGTCGAACTTGAGGCCCAGGTCCATGTCGGCGCGCTTCAGCCCCTTCTTGCCGTAGTAGGCCTCGGTGGTCTGGGTGGTGTGGGCGTCCACGTGCATGGCCTTGGTGCCGCCGGGGACCCAGCCGCTGGTGAGCATGGAGATGCCCAGCTCGAGACCGGCCTTGGGGGTGAGCCCCTCCTCCACGATGGCGTGGAAGTTCCGGCTCTTGTACAGCTCCGTGCCGGCCCAGCTGGCCATGTAGGCCCGGCTGTAGCCCATGAGGCGCTGGTCGCTGAAGTCGTCGGCCACGAGGGCTTCGAGGATGGTGTCGGCGGCGACGATGCCGCCCTTCATGCCCAGGTGGATGCCCTTCAGGCGCGCGGCATTCACCATCTGCGCGCTGTCGCCCACCAGCATGCCGCCGGCGAAGGCCAGCTTGGGCATGGAGGACCAGCCGCCGATGGCCAGCGCCTTGCCGCCGTACTGCAGCATCTTGCCGCCCTGGATCATCGAGGCGATGCGGGGGTGCTTCTTGAACTTCTGCAGGAGCAGGTGGGCGTCCACGAAGGGATCCTTGGTGTCCAGGGACACCACGAAGCCCACGGCCAGCTTGTTGCCGCCCATCTTGTACACGAAGGTGCCGCCACTCTCGCCATCCGGCAGGGGGAAGCCCGTGCTGTGCAACACGAAGCCGTCGGGCACCTGGCCTTCGGGGATCTCCCAGATCTCCTTCACGCCCATCTCGTAGGCCTGGGGGTTGGCCGCGGTGGCCTGCAGGCCCAGCTCGGCCTCCAGCTCCCGGGCCAGGTGGCCCCGGGGGCCCTCGCCGAAGACGGTGACCTTGGCGCGCAGGTTGTTACCGGGTTCGAAATTGGCCTTGGGGCTGCCGTCGGGGTTCACGCCCTTGTCGGCGGTCTGCACGCCCACCACCTTCTTGGTGCCGTCGGGCTGGGTTTCCCATAGCACGTTGATGCCCGCGAAGCCGGGCAGCAGCATCACGTCCACGCCGGGCACCTCGCGGGCCTCGAGCTGGGCGGCCATCCAGCGGACCATCTTGGACAGGGACACGATGTGGTTGCCGTGGTTCTGGAAGAAGGGCGGCAGCACGGGGAGCTTGAAGCCGCCGCGGTCGGAGGTGAAGAGCCACACCTCCTCGTCGGCCACCTCACCCTCGCTGGGGAAGCCGCGCTCCATGAAGTCGGGGCAGATCTCCCGCAGGGCCTGGGGATCCAGCACCGCGCCGCTGAAGGCGTGGTCGCCGATCTCGTCACCCTTCTCGATGAGGCCGATGGTGAGCCCCTCAAGCTTCTTCACCCCGGGCTTCTTGTTATGGGCCTCGATCTGGTCCAGCAGGCGCCACAGCCCCGCCAGGTTGCTCGGGCCCGCGCCCACAAACAGGACGTCGAAGTCCAGGTCCTCGCGTTCCACGTCGGGTCGCGCCGACTGGGTGGAAAATTCGCGCATGGTCGTCTCCCAAGGCTTAAGGGGCCAGTTTATCCCGGATGGATGGGAAACTGGGCACATGGATAACCCCATGGATCCCATGAAACCCAAGCGGTCTCCAACCCGCATTGCGGCCTTTGTCACCATCGCCCTCGTAGGCGCTGGAATCCTAGGCCTTCTATTGCGCAGGTCCGCTCAGGTCGCCCTGAACACGGAATCCATTGAATCTTCTCAACCACGCCTGCACCTTCCCGACTCCCTGAAGGCGCACACCCCACACATTTCAGACCTTCTTGAAGCCGCCCAGCGATGGGGGAAGGCCCACGGGATCGGGGGATGGCCCGACCCCCAATCAGCCGATGACCGTCGTTGGGATTTCGGAGACCCCCTCGCCAATCGAATGTGGGCACCTCAAACCGTTCAATGGTTCGCCGACTCCACTGGGGAAAAGTGGACTGCCCTGTACCTCACGACTTTGGAGGGCGCGAGCTTAGACCGGATTATCGTTCGCGTGGAAGATCCCTTCGGGAGTCCCGTCTTTTCGCTGCCTTTCGGAAAGCGCCCCATGCTTCAAGGCGGTGACGGTTTCCAATGGCGAGAGGGCGAAGAATCCGATTGGAGCAGAGCGGATGCTCCCGTTCCCGGCCCCTTTTCGCCAATCGCCGCGCCCAGAAGTAGCGCCTTCCTCAATGTAGGCCCCGCAGAGAGCGACAACATCATTCAGATGATCTTCCACCCTGACCATGGGCTCGCCATTTACGTTGAAGGCCTCACGGATTCGAACGGCAAACTCGAAGGAGTCCCAGAAGAAGAGCAAGACAATCCCCACGGAACAGTCATCTCGCGGAAGGATTGGATGAACAGCCAAATCACGGGTCGAACCAAGAAATTCATCTGGTTCACATCCGGGAACTCCGTCCTTGCGACATACATGAAAGACTGGAACCAATGGAAGGCGGGCCCTTCCTCCCCCCTTCCTGCGAAGCCCCAATGACCACCCACTCCACCAGTTCCCACACATTCCAAGCCGCCGTGGAGCGGCCCCTCTCCGTCGTCTTTCAGACCGCCGACGGCCGCTGGGAGGGCCACGACTACCGGGTGGAGGTGATCACCGCCCGCCAGGGGCTGGACGGCTTCGATGTGGTGGTGGACTTCCGGGATCTGGAGGCGGCCATGGACGCGCTGCTGGCGCCGATGCAGGGCCGCCTGCTGGCGGACCTGGGGCTCGTGGGGCCCCTGGCGCTGGCCACGCGCCTGGCCGCGGAACTGGCCCCCACGGTGCACGCCCCCGCCCGCATCGAGGAGGTGGCCCTCACGGACGGCCGGGGCCGGCGCCTCGCCGTGAGACCCTGAGCGCCCCATGAGCCACGGTCCCGGGTTCCGCGCGGAAGGCCGCCTCGGCAGGCAGATGGCGGTCCTGGCCGGCCTCGCCCTGGCCAGCGCCCTCGTGTCCAACGCCCTGGCGGGCCCCACGCGCCACCTGGCCTGGCGGGTGCCGCCGCCGCCCCCCCCGCGACCGGCGGCTCCCGCCCCGGCCCTTCCCCCATCTGTGGAAGCGATCCCAACGCCCGCCCCGGCCGTGGCTCCCCCCAAGGCCGCGCCGAAGCCCACGGGACCTGCGCCCGTGAAGGCCGCCCCGGCCCGGACCGCGGCCCTCCAGGACCGCTATCCGGCCCCGGGGGACGGCGCCCCCATCGAGATCGAGGACGCCGAGGCCCGGGCCCTGCACCAGGCCGGGGCCCTGTTCCTGGATGCCCGCCGCACGGCGGTCTTCGAGGCAGGCCACATCGCCGGGGCCCGGGCCCTGCCCTATTGGGAGGACGGCCTCGATGCCAAGCTCCAGGCCCTGGCCGACGCCACCTTCGATCTGAAGGATCCCGTGGTCATCTACTGCAGCGGCGGCGACTGCCGGGACTCGCACCTGCTGGCCGAGCGCATGTGGCCCTTCGGTTTCCGGAACCTCCGCATCTTCAAGGGCGGTTGGCCCGCGTGGCAGGGGATGAAGGGACCCTCCGCGCAGGGGCCGGAGGCGCCGCGATGAGGCTCCACCGCATCTGCGCCCTGGCCCTGGGCCTCGTGATGTTGGCCGCGGCCTGGCCCAAGCTCCTGGATCCGCCGGGCTTCGCCCAGACCCTCTACCACTACCGCCTGCTGCCCGAAGGGCTGCGCCATCCCCTGGCCCTCGTGCTGCCCTGGCTGGAGCTGTGGATCGGCCTCGCCCTCCTGTCCGGCCGCGCCATGAGCGCCGCGGCGCGGTGGACCTTCGTCCTCATGCTCGCCTTCGCCGCCGCCATCGCCATCAACCTCGGGCGGGGCAACCCCATCGACTGCGGCTGCTTCGGCGTGGGGCCCGCGCGCAGCGCCGCGGAAAAACTCACGGCCATGAGGTGGGAGATCCTGCGGGACCTCGCCTTCGCCGCCCTGGCCTTCCCCCTCCTGAAGCCCCGGCCGTGAAGCCCTGGGTACCCGCGGCGGCGCTGGCCCTGGCGCTGGGTCCGCTCCTCGTCCTGCGCCCCTCGCCGGTCCACGGCGAGAGCATGGCGCCCACCCTTCGCGATGGCGCCCTCACCTGGGGCCTGAGGGCCTGGGCCCTGGGTGCGCCCGCCCGCGGCGAAGTGTGGGTCGTGCTGGGCCCCGAGGGACCCAGCGTGAAACGCGTGCTGGGCCTGCCCGGCGAGACCGCGGAATTGAAGGGCCCCCGCCTTACCATCGACGGCCGCTGGATCGAGGAACCCTACGTGAACTGGCCGGAACGCGAGGACCAGGGGCCCTGGACCTGCGGGGACGGTTACCTGGTGCTGGGCGACAACCGGCCGAAGAGCCACGATGGGCGCGCCTGGGGGCCCCTGCCCCGGTCGGCCTTCCTGGCGCGGATCAGCCGGGATTGACCTTTCCGGACCTGATCGATGATCCGGGGCGGATCGCCCCTCCATCCCCCTGCGGAATCAGACCCCGGCTACCCCCGCACGATGCGGTAGGGTCCCGAGCCCGCGCCCATGCGCACCTGCAGGGCCAGCAGCTCCGCATTCCCCGGCAGCGCGTTCAGCCCCCGGCGCAGCACCTCCCGGGCATCGGGGATCTGATTGCGGGCGATGAGGGCGTGGATGACGAGCTGGTGCCAGCGGCCCTCGCCCCCTTCCGGAACCTGCTGCAGGGCGTTCCAAGCGTCGCGCACGGCGCGGGCGTCCTTGCGGGCGGCACCGCGGTCCACCAGGGCCGCCCAGAGGGCGAGGTCCTTGGGGTTCTGGTCCAGCCCCGCCTCCAGCACGAGGCGCGCATCCTCCCAGAAGCCGTCGGCCTCGATGAGTTCCGCCAGCTTGAGGTAGGTCCGGCCATAACCGGGATCCGCCTCCAGGGCCGCCGTGAACCGCGCCTGGGCCTCCTCCACCCGCCCCAGGAGCCAGAGGCTCTCACCCGAGGCGGCCAGCGCCGCCGCATTGCCCGGATCCCCTTGGAGGATGCCCTCGAACCAGGCCAGGGCCCCGGCATGGCGGCCCAGGCGCTGCAGCGCGACCCCCCCGCCGTAGCGCACGGCGAAGGAGGCGGCGTCGGGCTGGCGCTGAACCCGCTCGGCGGCGAGCAGCGCCGTCTCCCAATCCCCCGCGCGAAGGGCCTGGCGCAGCAGCTCCTCCTGGTGGCGGGGTTCCCCCGGCTCCGCCTCCGCATCCGCCCGGGCGAGGTCCAGGTGCATGGCGATCCGGCCCGCCTCCGGGGCCGTGCGCCCGTAGTGGTGGATCACCGCCTCAAGATCGGCCACCGCGTGGCCCCGGGCCGCCAGCCAGGGGTCGGGCAGGGCCCGGAGACGCCCGCTGAAGGTCAGGCCCGCCCGATTGCGCAGGAGCCGCACACTCGCCCCCTCGGTGTAGTGGGGGAAGGCGAACCCCTCCGTGTAGCGGCTCGCGTTGGCCCGCACGGGGCCCTCCAGGCCCGGCTCCGTGCCGCTGCGCAGGTAGGTGCGGCGCGGCAGGCGGAAGGCCGACATGTCCGAATCCAGGGCCACGCGCAGGACCCCGTGGTCCAGGATGTCCACGGCCTCGTCCGGCTCCAGCAGCAGCACCCACTCGCCCCGGCAGGCGGCCACGGCGGCCTGCCGCGCCACCGCAAAGGAACCGCTCCAGGGGGCCACCACCACCCGGGCGCCGTGATCCGCCGCGAGGGCCCGCGTCCGCGCGGGGGCGCCGGCATCCAGCACCACGACCTCATCACAGAGGTCCTTCACGCTGGCCAGGGCCCGGCCCAGGCCAGGAGCCTCGTCGGTCACGATCAGGGCCAGGGAGAGCCGGGACATGGTTTGTACCAAGTGGGCAAAAGTCTCGGAATCTTCTCAGGGCCTCGCCTCGGTACGCAATGAAAACTCCAGTAATCTGGGGGTGGGAGTGTGTCTACGCAACCAGCGTGGACCGCGTTGAACCCAGAGGGGCCTCAGCCAAGGAGGGCCGCGCAGTGCGATGCGGTGTCATCGTGCAAGCGGCCCGACGCCGGATCAGGCCCATCTGGGTCCAACCCTCCGGGCTGGGGTGGCGGCCTTCGCCCCCCCGCGTTAGCCTCCCTCAATGGTGGGCCCGCACCACCTCGGTCGGCTGCCTTGGGGTGCTCGGCCGCCACCCCAGCGCGGCCACGTTGGTTGCGTAGACACACTCCCAAGGAGTTGCGATGGATCGGCTGGTCATTCAAGGTGGGACCCCCCTCAAGGGCCGCATCCGCGTCTCGGGCGCCAAAAACGCCGCCCTCCCCTGCCTGGCGGCCACCCTCCTGACGGATGCCGAGGTCCGCCTCTCCAACCTGCCCGCCGTGGCCGACATCCGCACCATGGTGAAGGTGCTGCAGGCCCTGGGCACCGAAGCCGCCCTGGAGACCGAGCCCAGCGGCTTCGAGCTCACCGCCAGCCTCAAGGCCCTCGGTAACGAGGAGCTGAAGGCCCCCTACGACCTCGTGAAGACCATGCGGGCCTCCATCCTCGTGCTGGGCCCCCTCCTGGCCCGCTGGGGCCGCGCCATCGTCAGCCTGCCCGGCGGCTGCGCCATCGGCGCCCGCCCCGTGAACCTGCACCTGGAGGCCCTGGAGCGCATGGGCGCCCAGATCGAGATCAGCCACGGCTACATCGAGGCCTTCGTGAAGGGCAAGCTCCAGGCCATGGACCACACCTTCGAGAAGGTGAGCGTCGGCGCCACGGAGAACATCCTCACCGCCGCCTGCCTCGCCGAGGGCACCACCATCCTGCGCAACTGCGCCATCGAGCCCGAGATCGGCGATCTCGCCCGCCTGCTGGTGAAGATGGGCGCCCAGATCGAGGGCATCGACACGAGCACCCTCACCATCCACGGGGTGGAGCAGCTCCACGGCTGCAGCCACGCGGTGATCCCCGATCGCATCGAGGCCGGCACCTACGTGTGCGCCGTGGCCGCCGCCTGCGGCGACGTGATCATCGACGCCTGCGAGCCCGACCACCTCCGCGCCCTCATGGACCTGCTGGAGCGCAGCGGCGTGGAATTCAGCGAGGCCACGGGCCCCGAGGGCAAGCAGCTCCGCGTGAAGCGCGACTGCGGCCAGAAGCTCCGCAGCAAGGACGCCACCACCGTGCCCCACCCCGGCTTCCCCACGGACCTGCAGGCCCAGTTCATGACCGTGATGACCCAGGCCGCGGGCATCAGCGTCATCAACGAAGGCATCTTTGAAAACCGCTTCCAGCACGCCATGGAGCTGGAGCGCCTGGGTGCCAACCTGCGCATCGACGACCACAAGGCCATCGTGGCGGGTCCCTCGCCCCTCAGCGGCTGCACCGTCATGGCCACGGACCTCCGGGCCTCCGCGGCCCTGGTCATCGCCGGCCTCGTGGCCTCGGGGGAGACGGTGGTGGATCGCATCTATCACCTCGACCGCGGCTACGCGGGCTTGGAAGCGAAGCTCCAGGGCGTCGGCGCCCGCATCCAGCGGGTCGGCGGCGGCAAGGTCTAGCTCGGAATCGCCGCTAGACAGGCCACATCCAAGTGTGGGCGGACCGCGGAACGCCCGGGAAATGGGGTTGGTGCGCGTGACGCCGGTGGACAGGTCGAATCCCGCCTAGGGAGGTCGGCCGGGGCCTGGAGCGGTCGGGAGGACCATGGGCCTCCTGGGGCGGGGAGGGCCGGGGTACCGGGCCCCCGGCCACGCCCTTCCGGTTCGCGGAGCGCACCCTCCCCGAGGCCCCGGAATCCCCCACTCGGAAAAAATAATGCCGCCCGATCCGCACCGGGACTGCATCGCCGCGTCCCGTCAGGCTCCGGTCCTCCGGGAGGGGGGGAAGATCCCTTAAACTGGGGAGGCGTCCTCAAGGGGTTCCCATGATCGGTGAGATGAAGATCTTCTCTGGCACCAGCCATCCCGAGCTGGCCCGGGGCATCGCATCCCACATCGGCCTGCCCCTGGGCAAGGTGAAGATCACCCGCTTCAGCAACGAGAACATCAAGGTAAAGATCGAGGAGAACGTCCGCGAGGCGGATGTCTTCGTGGTGCAGAGCTCCTGCGCGCCCGTGAGCGATGGCCTCATGGAACTGCTCATCATGATCGACGCGCTGAAGTTCGCCTCCGCCGCGCGCATCACCGCCGTGCTGCCTTATTTCCCCTACGCCCGCAGCGATAAGAAGGACGAAGCGCGCATTTCCATCACGGCCCGCCTCGTGGCCGACCTGCTGGAGACGGCCGGCGCCGACCGCGTGCTCACCATGACCCTGCACGCCCCCCAGATCCTCGGCTTCTTCCGCAAGCCCGCCGACCAGCTGCTGGCCACCCCGATCCTCACCCAGTACTTCAAGTCCATGGACCTGAGCAACGGTGTGGTGGTGGCGACGGATGCCGGCGCCGCCAAGTTCGCGGGCCACTTCGCCAAGCGCCTCGCCGTGCCCATGGCCATCATCGACAAGCGCCGCTCCGATGACAGCGAAAAGGCCCAGAGCGTGGCCCTCATCGGCGACGTGAAGGGCAAGGACGCCATCATCTACGATGACGAGATCGCCACGGGCGGCTCCATCAAGGAAGCCAGCCGAATCCTCCGCGAGTTCGGAGCCAAGAGCGTCCGCGTGGGTGTGACCCACCCCGTGTTCAGCGGCGCGGCCGTGGAGACCCTCAATGGCGCCGAGCTGGACGAGCTCGTGGTGACCGATTCCATCCCGGTTTCCAACGAGAAGCGCAAGGCCATGCCCATGCTGCGGGTACTCAGCACCGCCGGCATGTTCGGCGATGCCATCCTCCGCATCCACGGTGGCCGCAGCATCAGCGAGATGATGGATTGAGCGGGAGCCTCCCGCCCGGATCCGCGATCACCGACGCCCTGTCCATCCTCCGGGCGCGGTTGGCAACCCAGGCGGACCGCCCCCTGCCCGACGCCTTTGGCCTCGCCGGGGACGAGGCCCGGGAACTCTTTTCGGCCACCCTCCGGGGCATGCACCTCACCGCGGAGGTCTACGCCGCCCACTGCGCCCTGGCCCTCCTGCTGGACCTGGGCCTGGAACCGCGCCTCCGGGAAGGCGCCACCCTCGACGCCCTCATGCTGGGCTTCGCCCCGCAGGGCCGTCTGGCCTTGGCCTGGATGGTGGACCTCCTCGTGGATGAGGAGATGCTCACCCGGGACGGCGATCGCTACCGCCTGGAGGGCCCCGCCACCCCCCAGTTGGAGGCCATCCGCGCTTTCGCGGAGGAGATCGCCCCCGGCCAGGGCATCAACCTGGACCTGCTGGACGCCGTGCGCCGCCAGATCCCGCCCTTCTTCACGGAAGGCAAGCCCGGCGAATCCCTGCTCTTCAGCCTCGCCCTCCTGCCCCTCTGGCAGGCCTACTTCCACAACGACAACGCCGTGTACCGCCCCAACAACCTCCTGCCCATGCTGGCCCTGGAGCACGCCCGCACCCCGGGGATGCGCCTCCTGGAGCTGGGCGGCGGCGCGGGATCCTTCGCCCGCCTCCTGGGCCAGCGTTGGACGGCGGACGGAGGCACGCCGCAGGTGGCCGAGTACCGCTTCACGGACGTGGCCCCCAACTTCCTCCGCAAAGCCCAGCGCGAGCTCCCCGGCGAACTCCCCACGGTGCCCTTCACGTTCCAGCCCTTCGACCTGAACCGCGATCCGCTGGACCAGAAGCTGTCCGGTGCCCGCTTCGACGCCATCCTGGGCGTAAACGTGCTCCACGTGGCCAAGGACCTGGGCGCCACCCTCGGCCACCTCAAGGGCCTCCTGGTCCCCGGCGGCCGCCTCATCGTGGGCGAGTGCCTCAAGCCCAACCTCGAGCACCCCATCTACATCGAGTTCCTCTTCAACTTCCTCCACGCCTTCACGGATGTGACCCTGCACCCCACCTGGCGCCCCCGCCACGGCTTCCTCACCCCCGAGTGCTGGGTGGCCGCCCTGGAAGCCGCGGGCTTCACCGACGTGCAGGAGTTCCCCCCCACACGCACGCTCATGGACCACTTCCCGGGGTTCAACGTGGGGGCCTTCTCCGCAAGGGCCTGAGGTTCCGGAAATCCTCGCGTTGGGGACGCGAAGAGCGCGAAGGGAGTGCGGAGCTCACTCTCCGATCGATGCCTTCGCGGGCCTCTTAGACCGGGATGTAGCCCTGGGCCGTGCCGCCTGGCGGGCCGGAGGCCGGAGGGCCTGCCCCGGAGGAGCCTTCGCGCGCTTCGCGTTCCTGCTGTTCCAGCCTACTTCAGGCTGCCCACCAGCTTCTCGACCTCGGCCAGTTCCTTCGGCACACCCGCGGAGAGGATCTCAGGGTCCCCATCCGTGACGAGCATCGTGTCCTCCACCCGGAAGTGCAGGTGCTTCTCCGGGAACTCGATGATGGGTTCCACCGTCATCACCTGCCCCTTGAGGATGGGCCCCGTGCAGCGGCCCACGTCGTGGGTGGCGAGGCCCAGGAAGTGGCCGGGGAAGCCCATCCACTGAGGCCCGATGCCCGCCTTCTCGAAGACCTTCTTCCCGGCCTCCGCCGCCTGTTCGTAGGTGTTGCCCACCTTCAGCAGCGCGATGACGGCCTTCTGGGCCTCCAGGTCCACCTGGTACCACTTGGCTTGCTCCGGCGTGAACTTCCCGCTGATGTTGAAGGTGCGCGTGATGTCCATGGTCATCTGATGCAGCTGGGGGCTGAAGTCGAAGACCACGAGCTCATCGGGTTGGATGCGGGCGCGGTTGGAGAAGTAATGCCAGGTGTTGGCGTCCTTCCCCGAGCCCACGATGGCGGGGTAGGCCCACCCTTCGGCGCCGCCCAGGGCGAAAACGTAGGCGGCCTCCGCCTCGATCTGGTATTGCCACATGCCCGGCCGCGCCTTGGCCATGGCCTGCTTCAGGCCCTGGGCGCCCAGTTGGCCCGTGCGGCGCAGCAGCTGCGCTTCCGCGGCCGTCTTGAGGTTGCGCTGGGCGTCGATGAGTGGGGTGAGGTCCTTCAGCTCCGCGCCGGGGTAGTGCTCCCGCATGCGCAGGATGGGCGCCGTGGCCGGGAACTCCCGCACGCCGAAGGGGTGATTGTGGTGGCGCGCCTGATCCATGGCCGTCTCCAGACGCGCACCATCCGTCTTGTCGGGAAAGCCCAGGCGCATCCAGATGGGCCCCGCCAGGGCGCGGAGCAGGAAGGTGTCCAGGTCCTCGATGGGGAGCACGAGGGGGAAGCCGTAGGCCTTGCGGGTCTCCGCGTCGGAGGCGAGCAGGGTCTTGCCGAGCACCTGGATCTCCCGGGCGCTGTGAGGCGGCTGGAAGAGCACCGTGCGGCCGCTGGCGGCATCCAGGGCGAGCACCGCGCCGGGCTCCTTGAGGCCCGTGTAGTAAAAGAAGTCGTTGTCTTCCACGTAGTGGGCCGCCTCGGGCAGCGTGACCCGGGCGAAGAGGAGGATGGTGCCCGTGCCCACCTTGCGGCGCAGGGCCTCGCGCCGCGCCGCGAACTCCGCCGCGCCGCCGCACTCCTGGAAGGCCGTGGGATCCGTGTACTGGGCCCGGGCCGGCAGGGCGCAGAGCAGCAGGGCGAGGGCGGAGCCGAGGGCAGGGCGCATGGATCCTCCAGGAGTGGGTCCGAGCACTCTACTCCCAGCCCGGGCGGACCGTCCACGGATCAGTGCTCCGGTGCCCAGCGGTTCGCCTTCAGCTGGCGATGGGTGACCTGGTCGAGGGCGAGCAGGAGGCGTTCCATCCGGTGGAAGTCCACGTCCTCACCGGCCGCCGCCGACGGCACCGCCTCCAGGCGGTTCTGCAGGGAGTGGCGGAGGTAGCCCTCCCGCGTGATGAGCCCAAGAATCCCACCCTGATCGCAGAGGGCGGCTTCCCGGCGCTTCCGGAAGAGGGAGTCCCCCACCGCCGAGAAGGGATCCGCGAAGCCGAGCAGATCGTAGAGGGTCGGCAGGAGGTCCAATTGGGAACCGATGGTGCTTACCACCCCGGGCTCCAGCAGCTTCGGCGCGTAGATGAGCAGGGGGATCTCGTACCGCTCCCTGAAGCCTCCGTCCTGGAACAACCCCAGGGTGGTATCCGCCGTCAGCACGAAGATCGTGCGGTCGAACCACGGCTCCCGCTCGGCGGCCTTGAAGAACTCGCCCAGGGCCCAGTCCGCGTAGTGGAGGGTGTTCAGGAAGCCCGCTTCCGAGTCCACCGCGTGGGGGTGGACCTGATGGCGGGGGCCCAGGTCCGGATAGGGGATGTGGGTGGTGCCCGTGAAGGCGAACCCCAAGGTCGGGCCCGGGCGCTCGTCCAGCTTCTTTTTGAGGAACATCAACGTCTCGTAATCCCATCCGAAATGGGCCGCCTGGGGGTCCCGGTAGTCCAGCAGGAGGGGCATGTCCTCCGCCCCGTAGTACTCCTGGAACCCCGCCGACCGGGCGATGGCGTCCACCCGGAAGGAGCGGCGCTTGGAGCTCTTCACGAAGAGGGTCCGGTAGCCATGGTTCATGGCGGCATGCCCCAGCTGGAGCACGTTGGAGGCCTCGAGCCCGGCCCCCAGCTGGGGCAGGCCCGGAAGGACCGGCACCCCCGACAGGAGCGCCTGGATGGCGTAGATGCTGCGCTGGCCCGCCGCGTGGAAGTGGGGGAACCGGAGGCCCTGGGCGGCGAGCCGGTCGAAGTTCGGCGTCACGCCGAAGCCCCTCCCGCCGAAGGCATCGACGTACTTGGAGCTCCAGCTCTCCAGGAGGAGGAACACGAGGTTGCATCCGTTGGCCCGATTATCGGGATAGGCCCGCGTGAAGGGCCGCTCCCCGGGCGCCACCGGCACGCCGGTGAGTCCCCCCAGCTCCTCCCTGACGATCCGGTTCGCCTCCTCGTCGGGCATGAACCGATGGCGCAGGCGCCGGGATGCCCGGGTGGCGTGGTAGGTGGTGAAGACCCCGTTGAGGGCGAGGTTGCCCAGGTCCGTGTCGCCCTGATCGAAGGCATCGATGATGTTGAGGGACTTCCCCTTCCAGGTGCCCCGCACCGCCAGGAAGGCCAGCATCTCCACCCCCATGAAATCCAGGAAGGGATGGCGGACGGGCTGCATGGGCAGGAGGGTCACCCACACCCAGGCCGCCGCCAAGCCGAGCAGGCCCAGCAGGGCCAACCCCAGGGGACCCGCATAGCCCCCCCGGATCATCCCGAGGATCTCCGCCCGGTCCTCCCACAAGAGGGTCAATTCACTGCCCAGGTGGCGCTGCACGTCCCCGAAGTAGAAGAGGTCCGACACGAGCAGGAGCAGCATGGCCGCGAAGACGATGAGCATGGCCACGAGCCACCCCACGGACCAGGGGCCCACCTCGCCATCGAACATCGGCAGGTCGGGGATCGGCACCACCAGCAGCGTCATCGGCAGGGCCCAGAGCGTCAGGATGATGGAGAGGTCGAAGCGCAGGCCCCGGAGGAAGGCGCGGCCCACCGCCGAAGCTTCCTTCCCCGCGAACAGCGGCCGGTATTTGAAGTAGAGGAGCCCCCGGCAGAGGGTGAAGGCCGCCAGCGTGAGCGTCAGGATGAGCGCGAATTTCGTCAGGATGGTCATGGGTCTCGAGGAAGACGGTCAATCCCCGGCGCGCCGGGGCCCCTCACACGCCTTGCGGGCGCCCGGAGGCGCCCGCAGGGGAAGGTCGGGAGGCGTTCAGATGCCCAGCGTGACGACGTAGGCCTTCAGGTTCCCCGCCGTGGGCACCGCGAAGATGCGGGCCGGGGTGCCGGCGGCGAAGGTGGTGGCGTTCCACTGGCTGCTGTCCAGGGGTGTCACGGTGACGAGGCCGTTCTGCACACTCACCTGGTAGACGAGCGTGGCGCTGCCCACCGTGCTGCTGAGATCCACGGCCTCCGCGCTGCCGCCCGTGGGGGTGAAGGTGAAGGTGCTGCCACTGAGGGCGCCGGTGATCTGCCCCTGCTGGGCGATGGGCAGGAGGATGGCGTCCTGGGCGTTCCAGGCGCCGGCGCCCGCGTTCCAGGTGAGGCTGCTGGCACCCCGGGCCGTGTTGGCCGGCAGTCCGGAAAGGAGGGCCACCAGGCTATCCGAGCCGCTATTGGCCAGGGTCGGGTAGGTGAAGTTCCACCAGGTGAAGGAGGTGGCCGCGAAGTCGGCGCTCTTCGTGTAGCGGGGATTCGTGAAGGTGAGCCCCGTGTTGCCGGCGGTGAGGGCCAGGGTGCCTTCATAGTGGGCCCGCTCGATGTCCACGGCGCTGGCCGTGAGGCTCATGGAGGTCGGATCCGCCACGGTCATCTGCACCTTGAAGCCGGGGGCCACGTTGGGCAGGAACGCCGTGCCGGTGCCGATGGCGGAGGCGCTGTCGTGGTAGAAGAAGTTCGTCCCCGCATCCACATTGAAGGTGGTGAGGGCCATGGGCGTGCCATCCCCCATGGGGTTCCAGAGCACCTTCATGGTGTTGGCCACCGTATCCACGGCCACCACGTGGCCCTCGGGACTGAAGCGGCGCAGCTTGCTGCGATCGGCGCTGAACCACACCCGCACGGCGGTCAGCTGACCGGCGCCCTGGAAGCGGGCGGCCACGCGCACGTACTTGCCGGCGGTGAGGGCGGCGGGGTAGGCGGTGCCCGTGGTGGGGGTCACGGGGGATTGGTCCAGATCGTAGAAGCGGGTGCCGTTCACGGCGTCCACATCGATCACCTTCTGGCCCTTGTGCTCCGTGTGGAGCGTGAGGGTGGTGCCGGTCACGTCGGCCACCTGGCCACGGAGGTGGCGCAAGAGGAAGCCCGCGAGGTTGGCGATGGGACGGTGGCGCACGCAGCGCTCGAAGTTCACGAGGTAGAGGTCGGCGCCGGCGGGGCCCATGCCCGGGCGGTCCAGGATGAAGAGGGGGTTGCCCAGGTCGAAGTCCAGCTGCACCTGGGTGCTCTGGCCCTCGGTCACCACGAGGGGCGCGCTCAGGTCCACCAGGAAGCCCGGCAGGCCCACCACCTTCACCGTGCCCGAGGCCACATTGTAGGTGTGGCTGGGCACCTGGTTGTCCGTGAGGGAGACCGAGGCGGGGTCGATCTGCACGAGCACCTTCGTATAGGTGCCCGCGGGAACGGAGGCGCTGGTGAGGAGGTCCGCCAGCTCATCCAGGTGCACGAGGTTCAGGGTGTCGGGCGTGGGATCCGAGGACTGGTCGTAGATCCCCACGGGTGTGCCACCGCCCTGGGGCACGAGGGCCACTTTCTTAAGCACCACGTTCACGGCGGACCAGGCGTCGGAGGGCGCATCGGAGACGAGGAAATCCACCTTGCCGGCGGGCGCGGAGGAGCTGTTGCTGTTCGACCCCCCACCCCCGCAGGCGGTGAAGAGGGTGATGGAGGCCACGGCGAAGGCGGTGGCGGTGCCAAAGCGGAAGCGGGTCATGGCGGACTCCTTGGGATGTCCATGAGGGGGACGTGGGGAATGGACTCCCAGGGGACCGGTCGGGTTGAGGTCGGGGTGGAAAAAGGGTGCCCCCGTTGAGCCTGCAGCCCTTGCCCAGACTCGGGGGGAGCCCTCAAGTCCCGCCCCGCCGGAGTCGATGAAGGGGGATTGGGAGGAAGTCTGGATCTCAGCGTGGCCAGCTCGCTCAGCCGCTATGGCTACTCGTCGTCCGTGAAGGCGACGGCGCAGGCCGACCCCAAGGCCGTGGCGGACTCGCCCCAGGCCGCGGTGCTCCAGGCGCTCGTCTCCGCCTATGACGCCGGGAACGCCGGGGCCGAGAGCCTCTTCCCCGGCACCGATTCCCTCTCCGCCCTGGCGGGCGCCAGCAGCCTGTCCGCCCTCGTGGGAGGCATCTACACCGCCTCCGCCGCCCAGGGCACCACCCCCCCTGCCCTGGCGGGCCTCGACCCCGCCAATGCCGGCGCCCCGGATCCCGCCCTCGCGGTGCAGCAGGCCGTGCAGGCGGCTCAGGCTTCGGCCTACGCCAGCACCCTCAACCTGCTCGCTTAGGGCCCCTCCACCGGGGGATGCGATAGTTGGGGCCATGACCCTGCGCCTCCTCCTCATCCAGCGCGCGGCCCGGCTCCAGCAGCGCCCGGCCCTCAGCGCGCCGCCCTGGCCCACCATCCCCTATTCCGGGTACCGGAACCGCGTGGAGGGCGTGGGTTTCGGCCTCTTGGCCGCGGGGTTGGAAGCCTGCCACGCGGCCACGGGCACCCCCTGGGATTGGATGGCCGAGGTGGCGGCCGCCGCCTCGGGCCTGCGCTGGGACGCCACGGCGCCCCCCGTCCCCGCGGAGATCCTCGGGGGTGAGGCCTTCAATTCGGAGGCGGGCCGCGGCCTCTTCCACGACCGCGAAGCCCAGGTCTCCGAGGACACGCCGTTCACCTCGACCCTCACCCACGGGGACCTCCACCGCCGCCTCGCCCGCCTCAACGCCCGCCTGGGCTGGGACCACGACACCGTGGCCCGGCTCCCCCAGGCCGCCTGGGGCACGCCGGAACTGCGCGGCGCCCTGTGGAGCGCCCTCTACGCCGGGGGCCACGCCATCCTCGGCGCCGAGCCCGAGATCCGCAAGACCTTCGGCGCCCTGTTCGCGAAGAAGCCGGAGCCCTTCGTGGACCTCGCGCCTTTCGCCGAATTGGGCCTCTAGCTAGAGCGCCGCCAAGGCTTCGCCCACGCTGCCCGGCGCGTAGCCGAGGCGCCCCTTCAAGGCCATGCGCAGGCCCGGCGGCAGTTCCTTCGCGGCCGTGAGGGCCTGGATGCGGTGGCTCTCGGGCAGGGTGCCCCAGTCGCGGACCAGGGCCTCGGCCCAGGTGCCATCGCCCAGGCGGCAGCGGGCCAGCCAGCGCCCCGGCGCGCCCAGCCCCGGCTCCCGCAGGCGCCGCCGCACTTCGTCCTCCTGGCCCACCCGCCGCGCGATGGCGGCCGCGGCTTCGGCGGCCTCGCGGCCGCAGTAGGGATCCTCCAGCAGGGCCAGCAGGGCCTCCACCGCTTCCTCCCCGCCCACCTGCTCCAGGGCGAGGCAGGGCCCGAAGCGGGCGCCCTCGGGCACCTGCGCCAGGGCCTGCACGAGCCAGGGCCCATCGCCCGGGCGGGCGGCCCCGCGCAGGGCCTCGGCGGCTTGGCGGCGCTGACCCACGCTGGCGGCGCCCAGGGGATCCAGGTAGGGGCCCAGCCGGCCTTCGGGAGCTTCATCCTCCAGCACCCGCGTGCGCACGGCAGCCTGGGTGGGCGCCTCCTGGGCCTCTCGGTTCCACCCCGGCAGGGGTTCGGCGCCCCACCCCACGGCCTCGGCGCTCTCCAGCCACTCGGCCAGCTCCGCCCCCAGGGCCGCCATGGTGGCCGTGCGCTTGGCGGGGGCGGGTTGGAGGCAGCGCATGATGATCGCCGCGAGGCGGGGCGGAAAGCCGGGCCGCGCGGCGGCCGGCGGCACCATCATCAGGGCCCAGGGCTGGCCCGTGCAGAACTCGTAGAGGATGGCGCCCAGGGCGTAGATGTCGGCGCGGCGGTCCACGGCGCGGGGATCGCCGTGCTGCTCCGGGGCCATGTAGCCCACGGTGCCCACCACCATGGAGCTCTTGGTGTAGCGGGTGGCCTCATCGCCCTCCCACATGCACACCCCGAAGTCCGTCACCTTCAGGGTGCCGTCCTCGGCGAAGAGGAGGTTGCTGGGCTTGAGATCCCGGTGCACGATACCTGCCTCGTGGGCCACGTGCAGGGCCCCCGCCACGGGCGCGAGCCGCGAGATGAGGCGGGCCGGGGATTCGCCCAGGCAGGCCTTGAGGCTGCCGCCGGGAAGCAGCTCCATGATCAGGTAGGGCCAGCTCCCCGACTTGCCGTACCCGAGCACCTCCACAAGGTTCGGGTGGCGCAGGCCCTTCAGCAGCTCGCCCTCCCGTTGGAAACGGCGCACCAGGTCGCCGTCGCCGTGCACCTCGGGCTTCAGCAGCTTCACCGCCAGCCGCCGCTCCGGGCGGAAGGGATCCTCGCAGCGGTGCACGTAGGCCATGCCGCCTTCGCCGAGGCGTTCCTTGACGCGCACGGCACCGAGGGTCTGGGGGATCAGCAGGGCCATGGGGAAAGGATGAGGGATGAAGGATGAAGGATGAAGGGGACACTTCATCCTTCATCGCTCATCCTTCATCCTTCAATCGCGCTCCACCCGGTTCCGCCCGGCGGCCTTGGCGCGGTAGAGGGCCACATCCACCCGGGCCAGCAGGCTGCCGGCGTCGGTATCGGCTTCCCGCAGCTCGGCCACGCCCAGGGAACAGGTGGCCCGCACCACCTGGCTGGTGCCGGGCAGGCTCACGGGATCCTGCTCCATGCCCAGGCGCAGGTCATCGGCCACGCTGATGGCCTCGCGGGCCACGGTCTCCGGGAGCACCACGAGGAACTCCTCCCCGCCGATGCGGCCCACGTGGTCGCTGCCCCGCAGGCGGCCCAGGAGTTGGATGCCGAAGGCCTGCAGCACGGCATCGCCCGCCGGATGCCCGTACTGGTCGTTGATGCGCTTGAAGTGGTCCAGATCCGCCAGGATCACGGAGAGGGCGCGGCGGTGGCGGCGGGCCAGCTCGAAGTGCTTCTCCAGGTGGTGCAGCACCGTGGCGCGGTTGCTCACGCCCGTGAGGGGATCCACGGTGGTCTGGGCGAGCACGGCCTGGTGGTAGACCCGCTCCATCTCATCGAGCTTCTTGAGCTTGAAGGCATGGGCGCCCACGCGCACCACGTCGCCATCGATGAGGGTGTGCACCTCGCCATCCAGGCGGCGGCCGTTCACGAAGGTGCCGTTGGTGCTGCCCAGGTCCTGCAGGTGCACCACCACGGACTCGCCCTTGAGGACGAGGGAGATGCGGGCGTGGTTGCGGCTCACCTCCGCCTCGGGCAGGGAGAGCCCGCAGTCCGCGGCCCGGCCGATGATGAGGCCATCCAGGGGGATGGGCACCAACTCCCCGATGGGCTGGCCCACGTAGCGGATCAGGGCCCAGTCATGGAACACGGCCACCGTGTGGCTCCCGGTGGGGGGGCTCACGAGGGTCTGCAGGTCTTCGGGGCTGGGCTGGACGTTGGGCATGGGAGGCCGGGGGATCTCCCATTTTAGGGGCCGCCAGGAAAGCACCACCCCTTTTCCATCGCCTTTCGATCCGAGGGGCCGCCCCGCCCAGGCAACCCCAAGGAACATGCCTTGTTTTTCCTAGGCCTCGGAGCGGTTCCGACCGGCGGCCTTGGCCTTGTACAGGGCCGCATCCGCCCGCCCCACGAGGGCACCCGGCTCGGGGTCATCCTCCCGGCGGGCCGCCACGCCCAGGCTGCAGGTGACCCGCAGGAGCTTCCCGCCGCCGATGTCCACGGGGGTGGCCTCCAGGGCGCGCCGCAGGCGCTCGGCGCCCACCAGGGCCCCATCCACGTCCGTCTCGGGCAGCAGCACGAGGAACTCCTCGCCCCCGATGCGGCCCACCATGTCGGGCTCCCGGAAGGTCTGGGCCGTGACCTCGGCGAAGATGCGCAGCACCGCGTCCCCCGCCGCATGCCCGTGGGTGTCGTTCACGACCTTGAAGAAATCCAGGTCGCACAGGATCACGGAGAAGGGCCGGCCATAGCGCTGCGCCACCTGGAACCGGGAGCCCAGTTCGCCCATGATGGCCCGGCGGTTGGAGAGGCCCGTGAGGGCGTCCTTGCTCCCCTGCTCCAGCAGGGTCTGGTGGAAGGCGCGCTCCAGGGCGTCCAGCACCACCAACTTGAAGACGTGGCCGCCCAGCTGGATGCGGTCCTCGGGCCGCAGCTCCTGGGGCCCCTGGACCTCGTGCTCGTTGAGCCGGGTGCCGTTGGTGCTCCTCAGGTCCTCCACCTGCACCCTCAGCCCCGTGGGGCCCGGCGTCACGGTGAGGGCCGCGTGCTGGCGGCTCACCTCGCCATCCATGAGGGGGATCTCGCAGTGGGCGCTGCGCCCCAGGACGTAGCGCCCCTCCCGCAGGGGGAAGACGCGGCCCAGGGCCTCGCCCGCGTAGGCCACCAGGGCCAGCTCCGGCTCCTCGGGGGCCGAGGGATCCGTGGCGCGGCGCTCCCGGAGCAGGGTGTGCTCATCCGTCTTCAACGGCTTGAAGGGCTCCGTCCGCGGCTCTTCCACGGGCTTGAAGGGGGGCTGCTCGGGCAGTTCAGGATTCATCGACACACGCGCTCACGAAGGCCTGATCGTCCTTCCGCCGGGCGAGCATGAACGGTGCGCGTTTCGCCCCCACCGCCTCCGGTGTGAGCCGCACCCAGATGCGCCCCTGCCCGTCGGGCCGCAGATCCGACACCCCCTTGCGGGGCAGGCGGTAGAGCCCCACCACCTCCAGGTTCCGCACGTTCTCCCCCGTGGCCTTCACCAGGGCCAGGCTGTAGCGCATCCACAGGTTCTTGGGCAGCTTGGCCAGGTCCTCGCCCGGGAAGGCGAAGGGCTGGAGCAGGGCCCGGCCCACCTCCGAGCGGGTGCGGGTCTCCAGGCCCCGGTCCACGTCCAAGCTCCGGCAGCCCGGCGCCGCCACCTTGGGCTCCAGGCTCCGGATCCCCGGCCGGGGCAGCGGCTCCCGGGGGGCCTGCACCCGCGTCACCTTGGGCAGGGGCGGCACCGCCAGCTGGGCGGTCTTGCCCGCCTCGAAAAGGATCGTCTCCACGGCCCGGGCCCCCGATGCCCAGGCGTCCCACCCGTGCTCCTCCCGCAGCACCGCCTCCAGGGAGGGCAGTTCCCCCGCGGCCACTTCCCCTTCGAAGAGCGCCACGGGCACCACGGAGGCCACCGTGGCCGGCAGGCCGTGGATCACCCGGGCCCCCAGCATCAGCTCCCCATGCCCCTGGGCCTGGAAGCGCGAGGCCGTGAGCGACCCCACCCGCGGCTCCCCGAAGAGCCGCCGGATGGTCTGGGCCATGTCGCCCAGCGCCTCCTTGGCCTTGCCGAAGACCACGGCGCTACTCCTTCTGCACGAGGCTGCCCAGGGCCGCCGTCACCCGCTCCAGGGGCTCCAGCAGATCCATGTGCCAGCCCGCCTCCACCAGCTTCTGCGCCGCCTGCTCCTGGGTGGACGCCTCCACCCCCGCCGCGAAGATCACCCGCAGGGGCGACGCCCCCTCCGCCAGCTGCAGCAGCAGCTCCCGCGGATTCACCCGGAACACCTCGCCCAGCCGCGGCAGGGCCTGCTCCTGGCTCTTCTGGATGGCCAGCACGGGGCACTTGGCCTCCCCCTTCAGCCCCGCCGCCAGGTCCGCCGCCGGCAGGATCAGCAGGTCCGGCTGCCCCTTCAGCTCCTTCAGAAGCGTCCGCTGGATCACCTCCTCCTTCAGGTGCGGCTCCAACGCCTTCCCGTAGAGGATCGACTGCAGCTTCGACGGCGTGATGGGCTCCGTGTACCGGAAATCCATGGGGATCCCCGACCCGTCCACCACCAGCAGCCCGCCGAGGTAGCTCGCCCCCTCCTTGGTCGCCATGAAATACGCCAACCGGATGTCCGCCATGCCAACCTCGAATGAGTGCTCGCAGGATAGCGCCTCGGGCCCCCGGGCACCGCATCCCCCGCCCTTCCCCCCGGTCCCGACCCCGCCCCCGGGGCCCTCCCCCGAAGAATCCAGCCTTGCCTCCCAGGCCCTTCCTTGGCATACTGGGTGGCACCACTGGGGAGTGGTCTAATGGTAGGACAACAGATTCTGATTCTGTCAGGTGAGGGTTCGAATCCTTCCTCCCCAACCACACGGTGAGCGCCTTCGGGCGCTTTCCGCTTCCAAA
>DATFAX010000164.1:0-20423 GCA_035254125.1 Holophagaceae bacterium | reverse complement strand
AAGGCCGCCCCCAAGGCCGAGAAGAAGCACAAGAAGGCCAAGAAGGCTGCCAAGAAGGCTGAGGCCGCTGCCCCCGCCGCCGAGAAGAAGGCCCTGAGCCTCGAAGAGAAGAAGGCCGAGGCCGCTGCCCCCGCCGAGAAGAAGGCCAAGAAGCACGCCAAGAAGCACGCCAAGAAGGCTGAGGCCGCTCCTGCCGCCGAGAAGAAGGCCCTGAACCTCGACGAGAAGAAGGCCGAGAAGAAGGCCGACAAGAAGGACGAGAAGAAGTCCGAGAAGAAGGACGAGAAGAAGGCTGAGAAGAAGGCCTAAGCCCCTTCCGCTTCGCCAAAGGACGGGCCTTCGGGCCCGTCCTTTTTTTGCGTGACCGAGGCCGGCCACCGGATCGGGTAGCGTGGTGGGATGGCGATGCGATGGTGGGATCGAACCCTGGAACTGCGAGCCCGGCTCGGTGCCGGCCCTGGGCCCCACCCCGTCCTCCTGGCGGCCGATGAGGACATGGCGTTGCTCCTGGGGCCCGAAGGCCTCCGGGAGGAGCCCCTTCCGACCGCGCGGGCCCTCCGGCCCACCCTGGCCCCCCTGCTGGACCACACCCTGCTCAAGGCGGGGGCCCGGTCGGCTGAGATCGAGGCCCTCTGTGGCGAAGCCCGGCGGCATGGATTTGCCTCCGTGTGCGTGAACCCCCGCTGGGTGCCTGCCGCGGCGGTGCACCTGCAGGGCAGTGGGGTGCGAGTTTGCACCGTGGTGGGCTTTCCCCTCGGGGCGACCTCCCTTGCGGCCAAGGCCTTCGAAGCGGAGGTGGCCCTACGGGAGGGCGCTACGGAGGTGGACATGGTCCTGGATTTGGGGGCCGCCCGGGATGGGGATTGGGCCAGGATCCGGGCCGATTTCAAGGGCCTTCGGAGTGCCGTACCGAGACCTGCCGTGCTCAAGGTGATCCTCGAGACCTGCCTCCTGGACGACGACCAGAAGCGCCGGGCCTGCGCTTTGGCCGCGGAAGAAGGCCTCGACTTCGTGAAGACGAGCACGGGTTTCTCCACCGGCGGTGCAACGGTGGCGGACGTCGGGCTCATGCGGCAGACGGTCGGAGAGGCGGTGGGGGTGAAGGCCTCCGGCGGCATCCGCACCTTCGAACAGGCCCTGGCCATGGTGCAGGCCGGTGCGACCCGCCTGGGCGTAAGCGCCTCCTTGGCCATCATCGGCGCCGACCGGGGCCCGTCCGAGGGCTACTGATCCGGTCGGTCTTGATTTCACCGGGGATCGCCAAAGACGGTATCCTGGCCTTTAGGGAACCCCCCGGAGGCAATAGTGGCGAAGCTCGATCTCGTGATGTTCGAGGAGGAGTACAAGCTCCTTCAGGAGATCATCGGCCGCCTCCAGAAGGATGCCCAGGCCAAGGTGGTTTTCCTGGTGGACAAGAACGGCCAGCAGATCGCCGCCTCCGGTGACCTGAAGAGCATCGACGCCACCAGCCTCGCCTCCCTCACCGCCGGCAACGTGGCGGCCACGGACGGTCTGGCGAAGCTCATCGGCGAGAAGGAATTCAGCCTCCTCTTCCACGAAGGCGAGAAGGACAACCTCCACATCTCCATCGTGGGCAAGCGCGGCATCCTGGTGGTGCTCTTCGACCAGAACAGCAGCCTGGCCCTCGTGCGCCTCCGGGTGAAGAAGGCGAGCAAGGAACTGCAGGACATCTTCGATCAGGTCGAGAACCGGGCCCAGACTGAGACCGGTGCGGGCGCCCGTTTCGAGAGCCCCTTCTCGGAGATCACGGACGAGGACATCGACAAGCTCTTCGGCGATTGACCGGGGCCGGCCGACCATGACCTTCATCAATTACGCGTCCCGCGAGATCAACTGCAAGATCGTCTACTACGGCCCTGGCCTGTGCGGGAAGACGACCAACATCCAGTGGATCTACGAACAGGCCAATCCGGAGAAGAAGGGCAAGCTCGTCTCCCTCGCCACCGAGACGGACCGCACCCTCTTCTTCGACTTCCTGCCTCTCGACATGGGGACCGTGAAGGGCTTCAAGGTCCGCTTCCACCTCTACACGGTGCCGGGCCAGGTCTTCTACGACGCCAGCCGCAAGCTCATCCTGCGCGGCTGCGATGGCGTGATCTTCGTGGCGGACAGCCAGAAGGCCCGCATGGAAGCCAACATCGAATCCATCGCGAACCTGGCCACGAACCTCAAGGAGAACGGGTTCGACATCCGGACCATCCCCTACGTCCTCCAGCTCAACAAGCGCGACATGCCCAGCGCCGCGACTGTGGACGAGATGGAGCGTCTCCTCCGCTTCCGCAATGAGCCCATGATCGAGGCCGTGGCCAACAAGGGCACCGGCGTCATCGAGACCCTCAAGGCCGCCGCCCGGCAGATCCTCCTGGAGCTCCAGCGGAGCTGAGTGCTTGAATCAGGCCGCCGTTCTGGTACCCTGATCAGACCCTATTCCGGAGTAGCTCAGGGGTCAGAGCGGGTGGCTGTTAACCACTAGGTCGGGGGTTCAAATCCCTCCTCCGGAGCCAAACCAAGGCCGTCCATTGGGCGGCCTTTTTCGTATCTCCCCCAGGGATGTGAACCCCCGAGGGGGATCGCGGAGACAGCCTGGTGGGCTGTCGGGAGCGAGACCGGCGAACGGCATGGCCGGGCGCGGTTCAAATCAAGTGGCCTTGGGTCGAGGTCAATGGGGGGGCCGGCTCAAGGGATTTGAGCCGGCCGAGAGGCTGCCGGTCCCTGAGCGTTCCGCGGAGGCGGTCCGGGCAACCGTCGGAGCGGAACAAGGCGCGAGGGGAAACCGGCAATGGATTCAAATCCGGCTCGTGGGGGACGAGCCTCGATCCCTCAATTCAGTTCCGCTTGCCCCTCACGGCCTTCCCCAGCTCCCGGGCGCGCTCCGGCGCCAGGGCCTGGAGGTGGAGGAGGGCCTCCTCCGCCTCGGCGGTGCGGCGGCAGGCCAGGGCGCTGCGGCCGAAGGCCTCCCACCAGGGGGCGTGGAAGGGGCGATAACGGAGGGCGATGCGGTAATGGGCGAGGGCCTCACCTTGGCGACCCAGAAGGCTCTCGCAGGTGGCGAGCAGGCCCCAGGTGTGGGCCGTGTCCGGGGCCAAACGGGTCGCCTCCAGGAAGGCGGTGCGGGCGGTGGCGAACTGGCGCATGTTGAACAGGGTGGCGCCGAGGCCTTCCCAGCCGGGGGCGTAATCGGGCTGGAGGCGCACGGCTTCCCGGTGGGCCTCCAGGGCCTCGGTGAAGCGGTTCTCGTGGTCAAGGGCGGCACCGAGGTTGTGCCAATCCCGGGCGCGATCCCGCCGCAGGGCCAGCGCCTGGATCTGAGCGGCCATGGCCGACTGATTCAGCTGGAGGAACCGTCCCTCGTCGAGGGAGCCCGCCTCCCGCAGGGCCTCCACCTCCCCGGCCAGGGCGTGGCTCAGGGCCGCGTGCGCTTCGGGGTCCTCCGGGGCTTCGCGGACCCATGTCTCGGCGAAGGCGCGCCAGCGTTCCCGGTTGGCGGGCTCGAGGGCCATCTGGGCCAGGAAGCGGTCCAGGAGGGGGCCCACGCTCCCGGCTCCCGGGGCCGGATCGGGATGGGCGATGCGCGCCCGGATCCACGTCGCGGGCAGGGCGAAGGCCACCCGGGGACGCCCCTGGAGCTGGAAGGTGGGGAGGCCCACGAGCTCGCCCGCAGGGTTGTACAGGCCGCCGCCACTGGCACCGGAGGAGAGCTCGATGTCGAGTTCCAGGAGGTGATCCCCTAGGTAGGACCAGCTACCCCGCACTGAGCCCGTCCGGGTCACGGGTCCCTTGCCGCCGGGATAACCGTGGTAGATCAGGGACGCGCCCGCGGCCGGCGGCCGGTCCGCCAGGGGTGCGGGATCAAGGCCCAGCGCCTTCACCTCAAGGAGGGCCAGGTCGCGGTCCAAGTCCAAGCTCCTCAGGCGGGCGGGCCAGCTGCGGTCCCCCTGGTGGACCTGGATGCCACCTCCGCCCAGGACCACGTGGGCGTTGGTGGCCACGATCCCGGGGGCCACGACCACGCCACTGCCCAGGTTGAGCAGGGGGCTTCCGGGTTCCAAGCTCCGCACCAGCACCGTGTGACGCAGGCCAGGCTGGGCCGGCATTTTCGGCGGGGGGCTCTGGAGCCCCGGAGGGGAGGGGATCAATCCCCGTTCCGCTTGCCCAGCTGGTCCCGCAGGTGGGCGGGCAGGGCGGGGACCGGCTGGGTGCTCAGCAATCCGTCGGTCTTGGGCGCAGGGGCGGCGGGTCGGGGCGCTGCAGGGCGCGGCGCGGCCGGGGCCCCGGGGGCGGAGGCGGCCCCCTCGAGGATGCTGCGCATCTGCTCGGGGGTGGCCGCCTGATCCAGGCGCTCGAGCTGTTCGGCGGTGGGGAATCCGACGTAACGGAGGCGGCGGGGACCCCACACGGGCAGGGGCTCGCCCCGCATCTCGGTGAGGCGGGGCAGGGTGGTCCGCACGAAGAGGCCGAGGGGACGGGACTCCTTGGTGATGAACGCGATGAGGTCCACCTCGGGGATGAGTACGGGCTGATCGCTTTCAGTCCAGGTGGCCACGGTGAGGGACTTGCCCTGGGTGCCGCGGATCATCCCCACGGGGGCGGGCAGACCCAGGGCGGGATCCAAGTCGCCGGCCTGCGCGCGGAGGGCCTCCAGCAGATCCAGCTGCTTGAGTTCCTTCTGGGGGGTGGCCATGGGATGGGGCTCCTGGAGGCGCGCCGGCACGAGCTTGTCACCCACGCGCTGCAGGAGGCCGGCTTGCAGCAGGACGCCCTCCTTCAGGGCCTCGCCCGCGGCCTCGACGAGCTTGGGAAGGAGGATCTGGGGCGCCACGAGCAGGGTGGAGGCGTTGGGGATCGCGAAGAAGGGGCTCTGGTCTGGGAAGATGGGGTGCCAGATCTCCGGGAGGAGGAGGCGGGCAGCGTCCAGACCATCGTTCCAGGGGCTTCGGTAGATGCCGCTGGCCAGCCGCAGGAAGGGTTTAGCCTCGGTGTGGGCGCGAAGGGCGTCCAGGGCCCGTTCCAACACCTCCGCCTCCGACCGGGCCCAGAGCACGAGCCAGGGGGCGGGGATGGCCTCGCCCTGGAGGACGAGGCGCTGGTGGAGTCCCTCCACGAAGAGGCGCTTCCAGCGGCCCTCGCGCTCGGCTTGCCAAGTGGGCACGAGTTCGGGCAGCAGCTGATCTTGGATCTCGTCGTAGGCCGGAGGGAGATCCAGCCCACGCCGGTGAAGCTCCTCCACGGCCGCGGCCCAGGCCTCGCGCTCCAGCAGGCTGGAAAGGTGGTCGTATTCAGGCAGCAGGTGCTTCAGCCCCGGCAGATCCACCGGGCACCCCCGGGCGGCGAGCAGGCTCTCCAGGGGGGGGAGGTTCGCCTGATCGCGACGGCCGAAGAGGGAGTTGAAGAAGCCCATGTTGTGATCCGTTCCCAAAGCTTCCATTGTGACGGGAATCCTGGTCCTATGCTGGATCGATGATGGTCCTCGACCCCATGAACCGCCCCCTGGGGGCCCTGCGGATCTCGGTCACGGACCGGTGCAACTACCGGTGCACCTACTGCATGCCCCGGGAGGCCTTCGGGGCCGACCATCCCTTCCTGCCCAAGGATCAGGTGCTGCGGTTTGAGGAGATCGAACGGCTGGCCAGGATCTTCGTGGGTCTGGGGGTCCGCAAGATTCGCCTGACAGGGGGCGAGCCCTTGCTCCGCCGGGACCTGCCCGAACTGATCCGTGAACTTGCGGCCATTCCCGGCCTCAAGGACCTCGCCATGACCACCAACGGGGCCCTCCTGGCAGGCCAGGCGGAGGCCCTGCGGAAGGCCGGCCTGCACCGCCTCACCATGAGCCTGGACACCCTGGACCCGGAGCGCTTCAATCAGCTATGCGACACGCCAGTGCCGCTCTCGCAGCTGATGGCGGGCCTGGAGGCCGCCGTGGCCGCGGGCTTCCCGCCCCCCAAGCTCAACTGCGTGCTCCAGCGGGGCGTCAACGACGATGAGATCGAGGCCCTGGCCGCCTTCGCCCGCGAGCGGGGCCACGCCCTGCGGTTCATCGAGTTCATGGACGTGGGCACCACCAACGGGTGGAACCTCCAAGCGGTGGTGCCCTCCAGTGAGGTCCGCGCGAAGGTGCATGCCCGCTGGCCCGTAGTGCCCCTGGGCGAGCCCCTGGCGGGTCGCGTGGCGGAGCGGTGGCGCTATGTGGATGGCCGCGGCGAGGTGGGCTTCATCTCCTCGGTGACGGCCCCCTTCTGTGGCGGCTGCGACCGGGCTCGGCTCTCGGCGGAGGGACGCCTCTACACCTGTCTCTTCGCTGCCGAGGGCATGGACCTGCGGGGCTTCCTCCGGGCGGGCCACTCCGACGGCGAAGTCGCCGCGGCGCTCCGCGCCCTGTGGGGCCGCCGGGAGGACCGCTATTCGGAATTGCGCACAGCTCAGACGCCGCGCCTGCCCAGGGTGGAGATGAGCCGCATGGGCGGCTGATTCAGAGGGATCGCGGATAGCTGCCCAGCACCATCGGCTCCGCACCGAGGGCCTTGAGGGTGCCCAGGGCCGCCTGGAGGGGTGGATCCTCCCGATGGGCTTCGGCATCGACGAAGAAGGCCACGTCCCAGGCCTTGCGGCGCGTGTGACGGCTCAGGATGCGACTGAGGTTCACCCGGAAGCGGGCGAAGGGCTCCAGCAGTTTCAGCAGGGCCCCAGGTCCGTCAGGGGCCTTCAGCAGCAGGGTGGTGCGGTCGCGGTCGGTGCGCGGATGGGCCTCGCCGCCGATGACGAGGAAGCGGGTGGCGTTGCCCTCCATGTCCTGGATGGCGGGTGCGCCCACGTGGAGTCCCAGGCGATCCGCCAGGGCGGCGGGACCGATGGCGGCCGCGGCGGGATCCAGGGCCGCCCGCTGGGCGGCGGCGGCGGTGCTCGTGGCCTCCAGCAGGGCTGCGGCGGGCAGGTGCGCCTCCAGCCAGCGGCGGCACTGGGCGAGCCCCATGGGATGGCTGTGGACGGCGTGGACATCCGCCACGGTTGCCCCATCGGGCAGCAGCAGGGCCAGCTCCACGGGCAGGCTCAGCTCCGCGGTCACGGGCAGGGGCCACTCCAGGAAGGCGTCCAGCGTCGCGTCCACGCTCCCCTCCGTGGCGTTCTCCACGGGCACCACGCCGAGGTCGGCCCGTCCCCGGGCCACGGCCTCGAAGACGCCGGCGACGGTGGCCTGCCCCAGCTCCGCGACGCTGCCGCCGTACAGGCGGCGCGCCGCCTGGTGACTGAAGGTGCCCTCGGGTCCGAGGAAGGCCACGCGCAGCGGCTGCTCCAGGGCCAGGCAGCCGCTCATGATCTCCCGGAACACCCGCAGGGCGGCGTCGGCGGGGAAGGCGCCATTGGCCGCGGCGGCCACCCGGGCGAGCACCTGGCGCTCCCGCTCGGGGGCGTGGAGGGGGCCCGTGGGGCGGAGGGTCCGCTTGATGCGGCCGATCTCCTGGGCGGCCTCGGCGCGTTGGGCCAGGATCCGCAGGAGCTCCGTATCCAAGCCGTCGATGCGCTCGCGGAGGTCCCCGAGGCGATCGGGGTGGGGGAAGAGGTGCTGGGGGGCGGTGGGCATGCGGGGCTCCACAAAGCGAAACCCCCGAGCCGGTGAAGGTCTCGGGGGTGATCCGGGAAAGGGCTGGTCTAGTTCGACGCGCCGCCGGTCCACGCACCCGAGGGAGCGTAGCTAAAGGCGAAATAGAAGGCGCGAAGGGTCAAGGTCGGTTCTCGATTCCGACCAATGTGGCGGAATCGCGACGTTCCGTCAACCCCCTTGGGGAACGCCCAGCTCCACCCAGCCCTGGCCGGGGAAGGGCGGGGGCTCCAGGCCGAACAGCCGCATGACGCCCGTCATCTGGGCCCGGTGGTGGACCTCCTCCACGAGCATGGCGCGCAGGAAGTTCCGGGGCGTGCTGCGATTGCCGAACCGGGTGGTGAAAGGTGCGTCGAGGCGGCCTGCGTCCAAGGTTGCGAGCAGCTCCAGGCAGCGCAGGATGTGGGCCTCGAAGGCGGCCGAGAGGTCCGCCTCGGGATGGCGCCATTCGGGGGACTCGAAGGTTTCCCCCAGGCCGGAAGTGTCCGCTCCGGCGAGGGCTCGGCAGATGCTCTCACGCACCAGCGTGAGGTGCAGCAGTTGATCCCGGAGGGTGGCGGCGCTGCCGCCGGGGAGGCGATCCCAGGCCGTGGGCGGGATCCGCCGGATCACGGCCAGGGTGTGGGCGGAGTTGAGCTCGAAGGCGGCGAGCTCGGGGCCCCTCAGCCCTTCAGGCATGCGAGGGCTTCCTGGAGGCAGGCCTCCCAGGTCTCGTCCGGGGTCTCCTCCAGGAAGAATTCCACGGCCTTGCCCGCCGGCCGGCCTTCCGGGTGGGCGGACCAGGCCTCGAAGAGGGCGTCCAGGGTGCTGGGGTCCAGGGGGTTGGCGCGCAGTTTGTGGCTCTTGCGACCGCGATCCGGATCGGGGCCCTTGAGGAAGACCCCGTGGCGCTTCGTGGCCTCGAAGGTGAAGGCCTGCATCCAGTGGGTGCCGATGAGCTGGTTGAAGTGCAGGAAGGTGCCGTGGTGGCTGGCGGTCACCTCGAGCTTCCGCGATTTGCCCGTCCACTGGGAGGCCCAGCGCGTGACCAGGCGGACGAACCGCTCCCGGTCCCTCGGGTGGGGAACCTGCCGGGCGGCCAGGGCCAGGTAATCTTCGAGGGGTGCTTCGGACGGATGGTGCGCCATGCCATCAAGTGTGGCGCACGCCGCGCCGATGCGACGTCAGGATTATGAAATAGCCATCGAGAACCTTGGAGGCCGGCCACGGCCGGCCCCGCCCAGGAGCCCCTTTGCACCCGGAACCCCGCCCCACTTGGCCCGCCGCCATGGATGCCTACCGCCGGCACCGGGCCTTCCTGGAATCCACGCCCCTGGCGGTGGTGGACTGGAGCCCCGAGGGCGTGGTCCTGGGTTGGAATCCGGCTGCGGAGCGAACGTTCGGCTACCCGGCCGAGGAGATCCTGGGCAAGGCGGCCTGGGATCTCCTGCTCCCCGCCGAGGAGCGGGGCCGGGGGTGGAAGGCCCTGCAGCAGCTTCGGGAGGCGCCCGAGCCCCATAAATTCTCCACCCGGAACCTTCACAGGGACGGTCGGCTCCTGGAGTGCGATTGGCATGTGGCCCCCCTCCACGATGAAGATGGGCGACTGCTGGGATTCACCGCGATGGTGCTGGACCAGACCGAGCGCCGTCAGTCGGAGGAGGCCCTGCGCCTTGCTCAGAAGCTGGAGAGCCTGGGGGTTCTGGCGGGCGGCATCGCCCACGACTTCAACAACCTCCTCACGGCCATCCTGGGTCACGTGGACCTGGCCCTGGGGAAGGCGGACCCCGCGCATCCCGTGGTGGCCCACCTGAATCAGATCGACACCACGGCCCGCAGGGCCGCGGAATTGAGCCGCCAGATGCTGGCCTACAGTGGCCGGGGTCCCTTCCATGTGACGAGCCTGGATCTCAATCGTCAGGTGCGTGAGATGGCGGGCCTCCTTTCCGTCTCCGTGGCGAAGAAGGTGGCGTTGGAAGTGGACCTGGAAGATCCGCTGCCGGCGGTGGACGCAGACGCCGCCCAGTTCCAGCAGGTGATCCTTAACCTCGTCACCAACGCCAGCGAGGCCATTGGGGATCGGGGAGGGCACGTGCGGGTGCGCACCCGGGTCGAGAACTTGTCCGCCGAGGATCTTGCGGCGACCTTCCCGGGGCAGCTCCTGGCTCCGGGTGCATACGTGCGGCTCGAGGTGGAGGACGACGGCTGCGGGATGGATGCCGAGACCATCGGCCGCATCTTCGATCCCTTCTTCACCACCAAGTTCACCGGGCGGGGCCTGGGTCTCTCGGCCATGCTCGGCATCGTCCGGGGCCACCGCGCGGGGATCCATGTGGACAGCCGTCCCGGGCAGGGCACCACCTTCACGCTCATCTTCCCGGCGGGGGAAACGGCGCCGGCGCCGGAGGCCCCCCGGGTCCAGCCGGAGGCCAATTCCCTCTCGGGTCGCGTGCTCGTGGTGGACGACGAAGAGATCGTGCGGGATTTGGCTGAGATCGCCCTCGAAGCGCTGGGATTGGAAGTGATGCTGGCCAAGGACGGCCTGGAGGCCGTGGCCATGGTGGAACTGCATGGTCCCCGCCTGGACCTCCTGCTCATGGACCTCACCATGCCGCGCATGGACGGCGCCGAGGCCTTCCGCATCATCCGGGCCCTGCACCCCCGGCTCCCGGTGATCCTCACCAGCGGGTACACCGAGGCGGAATCCCTCCGGGCCATGGATGGCCTCCAACCGGATGCCTTCCTGCAGAAACCCTTCCGCGTGCCCGACCTGCAGGGGCGCGTGGCGAGCCTGCTGGGAACCAGGGGCTGAGGCCGCGGGTCAGGCCGGCTTGCAGCGGCAGTCCAGGCACCCGTGCTTGGCGCAGGTGCGGCAGGTGAGATCCACCATTTCTCGCAGGGCCTTGCGCGCGCGGTGCAGACGCACGGTCATGGCGTTGGCGGTGACGCCCTGGGTGGCCGCGTAGGCGCTGGGGCTGAGGCCCTGAAGGTCCACGGCCTCGAGGACCTTCGCCTCGCCCTCCTTCAAGGTGGGGAGCAGGGCCTTGATGCAGGCGCAGGCCACCTGCTCCAACTCGGGTTCCTCCAGGGGATCCAACTCCAGGGCGTGCCGCTCCAGGGCCTTCGCCTCGGTCTGGCGGGCCCGGATGTGATCGATGAGGGCGTGGCGCAGGAGGCTGTAGAACCAGGCCACGGAACTCTCCACATCCCGGGGCGGCGCCTCCGTCTGGAGGGCCTTCAGCAGGGAGGCCTGGACGAGGTCCTCGGCAGCCTCCCGGCTGCGCATGCGGGGGATGAGGAAGCGCACGAACTGCTCCCGGGCCGCCATGAGGGCCTGCACCGCCTCGTCGGGCAGGTGGGCGCTCATGGGTGGCTCCGGGAGGAATTCATCCCGGGGAGGATGACACATCCACCCCGGGGTGGGGATGACCTTTCAGGTCACCAGCGGAAGGTGGCCGCGAGCTGGAAGGCGCCAGCATCCCGGGTGACTCCGGGGGCGCCGGGGGTGCTGTCCGCCAGCGTGGCGTCGCGGCTGCCTTCATAACGGGAGTAGGCGTAGCGCGCCTCGAGGCCGAACCAGGCATTCACCTGGTAACCCAGGCCCAGGGTGGCTCCCAGGGCGGTGCGGCGGCGCGCGGTTTCGTTGCTCGTGGAGGAGGTGTCAGTGGTGTGGGTGTAGGTGCCGTAGTCCACCTCCCACCGCTGCACGCTGAGGCCCCCGAGGACGTAGGCGCCGCGGCGGGCATCACCGCCGAAGTGGTAGAGGTAGTCCACGCCGAGGCCGATGCCCGTGAGGTCCACGGTGTCATGGGTGTCGGTGCCCGCCCGTCGCGCGTCCTTCACGCGGAAGAGGTTCACTTCGGCCTTGGGGCGGAGCAGGTGGCCCCCGCCCAGGTCGAAGGCGACCTGGAAGGCGAGCCCGCCGCCCACCTTGTCGTGGGTGTCGGTCTTCAGGTCCCCCTGGGGGAGGTTGAGGTTCACCGCGCCGCCGAAGGCGACCTTGTCACCCGCCCGGAGGGGGTGGATGCCAACGGAGGCGAGCAGGGGGAGGACGAGGAGGGTGGTGCGAAGGGCGCTCATGGGCTGCTCCGAAAGGGGGCCGGTCATCGGCCGCACTCAGGGAGACGGGGGTGCCCAAGGGGTCTTACGGGTTTTTTGGGGGATGCCTTGGGAGGCTGCGCACCCCACGGAACGCGAGCCTGGCTCCAGGGGGGGGCCAGGCTCGCACTTGCAGGGGGGCTTCCCGAGGGGGATCAGGACTTCTGGTAGACCTCGGCGCCGGTCTCCGTGAAGGTCTTGGACATCTCCTGCATGCCGGCCTTGAGGGCCTCATCCTCGGAGTAGCCGTGCTCGGCGGCGTAGGCCCGCACATCTTCCGTGATCTTCATGGAGCAGAAGTGGGGGCCGCACATGGAGCAGAAGTGCGCCAGCTTGGCGCCCTCGGCGGGCAGGGTCTCGTCGTGGTATGCGCGGGCCGTCTCGGGGTCCAGGGCCAGGTTGAACTGGTCCTCCCAGCGGAACTCGAAGCGGGCCTTGCTCATGGCGTCGTCCCATAGGCGGGCGCTGGGGTGGCCCTTGGCGAGGTCGGCGGCGTGGGCGGCGATCTTGTAGGTGATGACGCCGTCCTTCACATCCTGCTTGTTGGGCAGGCCCAGGTGCTCCTTGGGGGTCACGTAGCAGAGCATCGCCGTGCCGAACCAGCCGATCATGGCCGCGCCGATGGCGCTGGTGATGTGGTCGTAGCCGGGGGCGATGTCCGTGGTGAGGGGGCCCAGGGTGTAGAAGGGGGCCTCATCGCAGACGGCCAGCTGCTTCGTCATGTTCTCCTGGATGAGGTGCATGGGCACGTGGCCGGGGCCCTCGATCATCACCTGCACATCGTGCTTCCAGGCGATCTTGGTGAGCTCGCCCAGGGTCTCCAGCTCGCCGAACTGGGCCTCGTCGTTGGCGTCGTGGATGCTGCCGGGGCGCAGGCCGTCGCCCAGGGAGAAGGCCACGTCGTAGGCCTTCATGATCTCGCAGATCTCCTCGAAGTGCGTGTAGAGGAAGTTCTCCTGGTGGTGGGCCAGGCACCACTTGGCCATGATGCTGCCGCCCCGGCTCACGATGCCCGTGAGCCGCTTGGCGGTCATGGGCACGTAGCGCAGGAGCACGCCGGCGTGGATGGTGAAGTAGTCCACGCCCTGCTCGGCCTGCTCAATGAGCGTGTCGCGGAAGATCTCCCACGTGAGGTCCTCGGCCTTGCCGTTCACCTTCTCCAGGGCCTGGTAGATGGGCACGGTGCCGATGGGCACAGGGCTGTTGCGGAGGATCCACTCGCGGGTCTCGTGGATGTTCTTGCCCGTGCTGAGGTCCATGACCGTGTCGCCGCCCCAGCGGATGGACCAGGCCATCTTCTCCACTTCCTCTTCAATGCTGGAGGCCACGGCGGAGTTGCCGATGTTGGCGTTGATCTTCACCAGGAAGTTGCGGCCGATGATCATCGGCTCGGTTTCGGGGTGGTTGATGTTGGCGGGGATGATGGCCCGGCCCCGGGCCACCTCGTCGCGCACGAACTCGGGGGTGATCCGGCTCTTGATGCCGGCGGCTTCGCGGCCCAGATTCTCGCGGATGGCCACGAACTCCATCTCGGGGGTGATGATGCCCTGCTTGGCGTAGTGCATCTGGGAGACATTCTTCCCGGGCTTGGCCCGGCGGGCCTTGCGGGTGGCCTGGAACCGGATGTCGCGGAGCTCGGGGTCCCGCTCCCGGAGCTGGCGGTAGTAGCTGGAGGCATGGTCCAGCTCCTCCGTGTCCTTGCGGGCGAGGATCCAGTCCTGCCGAAGGGCCGCGAGACCCCGGGTCACATCGACGGCGGCCGCGGGATCGGTGTAGGGGCCGGAGGTGTCATAGACGAGCAGGGGCTCATTGGCCTCCAGGGTGTCGTCCATGCGCCGGGTGGGGTTTAGCTGGATGCGGCGGAAAGGCACCCGCACGCCGGGCTGGCGCCCCTCTACGTAGACCTTCTCGGAGCCCGGAAAGGGGCGGAGGCAGGTCTCCAGGGCGTTCTCGGCAACCGGGGAGGCTTCCTGGGGGGTCATGGCAACTCCTGTCAAAACCCGACTTGCCCGGTCAGGTATAGCCTCAAAGTGTAACGCGGCCGGGGGAAAAGCATCTAAATTCAGGTTCTCGCATACCGGGCCGATGCCGGGAACGGAGCATCCTCCATGGCAGACCCCAAGCGCCCCGAACAGGCTATCCCCGACCAGCTCAAGCAGATCGCCACCGAGCAGGAGGGCGGTGCCGAGCGCGTCTTGGGCCAGATCGAAGTGGTGCAGCACAGCTTCGAGGAGATCCAGAGCCTCACCAAGGAGTGCATGGACATCATGCGCAACCTGGTGCCCCCCAGCGAGGAGCTGGACAAGCTCATCGACCTCATGGAGCAAATCGGATTCCATGCCGACAACGGCGCCTACAACATCCAGGGCGCCTTCGACCTGTACCAGTACCAGGACGTGGTCCGCCAGAAGCTGGAGAAGGTGGGGCGCAGCCTCATCGAAGTGAGCCAGTACGTCCTCT
This sequence comes from Holophagaceae bacterium, assembly GCA_035254125.1. Lineage (GTDB taxonomy): Bacteria > Acidobacteriota > Holophagae > Holophagales > Holophagaceae > JAFDVN01. Next base: position 6,271 of record DATFAX010000164.1, on the reverse strand, counting down.
CCCGCCTCTCTCCCTCCGAGATGGAACTGCCCAAGATGGCCCCCGCGGGCCGGGACATCATGGAGCGTGAGGCCCAGGTCCATGACGTGAAGAAGGTGGATGCCGACAGCGTGGTGGCGGAATTCTTCGCCAAGGCCCTGGCTGAAAAGGCCGCCAAGAAGGCGGACAAGGGCTGAGGGACCCGAAACTTGGAGCGGCGCGAAAGCTTCAGAGGGCCTAACCTTCTGGGAGGAGGCGCTTTCATGGTCCGACGCCACACCGCGGTCATTTCCCTGCTGGCCACCGGGCTGGTGGCGCAGGCGTTGCCCCAGGAAGATCCGGTGATGAGGGCCCGGGCCCAGCGGGCGGCGCTCTCCCTCGAGGGAGATCTTCCCCCCGTGCCCCGGGGGGTCATCGAGCCTCCGCCCCTGCCCCCTCCGGACACCCACCCCAAGGACCTCCGGGGAGGCCGGGGCAGGGCCCGTTCGGTGAAGGGGAAGAAGGGCGCTCCCAAGGCCAAGTCCCGCAAAGGCGGCAAGGCCAAGGCTCCCCGCGGCGCCAAGGCACGCTGAGCCCATGCGCCTGGCCCTGCTGAGCTCGGGCGGGGACAGCCCGGGCATGAATGCCGCCATCCGGGCGGTGGTCCGCCAGGCGGATGCGTTGGGCATCGGGATCCTGGGGGTGCGCCGGGGTTTCGAGGGCCTCGTGGAAGGGGACTGGCGGGAGCTCCGGAGCCGGGATTGCGCCAATATCCTCCAGCGAGGCGGCACCATCCTCCACACGGCCCGCTGCGCCGCCTGGCTGGATCGCGACGTACGGGCCCGGGCCCACCGGGCCCTCCGGGCGGAGGGGATCGATGGCCTCGTGGTCATCGGGGGGGACGGCAGCTTCCGGGGCGCCCAAGCCCTCTGGAAGGAACATGGGCTGCCCAGTGCGGGCATCCCGGGCACCATCGATAACGATCTGCCGGGCACGGACCTCACGCTCGGTTTCGATACGGCCCTGAACACGGCCGTGGAGGCCATCGACCGCATCCGGGACACCGCCAGCAGCCACGAGCGGCTGTTCCTCGTGGAGGTCATGGGCCGCCACAGCGGCATGATCGCCGTGCACACGGCCCTGGCCTGCGGAGCCGAGGCGGTGCTCTATCCCGAGTCCGAGGCCGACACCTACGAGGCCCTCATCGCCAACCTCCAGGCCAGCTGGGCCCGCGGCAAGAAGGCCTCCATCGTCGTGGTGGCCGAGGGGGACCAGATGGGCTCTGCCTACGCCGTGGGGGAGCGCCTCCGGAAGGAGCACCAGCTGGACCTCCGGGTGGTGGTGCTGGGGCACATCCAGCGCGGAGGCTCCCCTTCGGCCATGGACCGCATCTGGGGCAGCCGCTGGGGTGCGGAAGCGGTGCGGAGGCTCGCGGCAGGCGGTGGCGCCTTCTACCTGGGGCGGCTCCAGGGTGAGCTGGTCGCTCAGCCCATGGAGGCCCTCCTGGGGCCGCCGCCAGTTCCGCCGCCGATCCTGGGGGAGCTGGTACCGATCCTCTCCCGGTGAGGCACCCGTCTCAAGGCCGCGCTGCTAGGCTGGGTGCACCATGGAATCCCTTCGGCGCCAGCACACCAACGTTGCGGTCATCGTCTTGGTATCGCCTGAGGCGATACGCAAGGCCCCGCGCGGATTCATGGGTATCAAGGTGGCACGATGACGACTCCGCGGGCTGAGCACACCAAAGTTGCCGTCATCGTCTTGGTATCGCCTGGGGCGATACGCAAGGCCCCGCGCGGATTCATGGGTATCAAGGTGGTTCGATGACGACCCCACGGACTGAGCACACCAAAGTTGCGGTCATCGTCTTGGTATCGCCTGAGGCGATACGCAAGGCCCCGCGCGGATTCATGGGTATCAAGGTGGCACGATGACGACTCCGCGGGCTGAGCACACCAAAGTGGCCGTCATCATGGCCGGGGGGCGGGGGACGCGGTTCTGGCCGCGCTCCCGGACGAGCCGCCCCAAGCAGTTCCTCAGCATCGTGGGGGAGGAGAGCCTGCTCCGGCAGACCTTCACCCGGTTGGAGGGCGCCTTTGCACCCGAACACGTGTTCGTGGTGACGACGGCGGACCTCGCGGAGGAAACGGCGCGCATCCTGCCCGAGCTGCCCGCGGGCAACGTCCTCATCGAGCCTGAAGGCCGCAATACGGCCCCCTGTCTGGCGCTGGCCCTGGTGCAGATCGAGCGCAAGGTGCCCGGGGGGGTCATGGCGGTGCTCAGTGCCGACCATTGGATCGGCGATCGCACGGCCTTCCTCGAGGACATCGACACCGCCGTGAAACACGCGGCCTGGACCGGTGACCTGGTGGTCTTCGGTATCCGCCCCACCTACCCGGAGACGGGTTTCGGTTACATCGAGGCCGAGGGGCAGGGGGCCGTCCAGAAGGTGGCGGCCTTCCGGGAGAAGCCCCCCATGGACGTGGCCCTCACCTACCTGGCGAGCGGCCGCCACTACTGGAACGCGGGCATGTTCGTGTGGACCCTCGCGGACTTCCGGGCCCAGCTCCAGGAACATGCGCCCAAGGTGCTCGCGCCCCTGGATGCCTGGATGGCCGACGGGGGGGACCCCGCCAGCCTCAAGGCCGCCTATGGCCAGGTGCCGGAGGTGGCCATCGACGTGGCCCTCATGGAGAAGGCCAAAGCCGTGGCCGTGGTGCCGGCCCGTTTCACCTGGTCCGATGTGGGCAGCTGGCCCGCGGCCATCGACTTCCAGGAGCCCGACCCCGAAGGGAATGTCACCCAGGGTGAGGCCATCCTGCTGGATACCCACAACAGCGCCTTCTTCGGGGGCCGCCGCCTCATCGCCGCCAGCGGGGTCCGGGATCTCATCGTGGTGGATGACGAGGACGCCCTCCTCATCTGCCACCGGGACAAGGCCCAGTCGGTAAAAAAGATCGTGGAACGCCTCAAGGCTGAGGGAAGGGAAGACCTGTTGTAGGCTGGACAGACTATGGATCGCCCGGAAACCCTCCACGTCGACAAGCCCTGGGGCTCGTTCGATCAGTTCGCCCTCAATGAGCGGTGCACGGTGAAGATCCTGACCTGTGCGCCCGGATGCAAGTTGAGCCTCCAGCGCCACCGCGACCGCGGGGAGCTTTGGGTGGCCCTGGATGCGGGCGTCGTCGTGGAGCGGGATGGGGAAACGCTGCGCCCCGCCTCCGGGGAGCAGGTGTGGCTGCCCCAGGGCAGCACCCATCGCCTAAGCTGCGATGCCGCGACGCCCCACCCCGTGCGGGTGCTGGAAGTCTCCTTCGGGACCTTCGACGAGGCGGACATCGAGCGCCTTCAGGACGATTACGGACGTGCGTAGGCTGCTGCCCCTGGTGGTGGGCCTGAGCCTCTGCGGGCAGGCGCCCTCCGCCGAGGATCTCCTCACGGCCGCGGACCGCCACCGGCATCCCTGGAACGCCTTCCAGGTGGAGATCGCCTTGAAGGTGGGGCGCGAGGAACAGAAGTGGCGCGTGCACTCCCGGGAAAATGGGGACGCGCGGGTGGACGGCGTGTCCGAGAAGGAGAAGGGCCGCAGCGTCCTGGTGCTGGGCGACGACATGTGGCTGCTGCTCCCCAACGCCAAGCGCCCGGTGAAGGTGAGCCCCCAGCAGCGGCTCCTGGGTCCTGCCAGCGGCGGCGACATCGCCCGCACCCGCTTCCAGGAGGACTACGCCGCGGAGATCACAGGTGAAGAAATCGTGGAGGGGGAACCCTGCCACCGTCTGGAGCTCAAGGCCCGCCGCCCGGCCGTGGCCTTCCAGAAGGCGACCCTGTGGGTTGCCAAGGCCGGCCGCCGACCGGTGAAGGCGGAGTTCCGCATGGCCTCGGGCAAGCTGGCCCGCACCGTCCGCTTCAAGCAGGGCGGTGTCGTGCAGGGGCGTCCCGTGCTGAAGGGCATGGAGGTGGAGGCTTCCGGTGGTTCCGTGGAGCTGCGCTTTGAACAATGGTCACCCGAGGTGGCGGACCCGGCGAGGTTCAAGCTCCCGGAGTGAGTGCGTGATTCGGGTACTGGCGCACCGGGAAGGTGAAGCCTACACTCGTAGGCGAGGTGCCCTTCGGGGCTTCCCGCCACCAAACGTCCCACCACCTGAAACCCGTGCCCGAAGGCACGCCCGCTCGAACTTCCCACCATCCTTACCCCTCCAAAATCTCCCTCACGAAACGCCCCCGCCTCGGGGCGTTTCACTTTTCACGGCGCAGCCGTGAAAAGTGAAACGCAGCTCGGCGGAGGCTACGCCCCTCCGTCGATCGCGACGCTCGCGCGTCGCTCCCCGTCGCCCGGCCCTTGGGGGGCCGTGCTCCGGGAGACGGAGCCTCCATCTAACGCAGGGCCCACTGGGCCCTGCTCCCGTTCGTGCGATGCGCTCACGGAGATGGAGCCTCTCTCGGGGCGTTTCACTTACATGGGAACGGAAGGGAAGAGAACAGGCGAAGTGTGACTAAAGGAGGTTTGGCTGGTCGCTGATCGCCCTCAGTGCCCTTTCGTCTCCACTTTCGGGGCTTCCTTCTTGGGCTCGGCGGTGAGCTCCTTGGCGTCCCTCAGCTTCACTTCCTTGGTGCCCTTGCCTTGGTTGCGTTTGGCTTCGGCGGCTTCGGTGGTGGCGCTGAGGACGACGATGCTGATGCGGCGGTTGGCGGGATCCTTGGGGTCCTTGCCTTCCATGGGGATGGTGTCGGCGTAGCCAGTGACGCGGCGCACCTGGCCGGGGCGGAGGCCGCCCTTCACGGACTCCATGACGCGGCGGGCGGCGTTGGCCCGCTCGGCGCTGAGCTCCCAGTTGGTGTAGGTCTTCCCTGGATATTGCTGGCTGTCGGTGTGGCCGCCGAGCACCACGCGGTTGGGCAGCTTGCCCAGCTCCTGGGCGATCTCCTTGAGCACCGAGAGGGTGTAGGGCTTCAGCACGCTGGAGCCGGAATCGAAGAGCACCTGGGCGGCCTTGTCGCTGATCTGGATGCGCAGGCCCTCGTCGGTGAAGTCCATGGCCAACTGGTCCTCGAAGGCGGAGAGGAGCTGATCGTCGTGGAAGGCCTTCTGGATGGCGTCGGCGGTCTGCTGCATGACCTTCTGCTCGGCCTCGGCGGCGGCCTCGGTGGGGGCGGTGTCGGCGCCGCCGTCGCCATCGGGGCCCGGGGCCATGCCCCGGCCGCCGGGCAGGATGCCCTTGCCGTGCTGGTCGAGGATCTCCTTGCCGCGCTCCGTGGCGAAGAAGTTGGTGTCCTTGAAGTAGCCGGCGAGCCCGGCCTTGGTATTGGCGTTCGCGCTGTTGAGGAGCCACATCAGCAGGAAGAAGGCCATCATCGCGGTCACGAAGTCGGCGTAGGCCACCTTCCAGGCCCCGCCGTGGGCCGCCGCATGGCCGCCCTTCTTCTTCTTGATGATGATCTTGACTTCAGGGGTCTGCTGCTCGCTCATGGGGGAGCCCGCCTACCGTGGCTTGATCTGGCGGACCACTTCCTCCAGCTCGCCGGCACCGGGCCGATCCGCATGGGGGATGTTGCGGCGGGCGAACTCCACGGCGGTCACCGGGGCGGCCCCGTTGCCGAAGGCCGTGAGCCCCGCGCGCAGCATGTTGTAGTACCAGGCCTCGTTGTGCAGCACCTGCTCGATGTTCTTGGCCAGGGGCTTCACGATGCCATAGGCCAGCAGGATGCCCAGGAAGGTGCCCACGAGGGCCGCACCCACCTTGCCGCCGATGACGTTGGGGGGCTGGTCCAGGAAGCCCATGGTCACCACCACCCCCATCACGGCGGCCACGATGCCGAAGGCGGGGAAGCCGTCGCCCATCTCGCCCAGGGCGGCCCCGGGCACCGCGGCCTGGGCGTGATGCACGTCCAGGTCCGCTTCCATGGACTGGTCGATCTCGTCCATCTTGGCGCTGCCGTTGATGAGCAGCCGCATGGAGTCGCAGTAGAAATCCATGGCGTGGTGGTTGTGGGTGAAGGTGGGGTACTTCTTGAAGATGGCGCTGTTGTGGGGGTCGTTGACGTCCTGCTCCAGGGCCAGGAGGCCACCCTTCTTGATGTTCACGTAGACCTCGTACTGCATCATCAGGGCCTCCATGTAGACGGCCTTGGTGTAGGGGCTGCCCTTGAGGGGGAGCATGATGTTGGCGGCCACGGACTTGATGACCGACATCGGGTTGCTCATGAGGAAGGCCCCCAGGGCGGCGCCGAAGATGATGGTGCCTTCCGCCGGGAGGGGGTGGAGGAGCACGCCGATCTGGCCGCCCTCCATGGTGTAGCCCGTCAGCACGGCGCCGAG
>DATFAX010000163.1:0-2222 GCA_035254125.1 Holophagaceae bacterium | reverse complement strand
GAGGGCGCGCAAGCGCGCCTCCCGCAGGAAGAGGCCGCCCCAGATCAGGGCCGCGACATAGGTGGGGAAGAGCACATGGGAGAACAGCGGATCGCCCATGCGCACATGGGTGGCGACGGCGCCGCCGAGGTAGCCCGTGAGCAGGAGGGCGCCGAGCACCGAGGTGCGGGGGAGCGCATAGAGCAGCGTGCAGGCGATCAGCACGAGGCCCAGGGGGGCCACGACGCCGAGGGGGTACCCGAGTTTCGCGGTGCCTTCGAGGACGGGGGCCAGGCGCATCACCTTGGCGGTGCCGTCGAAGAGCAGGAGGAGGACGGGCAGGGCGCTGAGGACGCGACCGGTCCACCGGATCCTGCCGGAGGTCGGGGGAGGGGGGTTCGGCATGAGGCCTCCTTGGAAGGGCCCGGGGCTCGGGCTCTACTCATGCGTCGAACGGGGCGCGGAGGAATCGACACGCCCGGAATTTTTTTTGGGGAAAAAGCCAGGCCTCAGTCCAGGGCGGGCACCCGCCAGAGGGCCAGCTCCTCGCCCACCTTGGGCACGGGCAGCAGGCCGTTCTCCACGGCGCCGTCGTCGCTCTCGGGCTCGCAGAGGTAGGCAGCCACGGCGGCCAGGGGCTGGTCCATGGGCACGAGCGACCAGCCGGGGGGCACCGGGCGCGGGCCCCGGCGCCAGGAGACGGCCAGCTCGCCCACGGCCGCGGCCTCCAGGATGGCCCGGCCGCCCTCGGTCTCCAGGCGCTCCACCACGGGCACGGCGACGTCGAAGGTGCCCAGGGCCTCGCGCAGGGTGAGGCCGTGCAGGCGCAGGTGGACCGCCACGGCGGGCGGCACCAGGTAGGCCTCCGGGCGTGTCACCACGGTGGTGCCCACGAAGCGGGCCATGTGGGGCAGGGTGATCGAGCTGGGGGCGCCTTCCAGGGTGCGGGGGGTGCGGGTGAGGATCTCCACCGGCCGCTCGCGCACCTCCAGGCGGTAGCGCACGGCCATGCGGTCGCGGGGAGCACGGCTCTCCGCCACGGTCTGCAGCACCTCGTCCCCGTGGGCGGCCACGTACCGGAACGTCTCAAGCATGAAGGCGTAGGCCGTGCGCACCCGCTCCGAGAAGGGGATGTAGGAGTAGCACTCCAGCAGCAGGTCCATGCGGCTGGTGAGGCCCCGGTAGTTGCTGCCGAAGCGGGGGTGGTGCGGGTAGGTCATCCACCCCTCGCGCACGGCCGAGGCGGGATCGGCCTCCCCGTCGGCGTCCAGCACCCGCTCGTCCTCCACGAAGTTCCCGTACCAGCCCGCGTCGAGGCCGTGGTTGGCCTTGAGGGCGGCCGTGACTGGCGGCAGCAGGCGCTCCCGCATGTAGGCCACGGGCTCGCCGCGGCCCGTCTCCTCCGTGTGGGGGATGTCGTAGGTCATGGAGAAGCGGTGCACGGAGCCGTTGGTGGCGTGGTTGTCGATGGTCAGATCCGGCTCCCAGGCCTGGCAGACCCGCGTCTGCAGGAGCCGCATCTCGGCCCCTTCCTGCTTCATGTAGTCCCGGTTCAGGTTGATCTTGGCGGCGTTCACGCGGGTGCCCACGCCGCTGTCGGGCCCGAGTTGGCCCGTGAGCTTGGGCAGGTGCAGCTTGCGGTTGCCGGGGTCGATGGCGTCGTTGCCGTCGGGGTTGAAGAGCGGCGCCACCACGAGGGTGAGGCTCTCGAGGATCTGGCCCGCGTCCAGGCCCGGCTTGCCGTCGAGCAGGTCGCGCACCAGCATCAGGCAGCCCTCCTTGCCCTCCACCTCGCCCGCGTGGATGCCGCTGATGACCAGCACCACGGGGAGGCCCAGGCTGCGGGCCTGCTCGGGCGTCGTCGCGCCGTGGGCGGAGAGCACCAGCAGGGGCAGCTCGCGGCCCTGGGGACTCACGCCGAAGGAGGTGACATGCAGGCGCTTGTCGCCCTTGGCCTGGAGGCCCGCGATGAAGGCCATCACATCGGCGTGCCGGCTGGTCTCCTCGTAGCGGGTGGCTTCGGCGCGGGTCAGCAGGGCCATGGAACCTCCGGGGGATCGGAAGGGCATTCTCCCCCCATGGATGACCTGGCGTCCATGCGAGAGGTTCCATGTCGTGGACCGGAGTGGTCTCCGGGGGTTATTTCACCGAGATCGCCGTTACCGTGCCATCGGTGCTGGAGATGAGGAGGGTGCCGGACTGACTTATCGCCAGAAGGCCGCCCTTGGGATAGGACCAGACGG
>DATFAX010000162.1:0-34384 GCA_035254125.1 Holophagaceae bacterium | reverse complement strand
AGGTGGGCTCGTAGGCCCGGCCCTGGATCTTCACCAGCTCGTCGCCCTCCAGCAGGCCGGCTTCCTCCGCCACGCCGTCGGGGAGGATCTCGCGGATGACGATCTTGCCCTTTTCCACCACCCAGGAGCACTGGTCGTCCGAAGCCGCGTACACCCACTGGTTCAGGCCGAAGGAGCCAAGCGCCAGCGTCAGGCAGGCGAAGCTGATCCAGAGCAGGCGCCAGCGGATGCGTTTGAGGTAGGGGTTCATGGCGCCTTTGTGGAAGAATGCCCGGATGGAGCGGATCTCGCGGAGCGGCAGGCCCTGCTGGGTGCTGGTGGGGGGGCGGCGGCGCCTGGGACGGGCCCTGGCGGAGGATCTGGCCCGGGACCACGACCTGGTGTTGACCAGTTCCGGGCCCTGGGACGGTGAAGGGTGGCTGGAGGAAGTGTCGAAGACGGCACGGATCCGGACACTTGTCTGGAATGCGGAGCATCCGGAGGTGGGTTCCCGCATGATGGCAGATCTGGAGGCTCTGGAGGCGGAGGGCTGGGCGATTTCCGGCGCCGTCCTGCTGGCCGGGAGCTTCCCGGAACAGCCCCTGGGAACCTGGACGCCGGCGACCCTGGAGGCCACCTGGCGGATCAACTTGACCTTCCCCTTCCTCTGCGCCCAGGCCCTGGCCCCGCGCCTGGCGGAGGGGAGCTGCCTCCAGGTCCTCCTGGACACCTCGATCCACCGCCCCTGGCTGAAGCGGCTGCCCTACAGCGCCGCCAAGGCGGGGCTCGCGGCGCTCGTACCGGGTCTGGCCGCGCTGCTGGCCCCGAGGGTGCGGGTGGTGGGGCACGCCCTGGGCACCGTCCTTCCGGCCGAAGGCAGCGATGCGGCCTTCCTGGCGGACCGCACCCTGCTCAAGCGCCTGGGCGGGCCCGGGGACCTCTGCCGGGCCGTCCGCTACGCTGCCGAGGGGCCCTTCCTGACCGGGGAGATCCTCACCCTGGACGGCGGTCGGCGATGGGTGGATCGATGAAGGTCAAGGTCAACGAGGTGTTCCCCGGCATCCAGGGAGAGGGACGGGGCCCCGTCCGCGAACGCGGAGCGTGAGCTGGAGGACGCGCCAGTGGCGCGTCCGATCCGGGGGTAGTCTTGGGCGCCCCGCGATCGCCCGAAGGGCGGGAGCGGAGGACGATGGGCATGGCGGGGCGACGATGAAGTTCAAGGTCAATGAGGTCTTCCACAGCATCCAGGGCGAGGGCGCCCGGGCGGGCCGACCCTGCCTCTTCATCCGGCTGACGGGCTGCCCCTTGCGCTGTTCGTACTGCGACACGGAGTACGCCTTCTACGACGGGGCGATGCGGGAGCTGGACGACCTGGTGGCCGAGGTCCGGCAGCGGCTGGGGCCGCCGCGGAAGAGTCCTGCGGCCCCCTTCGTGGAGCTGACCGGCGGCGAGCCCCTGGCCCATCCCGGCGCCCCGGACCTGCTGCGGGCCCTCCTGGGCCTGGGCCATGAGGTGGCGCTGGAGACCGCCGGCAGCCACGACCTGGCCCCCGTGCCCCGGGAAGTGGTGAAGATCGTGGACCGGAAGACCCCAGGCAGCGGGGAGGTGGCGCGCTGGTTGGAGTCGAACCTCGAGCACATGGTGCCGGGGCAAGATGAACTGAAGTTCGTGCTCACGGACGAGGCCGACTACCGCTGGGCCAAGGCCTGGTGCGAGGAACGGAAGGTGTGGGATCGCTTCGTCGTGCTGTTCAGCCCCGTGTGGGGCAAGCTGGACCCCGCTTGGCTGGCGGAGGCCATCGTGGCCGACGCCCTGCCTGTCCGGTTCCAGGTGCAGCTGCACAAGATCGTTTGGGGCGCTGAGACGAAGGGCGTCTGAGGGCCTACTTGCCGGGTCGGGCCTTCCACTCCGCGAGGGTCTGCTCGACGGGTCCCATGAGGGCGCGGCTGGCCTTGGTCTTCCGTCCCACCTCCAAGGCCTCCTGGAGGAGGGCCACGGCGGGGCCCGTCTGCCCCAACTCGTCCAGGATGCGGGCCTTCACGAGGAGGTTGTGGGGATTCTTCTGGAGTCGGATGGACTGATCGATCCACTCCCGGGCCTGGGCCATCTGGCGTTCCCGCTCGAGGCAGTACTCGGCGGCATCGCAGAGGAGTTTCCAGTCGTGGCCATTGGCGGCCATGGCCCGCTTCATGCGGCCCTGCACGATGCCGTCCACATCCACCTCCACGAGGAAGCTCACGCGGAGCTTCTCCCAGTAGAGGTCCACATAGGCCCCGTCGGCGCTGGCCGGGTAGATCTCGAAGGTGAGCCACTCCGTGGGGGTGGTGGGCTTGGGCTTCACGTCGAAGCGGAGGATGTCCAGGGCCGGGTCGTACTCCCAGGCGCCGGGCTGCTTGGCGCGGCGGTTGAGGATGAAGGTCCAACGTTCCGGACCGGGGATGGCGAAGAGGGCGTAGGTGCCCTTGGGCACGGGATGGCCTTCCACCTTGACGGCATCATCGAAGGTGAGGGTGGTGGCGTCATTGGCACCCAGGCGCCACACCTGCCCATAGGGCACCAGGGCGCCCCAGATGGCCCGGTTCCGCACCGCGGGCCGATTGTAGGCGATGGAGACCCCGGTGGGGCCCACCCACTGGGACACGGAGGCATGGGGGCTTTTGGGCGGGAAGAGCCCGCCTTGGCCCGTCAGCACCGTCGCGATCAGGAGCGGGAGGAACCGCTTCATCGGGCCTTGAGGGACGCCTTCCAGGCGGCGGCGTCCTTCTCCACGTTCTCCGTCCATACCTTGGGGGCCTTCCCGCGGCTGAGGGCCGCCGCCTTCTCCATGAACGGGATGGCTTCCGCGGTGCGACCGGCCCAGTGGAGCACCCGGCCCCGGTTTTCGGTGTTCCACATGCTCTCGCCGATCTTCACGCTCTTCTCGCTCCAGGCCAGGGCCTGGTCCAGATGGGTCTGGGTCTGGAAGCAGTACTGGGCGGCCTGGTACCAGGGCACGAGGTCCGTGTCGGGGGCCTTGGCGAGGGTGTCCTCGAGGTGATTCCAATAGATGGCCTTGCCGTCGAATTCCACGGGGAAAGCGATGCGGAGCTTCTCCCAGGCGAGCTCCACCTGGGCGTGGTCGAGGTCCTGCACCTGGATGCGGTAGTCCAGGTACTCCTGGTGGGGGGCGGCTTCGGGCTTCACTTCGAAGCGCATCACGTCCTGGTCCTGCTTGTAGTCGTAGGCACCCCAGAGCTGGGCCTGCTTGCTGAGAATGAGGGTCCAGGCCTTCCCCGTGGGGATGGCGAAGAGGGCGTAGGTGCCGGCGGCCACGTCCTTGCCGGCCACCTTGCAGGCGTGGCTGAAGGTGAGGGTCGTGGCGGCATTGGCGCCGGTGCGCCATACCTGGCCGAAGGGAACGACCTCGCCCCAGATCTTCCGGCCCTTCACTGCAGGGCGGGCGTAGCTCAGCTTGATCTGGCTGATGCCAAGGTCCTGGGTCAGGGTCGCGGCGGGGCTCACGCGGAGGGGCGTGAGCCGAACCGGGGCGGATTTGTCCTGTCCGACGAGGGTCATGGAGAGGAGGGCGGGCAACACGAGGCGCATGGCGACTCCGGGGGAGGGGGGAGGAACAGGTTAGCGCGGGGGAGGTCCGATGAACCGCCAGGGATTCCGGACGAAGGCCTGCCCGAGTGCCGCCCAGAGGGCCTTGCGCTCCCGGGAGCCCAGGCCCCGGGCGCGGGTGGCGGTGCGCAGGGCAAGGGCGAAGGACACCCCGAAATTGAGCAGGCCGATGAAGGGGATCGCGGCGAGGCTCCACAGGGCATCGTGACTCGGGGCCTCACCGGCCTGGAGGAGGCTGGCGAGGTCCAGGGCCCAGGCGGCAGATTGCAGGGTGATGTGGCGGACGCCAAGGCCGATGCCCGCGAATTTGGACATGAGCACTGGAACGAACCCCAAGAGGAAGCCCAGCACGGTGTAGCCGAAGAGCCCATCGAAGTGCCGCCCAAGGAAGTCCCCCAGGGTCCGGGCCCGCGCCACCCCGAGGGCGCGGCGCAGGCGGGGGCTGGTCGCCACGGCTTCGGGGAGTTGGCGAAATGCGCTCCAGTTGGCCGCCCAGCCGGCGGTCAGGCTGCTGAACCAGAGGAACACGCCGGTCAGCGCCGCGAAGGGGAGGGTCCAGGACCGCCAGAGGTGCATCTCCTGGAGACCGTGGCGGGAGGCCTCCGCGGAGAGGAGGGGGTGCCCTGCGAGGAGGCCCCAGCCCCAGGCGAAGGCGAGGGACAGGGGGATGGCCACCAGCACGTTGCCCAGGGCGGCGATGGTCTGCGTGCGGGCGATGGCCGCGACGAGGTCGACCTCCGCTTCCAATCCCTCCTTGGCTTCCAAGGTGCGAGCCAGCGCTGCCGCGGTGAGGGCGGGCTGCTTGGAGGCGAGGGCGAGCCCCAGCAGGTGCATGAAGGCGAAGGAGATCGCGTAGTTGGCGGTGTGGGCCAGACCCAGGACCAGCGGCGCCAGGGGCATGGCCATCAACCCATATTTGGCGACGGCCGTGCCCACGGTGAGCAGGCCGCCGCCGGCCGCGGCCCAGGCCATGTGCTTCCAACCCCGGCGATCGGAAGCGATGTAGTGTTCACCCTGGGCGCCCGTGTGCTCCACCACCTTGCGGGCGAGTCGCTTGAGGGTCGAGCGTCCCAAGGCGCGGAGGCTCCCCTGGGAGGCTGCACCCAGGACCAGGTCCGCCGCCAGGGACCGGCCCACGGGTTCGCCCCGGTGCAAGGCGAGGAGGGTCTCGAGCCGATCCAGTTGGGCGTGGAGGGAATCCAGGCGGAAGACGAGTTCGGTGCTCACGCCGCGATGCTCGAGAAACGTGATGGCCCGGAGTTCCTCGGCCCGGCACGCGGCGAGGATCTGATGGAAGTGGGCCCGGGCCTGGGGATCCCGCGGCTGGGCCGCATGCTGCCGCACGGCATGGGCCAGTTCGAAGAAAGCGCTGTCCTGGTCATTGGCCCCGGGGATGAGGTCCAGGAGCTCCCGGGACAGGCCCAGGGCGGCAGCCCGATGGGCCAGGAGCCGGGCCGCATGGGTGAGCGCCTCGGGCGTTGGGCGGAGCAGTTCCGGGAGGGGGCCGAACTCCGTCGGGTCCAGGCCCACCAACCAGGCGGCGTCCGCCTCCACCAGCTCCAATCGGTTCACCAGGCTGTAGAGGTCCCCCTCCGCGTCCATCCGGGGGATGAATCCATCGAGGAACCGCTGGAGCCCTTCGGCGAGGAGCCCCGGCTGGTCCGGCAGCCCCGTCTCGGCCAGGAGGCGGATGGCGGAGGCATGGGACCAGGCCTCCCGGAGCTTGAGGGCGAAGGCCGGATCGCCCTCCAGGGCCTTGGCGATCTGCTGCACGCGGAGGGTCCGCACCGGTCCCGGCGGCACCTCGATGAGGAGGTGCAGGATGCCTTCGAGGGCCAGGGGCCCCTCGAGCGCTGCGATTGGGGCCAGGAGGTCCATGCGCTCAGGGTGCCACAGGGGGGAAGGAGGTTTCGGGGGCGGGGCCCGATTCCCGCGAAGGGGCGGGTTGACCCTCCCAGCTGGCGCTCAGTACCCCCGGACGCGATCCACCGCCTGGACGATGGGTCGACCTTCGGCGAACCGAGTCAGGTTCTCTTGGATGTCGGGAATGAGGTGGGCCGGCGTGCTGGGGCCGCTGTGGTGGGGCGTCACGGTGATCTGGGGATGGCGCCAGAGCCAGTGATCGGCGGGCAGGGGTTCTTCCGGGAACACGTCCAGCACGGCCCGTCCCACCCGGCCGGTGTCCAGGGCGTCCCGCAGGGCGCCAAGCTCCAGGAGCTCCCCGCGACCGACGTTGACGAGGGTCAGGCCCGAATGTCCCTTCGTCAGCCAGGTGGCATCCACGAGGCCCCGAGTGGCGGGGGTGAGCGGGGCGCAGAGGACCAGCAGGCGCGCCTGGGGCAACCGGGCGGGCCCTTCGGACCAGGGCACGACGGTGAAACCGTCCTCCGTCCGGGCCCGGGTGGCGAGGCCCGTCACGTCCAGCCCCAGCTCGCGGAGGGCCCGGGCGATGACATGGCCGATGCGGCCGAACCCCACCACGAGGGCGGAACGGCCGGTGAGGTCTTCGGGGATCAGTGCGGGCTTCCACAGGGCGGCGGCCTGGGCCTCCCGGCAGGCGTCGATGCGCTGGGCCTCCTGCAACAGGTGGCCGCAGACGTAACGGGCCATCCAGAGGCCGAAGGAACCATCGGCCCGGGTGATCGGGATGTGCGCGGGCAGCTCCGGGTGGTTCACCAAGTGGTCGACGCCGGCGCCACTGTTCTGGACCCAGGTGAGCCGGGGCATGCGCCCAGCCAGGCCGGCCGGCAGCTTCCAGCAGAAGAGGCCCTCAGCTTCAGCGAGCCAGGCGGCATCCATCCCGCCCAGGTCCCTGGGGTGGCAGCCGCGGATGTCGAGACGGGGCTCCGCGGTGCGCAGGGTGGGCACCCAGTCCATGTGGCGGTGGTGGATCACGGCGAGTCGGCGCATCGGTTCCCCAGGCGGTCGTGATTGTCATCATCCCCGGGCGGGGGTAGGGTTGGCAGGCCTACTATTTCAGAGGAGAGGCCCATGAAGAAGCTCATCGCCCTGGCCATGATCGCCGGTTTCGCCACCGTCGCCTTCGCCGACGACAAGAAGCCCGCCGAGCCCACCTGCAAGATGGAGTGCTGCAAGAAGAACAAGGCCACCTGCAAGGATTGCAAGGACTGCGGCAAGAAGGCCCCCGAAAAGAAGGGCTGAGCGCCGGGATCCCGGATTGCGGAAGGGCGACCCTCAGAGGTCGCCCTTTTTCAGGCCTCTGTGGGGCCCTCGGCGCGGGCCCGGAGCCAGGTGCAGCAGGCTTCCGTGGTGGCCCGGAGACGGGTTTCCAGGATGTGGTGGGCCTGCTCCAGGTTCCGGTTCCGGCAAGCCTGGAGGTACTCGAGCAGGGTGGGCAGGCCGTCAGGAAGGGTGCCCAACACGTGCTTGTAGATGGGGTAATAGCGCTGCGTGCGGCTCACCACATCGCGGAGCATGTGGAGCAGGTGGGGGCGCTCGGCCGGGGCGTAGAGGAAATCCAGCAGGGTGAGGTGGGCCTCGTGGACCTCGTGAGGATCCGTGGCGGCGACCATGCGATCCCGCTGCAGGATGGCGTTGTCCACCATGCCGGGAGTGAGGCTGGGCATGGCGGAGCGCAGGGCGAGGGCTTCCAGCACGAGGCGCGTTTCGGTGAGGTCCACCAGCTCCTCCGGCGTCATGCGCCGCACCACGGCCCCGTGGTAGGGCTCCAAGGTGACGAAGCCTTCGGATTCCAGCTGGCGCAGCGCCTCCCGGAGGGGGATCGGGCTCAGCCCCAGCCGATGGGCGAGGGCCACTTGGTGCAGGCGCTCACCTTCTTTCAGGCGACCCTGGAGGATGGCGGTCTTGAGCTCCTGGGCGGCCTGTTCGGGCAGGGGGCGCAGGTGCTTCCTGGGGCGGGCCATCAGGCTTCTCCTGCGGTGGGGGCGAAGCTCTCCTTGGCGTGATAGGAACTGCGCACCAGGGGACCGCTCTCCACACGTCGAAAGCCCATTTCCAGGCCCTTGGCCCGGTACATGTCGAACTCCGCAGGCTCCACGAAACGCTGCAGGGGCAGGTGCACGTTGGTGGGAGGGAGGTACTGGCCCAGGGTGGCGATGTCCACGGAGGCCTTGCGCCAGTCGGCCATGAGCTCGAGCACTTGCTCCGGCGTCTCCCCCAGGCCCACCATGATGCCGCTCTTGGTGCGCATGGCGGGGAAGTGGGCGTCGCGGTAGGCGGCGGCGCGGCTGAGCACTTCCATGCTCTGGTGGTACTCGGCATCGGGGCGCACCCGCTTGTAGAGGTGGGGCACCGTCTCCACGTTGTGGTTGAGCACTTCGGGGCGGGCTTCGAGCACGGTGTTCAGGGCGGCCTCATTGCCTCGGAAATCGGGGATCAGCACCTCGATGCCGCAGCCGGCGTTGAGGCTTCGGATCCAACGGATGGTCTGGGCGAAGTGGGCGGCCCCGCCATCGGGCAGGTCATCCCGGTTCACGGAGGTGACCACGGCGAACTTCAGCTTGAGGGAGGCCACGGCTTCGGCGACCCGCTGGGGTTCCCCGGGATCCAGGTCCCCGGGCTTGCCCTTGCCCACGGAGCAGAACCCGCAGTGGCGGGTGCAGATCTCGCCCATGAGCATGAAGGTGGCGGTGCGGTGCACCCCCCAGCACTCGTTCAGGTTGGGGCAGCGGGCTTCTTCGCAGACGGTGACGAGCTGCTTGTCCCGCATGAGGGCCTGGACCTCGTCCACGACCTCCGGGGCCGGGATCTTGATCTTCAGCCACTCGGGGCGGGTTCCGGGGAGGACGGGGGGACGGGCCAAAATCGATCCTTACAGCGTTTGCGCCAAAGGGTCATTGTACCGCCGGATCCCGTTAGAATCGGGGCATGGAAACCCTCGAACCTCAGGATGCCCCCGCGGTCGACATCAAAGTGGAAACGGTCACCGAATCCGCGGCGGTGGCCCCCGAGGCCCCGCGCTTCGAGCCTCCGAAGGGCTTCGAGAGCAAATTCCGGAAGATGGACCTCCACCTGACGGCCTTCGACGGCCCCCTGGACCTGCTCCTGCACCTCATCCGGGAGTCCAAGCTCGACATCCTCGACCTCCCCATGGCCGAGGTCACCCGCCAGTACATGGAGTACCTCCACCTCATGGAGGAGCTGAACCTGGAGATCGCCGCGGAATTCGTGGCCATGGCCGCCCATCTCCTGCAGATCAAGAGCCGCCTCATGCTCCCCCGGCCCCCGGCGGACGAGGGCATCGAGGATCCCCGCGAGGAGCTGATCCAGAAGCTGCTGGATTACCAGTCGGTGAAGGAGGCCGCCCAGAAGCTGGCGGCCTGCGAGCAGGAGCAGGCCAAGGTGGCCTACGTCCGGGGGCTCGACATCACCGAGCACGCCCGCGTGGAGGACGAGCCCATCCGCGCCACCCTCTTCGACCTGCTGGGGGCCTACCGCGATGCCCTGAAGCGCCTGCTGCCGCCGCCTCCCGTGGAAGTGCGGACCCAGCCCAAGACCATCGAACAGCGCATCAATGAACTCCTCGCCACCCTCAACGACCAGGACTGGCATCCCTTCGACGCCCTGCTGGCCCAGGTCATCAGCCGGGATGACGTGGTGCTGACCTTCCTGGCCCTGCTGGAGCTGGTGCGCCTCGGGAAGATCAACCTCAGCCAGGTGGGCGTCTTCGGCGAGATCCGGGTGAAGGCCGCGTGATGCAGGACGCCAACGCATCGGAAGCGGCCCTGCGCAAGGCCGTGACCCGGGGGCGGGTGCTCGGCCT
Source organism: Holophagaceae bacterium (assembly GCA_035254125.1). GTDB lineage: Bacteria > Acidobacteriota > Holophagae > Holophagales > Holophagaceae > JAFDVN01. Next base: position 25,059 of record DATFAX010000162.1, on the reverse strand, counting down.
CGTCCTCTGCCTCGCCTGGCCCCTGATCCTCATGGCCATGATCGGCGGCGGAGCCGTCCGGGCGGGAACCTTCCAGCCCGTGGGGACCCTCCGCACCGTGGCCTTCGTGCTCATGGGCCTCAGCCTCCTGTCAGGCGGCCTGGTCACCTGGCGTACCAACCGCGTCTTGGGAGGGTTCTCCCAGGTGCCGCGGGCGGACCGACCCCGGGTGGCCTTCCGGGAGATCGTTTTCTACTCCGCCCTCTTCGAGCTCTCCTGCGTCTACGGCCTCGTCTACTGGATGCTCGTGGGTCGGAATGCGTTCCACCACGTGCTCACCTTCATGGCCCTGACGCCGATCATGTTCTTCCTCTTCGTGCCCGGACTCAACGATTGGGCCCAGGCCTCCGAAGGAACCCGGGTATGACCCTTTCCACGGGCGGCCGCACGGCTTAGCCTTGGAACACCCGAGGTTCCATGCCGGACTCCCCGCCTCCCATCGACCCCAACCTGGACCCCCTGGCCACCGTGTCGCTCAAGGCAGGCGTGCCTCAGGATCCCTATGGAACGGTGCGGATCACCAAGGTGAGCGATTCCCTGGCCGGGCTGGACCTCCCGGGTACGCCGCCCGTGGCCCGGCGCTCCTGGCTCCCCTGGGTCATCGGCGGCTTGGCCGCCGCGGGGGTGACGGCGGGGGTCTGGATCTGGAGCACCCACACCGCGGCCCCCACCCAGGAAGTGGTGGCCCTGCCCAGCCCCCCGGCGGCCCTGGAGTCGCTCACCCCCGAGGTGCGCGCCCTGGTGAAGGAGGCCGATGGCGGGAACGTCCACGCCATGCGGACCCTGGCCCTCTGGTACTACTACGGACTGAACGTCTCCAAGGACCGCGAGAAAGGGCTGGACTGGTATCGGAAGGCCGCGGCCGCCGGAAGCGCCACGGCCCGGCAGGAGCTGGCCCAGATCGAATCAGGGCAGCGCTGACCCCTGCTCCGAGGGCGCGGGGGCCTGGCCTTGCTGCCAGGCGAGCACCTTCGCCGCCGCGGCCTTGCCCACCACCTGCACGAGGGCCGTTTCCGTGGCGATGCGGACCTTCAGGGCGGAGCCGAAGGCCTGGAGCAGTTTCCGGGCCGTGGCCTCGCCCACGCCTGGGATGGCTGTGAGTTCCGTCTGGAGGGTGCGCGCGGCGCGCAGCTTCCGGTGGTAGGTGATGGCGAAGCGGTGGGCCTCGTCCCGGATGCGCTGGAGCAGTTGCAGCACGGGGCTGCTCTTGGGGATGCGCAGGGGCTCCGAGGACAGGGGCCGGAACACCAGCTCCTCCTTCTTGGCGAGGCTGGCCCGCTCCAGGTCCTCCAGGCCCAGCTCGCGGAGCGCGTCCTCCGCGGCGTGGAGCTGGCCCAGACCCCCGTCGATGAGCACCAGATCGGGGAATTCGGCACCCTCCTCCTGGAGCCGCTTGTAGCGCCGGAACACGGCCTCCCGCATGTTGAAGAAGTCGTCGTTCTGCTGCACGGACATCTTGAAGCGGCGGTATCCCTGCTTGTCGGGCAGGCCGTCCTTGAAACTCACCATGGAAGCCACCACCTCGCGACCCTGGCCATGGCTGATGTCGAAGCACTCGATGCGGCGCGGCAGGCGCACGAGGCCCAGGAACGCCTGCAGGCCCTCAAGCACAGCCTCGTTGAGGCGCTGGGGCTCGAACTTCCGCTCCAGGGCCAGGCGGGCGTTCTCCTGGGCCATGGCGAGCAGCTCGAATTTCTGCCCCTGCTTGGGGATGATCAGGGCCGGTTTGGCGCCGCGCATGCCGCCCATCCACTCGCGCAGCAGTTCGGGGTCCTCGGGCTCCGCCTCCAGGATGATGCGGCCAGGCACGGGCTCCTGGCCGTAGACCCGCTGCAGCACCTGGCTGAGGAAGGGGCCGTCCACGGCTTCCGCTTCATCGAAGAGGTATTCATTGCGGCCCATGATCTTGCCCTGGCGCATGACGAGCCGGTGGACGCAGGCGCGGCCATCCAGCAGGGCCGCGCCGTAGACGTCGGTGTCCTCCTGGTCGGCGCTGGCGGCCTTCTGCTTGCTGAACCATTGGTCCAGCTGCTGCAGGGCGTCCCGGTGCTGGGCGGCCTGCTCGAAGGCGGCCGCTTCCGCGGCCTTCCACATGGCGGCCTCCAGGCGGGCCTTCAGTTCGTCCCGCTTGCCCTCCAGGAAGAGGCGCGCCTCCTTGGTCTGCTCGGCGTAGGCCTCCTGGCTCACGGCCCCGATGCAGGGCGCCGTGCAGAGGTGCAGCTGGTGTTTGAGGCAGGCGCGACCCCGTTTGCCGTCGATCTCGATGTCGCAGTCCCGCAGTTGGAAGAAGCGCTGCACGAGTTCGGCGGTGCGGTAGGCCGTGGAGGCGGGGAAGAAGGGACCGAAGTACCAGGCTTTGTCCTTGCGCACCTTCCGGGTGACGAAGACCTTGGGGAAGGGCTCCCGGGTGAGCTTCACATAGGGGTAGGTCTTGTCATCCCGCAGCAGGATGTTGAAGGGCGGCAGGTGGGCGTTGATGAGGTTGTTCTCAAGGACCAGGGCTTCCAGTTCCGTTTCGCAGACGATGAGCTCCACGTCCCAGATGCGGGCCACCAGCCGGCGGGTCTTGGCGTCGTGATGCTTGGCCTGGAAATAGGATTTCACCCGGTTTCGCAGCACCTTGGCCTTGCCGACGTAGAGGAGGTTCTCGTCCTTGTCCCGGTAGAGGTAGACCCCGGGCCGGGTGGGCAGGTCCCCGAGCTTGCGTTGCAGGAAGGGGGATTTGTCGGCGTTGGTGCGAGGAGTGGCCACGAGTCTCGTATTGAAGGGGTCAACGCCTTTGGCCGAGAAGCCGGGGGCGGCCCTCCATTCTGGGGGGAAGCAGGCCTCTCCGGGAGGTTTCCCTGACCCAATACCAGGCCTTCTCCCCCCATGTGGAAGTTTGGGGCGCGAGCATCCTCGGGTGCATCGAGGGCCTGGCCAAGGCTGGCCTGCCCAAGGAGGTGGCCCAGGCCTTCCTGGCCCGAGGGGGCGTCACGGGGGTGGAGCCGGAGGGGTGGTATCCCCAGCAACCCTATCTGGACATGTTCAAGGCCATCGAAGCCCGGTACGGGGAGGAGGCCCTGAGGGCCATGGCCGCGCAGGTGCCCGACACCTCGGCCTTCCCCCCGGGGATCCGGACCCTTGAGCAGGCCCTCCAGAGCCTGGACATCGCGTATCAGCTCAACCACCGGGGTGGGGCCATCGGCCATTACGCCTGCATGCCACTGGGCCCCCGGGCCCTGGAAATGGTCTGCGAGAACCCCTACGGCTGCGCCTTCGATCTCGGCATCCTGGACGCCCTGATCCGGGCCTTCCGGCCGGAGGGCAGCCGGCCGACGATCCTCCATGAGGCGGGCACCCCCTGCCGCAGACGCGGCGGGAGCAGCTGCACCTACCAGATCCTCTGGTGACTCAGGGGCGGGCGGGTCGGCGCCAGATGAAGCCATCCAGCACGTAGTGGACCGCCTGGGGGAGGGCCAGGAGCGGCACAACCCACCGCTGCGCCGGCGCGCCGAGGGACCACCCCTCGCCGAAGAGTGCGGGGTGATCGTGCCAGATGCCCAGATCCCAGATCCACTCCTCGCCCAAGGCGACGAGGAGCAGGAGGGAGGCGAAGAGAGCAGGCCCCGCCTTCACCAGGGTCGCGGCCGGCCCCGTGGCGGCCCCCTCCCGTGCCGTGCGCTGCCACACCAGCACCGCGTACGGGATGCCGTGGGGCAGCACGTTCAGGGCCGTGAAGGCCCAGTCGCTCTGGAAATGGACGATGCCCAGGTACCAGCCCAGGGCCGTGGTGGCCACCACGATGGTCTTCCCGACGCGGAAGGTGCGTTCCCGGAGCCCCAGCCAGGCCTGGCGGAGGACGAATGCCGCCAGCAGGCCCGCGTAGAGGGGGAAGGCCAGATCCACGGCCCAGACGGGCACCCAGGCCGCAAAATCGCCGGCCACAAACCAGCTGAAGGGACGGGGGAGGTGGGCGTGCCACCAGGCGAGGGGCCAGAGGGTCGCAGCGTAGATGGCCGCCTGGTCCAGCCGCCGGTCCCAGGGGGAGCTGCGGGCTTCCTCCCGCTGGTAGAGGGAGACCCACCCCGCCTGCTGTCGGATGAAATGGAACACGGCCAGGTAGGCCAGGGCCCGCCAGAAGGGGAGGGCGCCGAGGTGATGGACCGCCACACCCACCAGGTAGGCCCCGGTGGGGACCAGGAGGTACCGCCACGGGTGGCTCCTCACCTCCCGAGCGTCCAGGTAGGTGCGGAGCCACGTGGCATGGACGTGGGCCACGTCCACCCCCACCACCAGCAGCAGCCAAAGGCCCAGGGGCAAGGGGTCCCCCAGTCGTCCCATGGCGGCCCCGGCGGCCACGACGGCCAGGGCCAGCAGGAAGCTCCCGCCGAAGGCCAGCAGGTCCAATCGGGGGGAGAAGAGCCAGGGCTGGGGGGCCATGGGGAGATGGTGGAACAAATCACCCGGTGGCGCATCCATCCTTCAGATCGGCCCCCGTGCCGCCAGGAGATCCCCATGAAGAAGCTGACCGCTTTTGCCGCCGCCCTGATCCTGGGCTCCGTCGCCGCCATGGCCGCCGTGGACGCCCCCGCCAAGGGCGAGAAGGCCAAGGCCGAGTGCAAGGACAAGGCCTGCTGCAAGGAGAAGGGCGCCTGCTGCGACAAGAAGGCCGCCGATACCAAGAAGCAGTAGGAACCGATCATGACCAGCCGGGCGGGCACCCTGGAATTCCCGATGGGCGGGCCCGCCCGGGCCATGGTTGAATCGGAGTTCCGGAGGCCCATGACCCTCACCTGCGAAGCCCTGGTGGAGGGGCACCTTGATGCCCTGCATGGCTTCGCCATGGCCTGGACCCGCCAGAAGGACGTGGCCGAGGATGCGGTGCAGCGAGCCTTTCTCAAGGCCTTCGAGCGCCTGCACCAGCTGCGGGATCCCGGTGCCGTGCGGGGCTGGCTGCTGGCCATCCTGCGCAATGAGATCACGGCGGAATACCGCTCCCGCTCCCGCATCGTGGCCCTGGAGGGCGGGGAGTGGGACGAACTGCCCGGCGAGGAACCCGAGGAACCGGGCCTGGATCCGGTGCTGTTGGAGGGCTTGCCCGGGGCCTTGGCCCAGCTGCCCGAGAGCGCCCGGGAGATCCTCCTCCTGCGCTTCCAGCAGGAACTGAGCTACGACGAGATCATGCAGGTGCTGGGCCTCCCGCTGGGAACGGTCCAGAGCCGCCTGCACCGCGCCAAACTGGCGCTGAAGACCCTGCTGGAACCCCAGCTGAAGGGAGGTGTGGCATGACCGCACCCCGCAAGCTCGACGACGCCCTCCGCGAGGCCCTGCGCGGCGAAGGCGCCCCGGCCGACCTGCGCCAACGGTTGCTGGCCGAGGCCCGGAAGCGGGATCAGGGTCGGACCTTCGACTACCGCCCGCTCCTCGTGGCCGCGGCCCTGCTGGTCACCGTGGGGGCGGGGGTCTACGTGGGCCGCGGCCTGCGTCCCGGGCCCACGGTGGCTGCGGCGGCCCTGCCGGAGCTGCTCAACGCCACCTCCCAGAACTTCCGCACCGTCCAGGGCCTCGACTTCGCGGGTCGGGACTGCACGGACAAGGCCTGTGGCCTCTGGGCCCTCCACCACGTGGGCTTCACCGCCCCCATCCCCGCCTGCGTGGGCGAAGCCGGCATGCTGGGCGGGCGCGGTTGCGCCGTCCAGGGCCGGAAGGTGGCCCACTACCGCTTCCGGGATGGCCGGGCCCTCTATGTCTTTTCCGGGCCCCTGGAGGGCTGCGGCACCACGCCCGGCGCTTCCCAGCACGTGGAAGGCCAGCTCCAGGCCCGGGCCTGGAACGAAGGCGGGCGGGGCTACGTCCTCCTCGAACCGGAGCGCTGAAGGGCGTCCCTCACCTCGCCGGCCGCGCGCAGACCGTGGTCGAAGGCTTCTTCGAAGAGCGCCAGGCCGCTGAGCTCCGTGTGGGCGAAGTGCACGGGGCCGAAGGGCTGCCGAGCCTCCACCAGTGCCTCGCTCCAGCAGAACCCCGGGCGGGGCCGCACCATGGCGTGGCCCCACCGGGCCACATCCGCCCGGGCCACGAGCTCGCGAATCTCGGGGTGGGCGCGTTCCAGATCCGTCAGGGCCATCTCGGCACAGGCCATGGCATCCATGGCGAAGAGGCGCGCCCGGTCCGCCTTCTCCTCGCCCGTGAACGGGTGGTACCACGTCCACACCGTGGGGCCCGCATCCAGCCCACGCTGGTGGGTGGCCACCACGTAGCCCAGGGAGGGGGAGTCCCGCAGCACGTTGTCCCAGGCCATGGGGAAGCCGACCTCCCTCGGCCGGGTGCGGAGGGTGAGGTTCACCACGAGCCAGGGGCTGCGCTGGAAGGCGGCGAGGACGGGGCCGCGCGCGACCCGGAGTCCCTCCACCACCGCGCCGGCCACGTGGAGGGGCCCCGCGAAGATGGCGCGGCGGGCCCGCAGGCCGACCATTCGGCCCGAGGCCACCTCCAGCACTCGGGCCTCCACCCCGGCGTCCACGGACCGGAGGGACGCCAGGGCCTGCCCTGTGCGGAGCCGGGCGCCCGCCTTCGCGGCCAGGTGCTCCACGAGAAAGCCGTTGCCCTGGGGCCAGGCCAGCAGGGGGCGGCTGCGGTCCCGGGGGCCCTGCTGCCGGGCGGCGAAGTAGAAGAGCCCCGCCCAAGCGGAGGTCTCGTCGAAGTGGAGCCCGTAGTCGTCCCGGCAGCCGTAGTCCAGCATCCAGCGCAGGCGCGGGCTCGTGAGACCCCGCTCATTGCACCAATCGGCGAGGGTGAGGCGATCGAGGGCCCGGATCTCCGGCGCATCGCTTCCCTGAGCCCGGGGCAGCGCGAAGGCGGAGCGGCCCTGGGCATCGCGCCAGCCCGCGAGGCGGTCCACCTCCGCCTGGAAGGCCCGCAGCTGGCGCAGGTCCTCGGCATTGGCGCCGGCCTGGAAGTAGAGGCCCTCCCACCACTGGCCGCCGGCGAAGATGCGCTCCTCGGGCTCGCGCACGAGCATCTGCTCCGCGTAGCGGGGCTCACCATCGGGACCGAGGGCTTCCACAGCGCCCGCCTCGGCGAGCAATTCCACCAGGGCCGCGTGGGCCTTGGGTGGGGCCGGGAGGTAGTGGGCGCCCAGGGGGAAGGGGCTGATGCCGTTGCGGCTGCCGCGGGCGGTGCCACCGGGGGCGGACTCCAGTTCCAGGATGCGGAAGTCGGCGAGCCCCAGCCGATCCAGCTGCCAGGCCGCCGAGAGGCCGGCGATCCCGCCACCCACGATGAGCACGGGCACTTCCTCCCAGCGTTCAGGCTCCGGGAGGCCACCCTGGCGCAGGCGATGGCCGGTGGCCATGTCGGGTGCCACCAGGGCGGCTTCGAAAGCGGGCTTGCGCTTGCAGGACAGGGCCACGGCGGCGGCCGCCGTGGCGAGGAAGGTGCGCCGCTTCATGACCAGCGTTTCCATTCCCGGGTGTAGGCCTGCACGAGCACCTGGTTGTCGAGGCGGTTCACTTCGGCCGGTACCCGGCTCATGTCGGCCGGGAAGGCGAACATGGCAACCATGGCCTCGTCCGTGAGGTGGCGCAGGCCGGGCAACGTGCGGGTGGGCACCTCGAAATCCCCGGGGCTGGCGAGCATGTAACCCCACACGCCGAAGGAGGGCACGGCCAGGTGGTAGGGCCGCACCTTGAAGCCGCTGGCCTCCAGGGTGGTGGCCACGCACCAGTAGCTCTGGCGGGCCATGAGGGGGCTCGTGCTCTGCACGGAGACGATGCCCTCGGGCTTCAGGCGCCCCTTGAGCAGGCGGTAGAAGCGCGTGGTGTAGAGCTTCCCCAGGGCAAAGCTGTTGGGATCGGGGAAGTCCACGAAGGCCACGTCGAAGGCCTCGCTCTTCTCCTCCGAGAGCCACACGAAGGCGTCGGCGTTGATGACCTTCACCCGGGGATCGTCCAGGGATCCGCCATTGAGGGAACGGAGCAGGGGCTGAGTGCGGGCCATGATCGTCATGGCCGGATCCAGGTCCACGAGCACGACCTCCTTCACCTCAGGATGCTTGAGGATCTCCCGCACGGCGAGGCCATCGCCGCCCCCGCACACCAGCACGCGCTGGGCATGGGGCCGCGCCGCGAAGGCCGGATGCACGAGGGCCTCGTGATAGCGGTACTCGTCGGCGGAGGAGAACTGAAGGTTGCCGTTGAGGAAGAGCTGGAAGCTGCCGCGGCCCCGGGTCAGGACGATGCGCTGGTAGGGGCTCTCCTTGGCGTAGACGATCTCGTCGGCGAAGACCTCCTCCTCCACGGCCAGCGTGAAGCGCTTGGCCTCCACGACGCCGACGAGCAGCAGGAGGCAGGCCAGCAGGCCCTTGAGGCGCAACCAGAAGACCTCCCCGATCTGGTGCCGGAGGAGGTAGGTGCCCCAGATCCCGACGACCCCGTTCAGCAGGCCGAACAGGAGGGAGGTGCGCACCAGGCCCAGCTTGGGCATGAAGAGCAGGGGGAAGAGCAGGCTGGCGAAGAGGGCGCCGATGTAGTCCAGGGTGAGCACGTGGGCCACGAGGTCCCGGAAGCGCACCTGGTCCTTGAGGATCCGCATGAGGATGGGGATCTCCAGGCCCACCAGCGTTCCGATGGCGATGACCTCCCCGTAGAGCAGGGGCCGGAAGGCGTGGGTGCGGGCGAAGGCCAGGAAGAGGATGGGGGCGGAGGTGCCGCCCACCAGGGCCACGGCGAGCTCGATTTCCACGAAGCGGCGGGCCAGGTTGCGGTGCACGTACTTGCTGAGCCAGCTTCCGAGCCCCATGGCCGAGAGGTACACGCCGATCACCGTGCTGAACTGCAGCACGCTGTCACCGAGCAGGTAACTGCTGAGGGTGCCCGCCACGAGTTCGTAGATGAGTCCGCAGGCCGCGATGAGCAGCACGCTCAGGAAGAGCGGGGCGGCTTTCAGGTGGGAGGCGGGGTGCAGGTGGCTGGAGGCCGCGCCTCCCGAAACGTCATCCATGGATCGCGGCCGCCAGGATGATGGCGATGCTCAGGAACACGGAGCCGATGAGCACGGCGAGGCTGATGTTCTGGTCCTCCTCGATTTCCTTGCGGATGGAGAAGGGGGTGAGTTTCACGATTAGGAGCCACATGATGGCGAAGAGCACCAGGCCCAGGCCGGCGAAGACCACCGCCGTCTGGACATGTCCCATGAGGTCGTAGCCGTTCATCACTTGCCTCCTCGGAATCCGTTGTTGTGAAGGAAGGTGCGCCAGGCGCCGGGGGTCTGGCGGACGTTGGGGGGCAGCTCCATGCGGCGGCGGGAGCCGAAGTACTCGCGACCGAGGAAGGCGTTGGAACCGGCGAGGCCGAAGCCCGCGAGCAGGAAGAGGGCGTAGAGGGCGCGCATCAATCCTCCGATCCGGAAGCCATGTTGGAGGTGCCGTACATGCTCTCCTGCCAGCGGCGGCCCTCGAAGGCCATGACCTTGAACAGCAGGAGCAAGGGGCCCAGGAGGATTGCCGCGAAGGCGAGGCCGATGTAGGGCAGGTGCATCACGCCGCTGCGCAGCTCCATGCTGATGGAACGGACGGGGGGCAGGGCGCCGTCCCACTGGGGGGCCAGCCGCAGCATGTAGCGGCCCTCGGGCAGGGCGGAGAGGTAGACCGTCTCGCGGCGGCTGCCCTCGCTCCAACTCTCGCCGTCGTCCACACCGTGGTAGTAGCTGGAAGCCACTTCAAAGGCTTCCACGAGACCCGTCTCCTCATTGACGAGGGCCCCTTCGATCCCGATCCACTGGTTGTCCACGGGGGTTTCCAGGGTGAAGGCGAGGTTTTTGTGGCCCTCCTTGATCTCGAGTGGACCCACGACGAGGACGGGATCCTGGGCTTCGGGCGCGGGAGCGGCGGGATCGGACGTGGCGGGGGGGCGCACGGGGCGTCGGGCCCCGGGCTGCGGGACGGCTGGAGAACGCTTCAGCTGGGGGAAGGCCTCCTCCAGGTTCACCTGCTGGCCCCACACGAGGGCGCTCCGGTGGGTGATGCTCTGGACGGCGATGAGCCCGAGCAGGATGAGGAGGGCCACGGCCATCCAGGTGCCGATCTCCCGGAGCCGGCCCTTGTGGGGATTGGGTTGGAAGGACGCGACCCCCCGGGGTGAGGGGAGCGGATCTTTGAGGCCGAAGGCCGCCTGAACTTCGGCGGGCTCCAGGTAGGTGCTGAGGGTCCAGTTCACCTCGGAGCCTCCGCCCTGGTGCTTCTGAACTTCCATGCTGAGGCTCGTGGGAGGTGAGACCCACTCGGCGATGTCGGCCTGCTCCCCCAACTCCACCTTCCAGGTGAACTCGCCCCAGACGCCCCGCACCACGGCGGTGACGTCCTGGAAGCGGCGATAGGATCCGCCTTTCCAGGTGAAGCTGCGGGCGTAGGATCCACCGGCGGGCGCATCCCCAGCACTGACGGCCTCGGCCACGCTCCAGTGGCCGTCGCTCTCGACGAGCCACAGGATCCCGTGGGATCTGGTCAGGAGGAGGTACTCGCCCCAGGGGTAGTCGATGCCGTCCACGGTGCAGGAGCGCACCATGTGCCCCGCGCAGACCACCTTCTGGCCGCGCAAGGTGCCCTCCTGGCCCAGGGGGATGCGCATGTCGGGGTGGGGCTGCTTGAGGCTGCGGAGGAAGGTCAGTTTGCCCGCGGCGCAGCCGAGCAGGGCATTGCAGCTGGGGCAGGCCACGCGCTCGGTCTGGTCCGGCGCCCGCAGCTTCAGGGGGCTGGCGCAGTTCGGGCAGTTGAGGGCCAGATCCCGTCGGGTGGCCGCGGGCGGGGGCGCGTCCACCCCGTGGAGGTGGAGGTCCGCGAAGGGCACTTCCCGGCCCAGGTAGAGGGCGGGGGGCATTTCGGAGTAATCCAGGGTGGCAAAGGAGCCACCGGGGCCGCTCAGGTCCGCGAAGCGGAAGCCCTCGTCCATGGCCACGCGCCAGGGGATCTCGCCTTCGGCCCCAGCCACGCGGGCCTCGCTGGCCTCCTGGATGGCCCAGTGCCCCTCCTCCCCAAGGTCCAGCTCCCGACCCGACTGCAGCGCCTCGAAGGGGGGCACCGGGGATTTGGCGGGATGGCGGAAGGTCAGGAGGAACTTGCCCTGGGACTCGGCCAGCCATCCCCACCGGCCATCCTCCAAGGCGAGGTACCACTCATCCCACACGCCGCCCAGGGGATGGGCCATCTGGATGCGTCCGGCCACCGTGAAGGCCCGGCCGGCGAAGCGGCCGGTGGCGCCCACGGCGAGGGGGGAGCCCGTTTCGAGCAGGGCGGCCACCTTCCCGATCAACTGGGGGTCGCGATCCGTGCGGGCGCAGAGCGATCCGCAGGCTTTGCAGACGGACACCATGGTGCCCGGCCGGAAGGCGAGGGGGGCTGCGCAGGAGGGGCAGTTGGAGGCCATGTTGGGGGGATTATGACCCAAGGAGCGGGAGGGCTCTCCTCAATCCTTCATCCCATGTGGTGGGGGGCGTCAGCAGGCTCAGGACCAGGAAACCTCGGGAGGGGAGGTCGAAGAAGTGGCCCGGGTGCACGGCGACCCCGGCCTCCAGCAGCCGCAGGGCCACCGCCTCATCCTCCTCGATGGCCGGGAGGCGCAGGATCACGGACCAGCCCCCTTCCACGGGCAGGCGGGAGAGGTGGGGATGGCCGGGGAGTTGTCGATCCAGTTCCGCGAGGTTCGCCCGGAGGCGGGCGAGGGCCTGGTCCCGCAGGCCGGGTGCCAGCTTGAGGAGGGCAGGCAGGGCCAGGGCCGCGGGGGCGCTGACGCTGAGGTACTGGTCGGCGATGAGCTCCAGGGATTCGCGCCGTTCCGCGAGCCGGGGGCCCCGCAGCAGCGTCCAGCCCACCTTCAACTGGGGAAGCAGGGCCACCTTGGAGAGGCCCGAGAGGACGTAGGTCTCGCACGGGGGCTCCGGGGCCGTGAGGGAGGTGGGCAGGGCCCCGGGCCCCGGCTCAAGGCGATAGTCCGCGAAGACCTCGTCCACGATCAGGGCGAGCCCATGCCGGGCGCAGATCCCTGTGAGGGCCTCCCATTCCGCCCCATCCAGGCAGCCGCCGGTGGGGTTGTTGGGGCTCACCACGATGACGGCGCGGGTCCGGGGGGTCACGCCGGCTTCGAGGGCGCCCAGGTCCAGGTGCCAGCGGTCGGTGAGGAAGGAGGGCACGGCGCGGGTGTGCAGGCCCTCCAGGGCCGCCAGGTGGTCGAAGAGGGGATAGCTGGGGCTGGGCACCAGCAGGTCGTCCCCGGGGTCCGTGAGGAGTTTGAAAAGCCATCCGTAGGCCTCGCTGGTGGAGGCGCTCAGGATCACGGTGGAGGGATCGACCCCATGGAAGCGCCCCACGGCCTCCCGGGCCCGCCCGGGGCCCAGGGCCTCCGGTTGATAGGTGATCACGCCGGGGTCGGCGAGGGCGGTGCGGATGGCTTCCTCCGGGTAGTCGAATCCCGCCCGGGTGGGATTGCTGAGGGTGAGATCCAGGATCACGCGGCCACCGGCCTTCAACTCCGCGTGGCGGCGGGCCAGGGCATTGGGGGCGGCGGAGGGCAGGCGCATGGGACAACTATCGCATTGACGGGCCGCGCCCCATGACAAGCCCCCTGGGCGGACCCATCATGGGATTCCATCCCTCCGGAGGTCCCCATGGCCACTCCCCGCGTTGCCGTTTTGCTCGCCGGCTCCGGTCACCTCGACGGTTCCGAGATCCGGGAAGCGGTGCTCGCCCTGCTGGCCCTGGATCAACACGGGGTCAAGGTGCAGTGCCTGGCCCCCAACGCGGACCAGCACCATGTGGTGGACCACCTCACGGGCCGGGAGGTGGCCGGGCAGCGGCGGAACATGCTGAGCGAGGCGGGTCGCATCGCCCGGGGCGAGGTGATGGACCTGGCGCGGGCCCAGGCGTCGGACTTCGACGCCCTCGTGATCCCCGGGGGCTTCGGCGTGGCCAAGAACCTCTGCACTTTCGCGTTCAAGGGAGCCGAGGGCGAGGTCCGCGCCGACGTGGTCGCCTTCCTGAAGGACTTCCTCGACGCCGGGAAGCCGGTGGGGGCCATCTGCATCGCCCCGGCCCTGCTGGCCATGGCCTTGGCGAAGCTGGGGCGGAAGGGGACCCTGACCATCGGCAATGACGAAGGCGCCGCCGGGGCCATCGAATCCCTGGGGAGCACCCATGAGCGCCACGACTCGCCCCGGGGGATCGCCGTGGACGAAGCCCTCAACCTGGTGACCACCCCCGCCTACATGTTCGGGGACGCCCGGCTCTCGGACATCTTCACGGGCATCGAGCGGGCCATGGCCGAAGTGGTGCGGCGGGTGAAGGTGCCCGTGGGCGCCTAACGTCCCAGCGCCTTGGCCAGGGCCTCCTTGAGGTCGGCCACGCGATAGGGCTTCGGCAGGTAGGCACCCGGACCGCCCAAGTCCAGGGTGCCGGCCTGTTCGGAGTAACCGCTGGAGAGGATCACGGGGACCCAGGGCCAGCGGGCCCGGAGGTGACCAAGGGCCTCCCGGCCGTCCATGCGCGGCATGGTGAGGTCGAGGAGCACGAGATCGCAGGAGCCATCCAGTTCGGCGAGGCGCTCCACGGCCACCTGCCCATCGGCCGCCTCTTCCACTTCGAATCCGAGGTGCCGCAGCAGGGCTCCCGCACTGGCCCTCACCGAGGCCTCGTCGTCCACCACGAGCACGCGCCCCCGGTAGGAGGTGGTGGGTGCGGAAGCGCTGGCCGCGGTGCCATGTCCCGCGTCGTCCTCGAGGGGGCTGAACCACACCCTGAACCGGGTGCCCTTGGCAAGGGCGGTTTCAATGGAGAGCCCGGCCTTGTGCCCGGTGAGGATGCCCATGAGGGCGGACATGCCCAGGCCGCGGCCCGTGGCCTTGGTGGTGAAGAAGGGGTCGAAGATCCGGGCCAGCACCTCCGGCGACATGCCGGCGCCGGAGTCCTCCACTTCGATGCAGAGGTAATCGCCATCCGGGAGGCTCCTGCCCACGGCGAAATGGGCCCGCCCCTGGGCATCCAGGCGGCGCCGCTCGGTGCGGATGCGGATGGACCCGTTCTGGTCGCCGATGGCCTCGGACGCGTTGGTGACGAGGTTCATCACCACCTGCTGGAGTTGCACAGGGTCGCCCTGGACCCGGGGCAGGCCGGGATCGAGGTCGAGGTTCAGCTGGATGCGCTTGGGGATGCCCACCGAGAGGAGGTGGGTCATCTCCCGGACGAGGTGGTTGATGTCCACGGGCTCCTGCCGGAACTTGCCCCGTCCGCTGTAGGCCAGCATCTGGCGGGCCAGATCCGCCGCGCGTTGGATGACCGTCTCCATGTCGGAGAGGTAGGGTGCTGCGGTGCTCTGGTCCGGCAAGTGCAACTGGGCGAGTCCGAGGTTTCCCAACAGCGAGGTGAGGAGGTTGTTGAAGTCATGGGCGATGCCACCGGCCAGGAGCCCCAGGCTCTCCAGTTTCTGGGCCTGGCGCTGGGATTCCTCCTCCCGGGCCCGGTCCGTGATGTCCGTGAGGGCCACGAGGATGGCCTTCTCGCCGAGGTAATCGGGCATGGCGGCGGACAGGAGGATCTGCCGGTGCTCACCGTGGACCACCATCTCCAGGCTGAAGTCCCTCGCGGTGCCATGATCGGCCAGTTCGGCCAGGAGACGTTGGCGATCCTCGGGGTGGGCGAAAAAGTCCACGGTGCGCTTCCGCTCCACTTCGCTGGGCGTGAGTTGGAAGAGGCGATAGGCGGAGGCGTTGGCCAGGAGGATGGTGCCGTCTGAAGGCCGGCTGAGCACCATGGGGGCGGGATTCAGGTCGAAGAGGTGACGGAAGGAGGCCTCGCTGCGGGCCTGGCGCCGGAGGGCCTCCTCCCGCTCCGTGATGTCCTGGAGGATGCCCCGGAGGGCCACCACCCGTCCCTCTTCCGAGACGGCCCGGATGGTGCTTCGGAAGAATCGCCTCCCTTGACCGGGGACCTCCACGGTGAAGATGCCCTCTTCGCCGCCGCCCTCCGAGATCATGCGTTCCAGGGAGGCCCGGAAGCCCCGGGTGCCGTCGGGATCGAAGAACCGCTCCCCGGCCTGGGTATCCAGGGGGCCGAGCGCCGGGTCGCGGCCCAGGATCCGGTACATGGTGGAGGACCATCGAACTTGCCCGGTGGACAGCTCCAGGGCCCAGCTGCCGAGGTGCCCAAGGTCCTGGGCCTCGTCGAGATCCTGGGCGGCTTGCCGGAGGCGGGCTTCCGCCTCCCGGCGCTCGGTGACGTCCCGGCAGATGGAGAGGTAGCGACCATCCTCCAGCTTGCGGGCGCTGATCTCGGCGCAGAACCGGGAGCCGTCCTTGCGCACCAGGGTGCGCTCCACGAGGTAGGGCCGACCGGATTCCAGGGCCTGCACCCGATCGGGTAGCTGATCCCGCTCCTCGGGGGGTATCAGATCCCGAATGCCGAGCTGGGTGAGTTCCGCATGGGTGTAGCCCACCATTTCCAGGGCCCGGCGGTTGGCGTCGAGGTATCGCGTGGTGCCATCGGCCACGAAGATGCCATCCGAGGCCTGATCCATGATGGCCTTGAGGTCGCGGGCGGCATGCTCCAGGCGGGCTTCGGCCTCCTTCTGGTCGGTGATGTCCTGGGCCACACCGTAGAGCCCTGTCACCTTCCCATCGGTGATCACGGGATGCATTTGCCCCCGGTGCCATCGGATCCTGCCATCCGAGGTGAGGGTCCGGAGGTCGAAGCTCGGATGGCCCTGGCCGGCCATGGCCGCGGCCACGCGGGCTTCGTGCCCGGCCCGTTCTTCGGGGTGGAGCAGGGCGAGGTATTCCGCGTAGCTGGGCGGACCCAGGGCCGGGTCGCGGTCGAAGATCTGGTAGACCGTATCGGACCAGGTGATCTGACCCGTACCCAGATCGAAGGACCAGTGCCCGAGCTTGCCGAGGCGGTGGGCCTCCTGGAGGCGGGCCTCGCTCAGCCGCAGGGCCTCCTGGGCCCGATTGCGGTCCCCCACATCCCGGGCGATGACGGAGAAGATCGTGTGGGAGCCTAAGTCCAGGGCCGCGGCGGAGACTTCCACGGGGATGAGGGTGCCGTCCTTGCGGCGGTAGTTCCGCTCACCAAGGGAATGGGAGCCCTTGGCGAGAGTCGCCTCGATGTTGGCCTTCACGCTCGCGGGGTCGTGGCCCACGATCTCCACGAGGTTCCGGCCCTCCAATTCGCCCGTCCCATACCCCAGGATCCGGTGGAAGGCGGGGTTGGCCTCGAGGATGACCCCGTTCTCCGCATCAAAGTAGAAGATGCCATCCCCCGAATGCTCCACGAGGGCGCGATGCCGGAGTTCCTCGGTGCGCAACCGCTCGTCGCGCTGGCTGATGCGGATGGCGAGGGAGGCGATGTCGGTGAATCGCTGGAGGGTGGCGAGATCGCTGGGCTCGAAGGGACCCGGCTCCGCGTGGTAGATGGCGAAGGCCCCGAGGGCGTGCCCCTGGGGGTCCACGATGGGAATGGACGCGCAGGCTTTCAGGCCGTGGGGCAGGGCCGCGGCCCGGTAGTCCTCCCAGAGGGGATCGGAGGCGATGTCCTCCACCACCACCGGTTTGAGCAGGTGCATCGCCGTGCCGCAGGAACCCGCCTTCGGGCCGATGGGGGACCCGTCGATGAGGGCCATGTAGGGGGCGGGAAGGCTCGGGCCGGCGCAGTGGCGGACGACCTTACCCTGCTCATCCAGGCGGAGGACGGAGCAACGCCCTTCCTCCAGGAGACCCTCCAGGGAGAGGCAGAGGTCTTCCAGGAAGCGATTCAGGGGCGTGCCCGAGGCCAGCCGCTCCAAGGTGTTCCGCAGCGCTTCCATCTCGGCTTGGAGCCGGAAGGCGGAGTGGGGGCCCTGGGAAGCTGACATGCCTAATACTCTTCGGGCGCGGCGGGGACGGCCCAAGTCCTGCACACCCTTCGCAGGGGAGGATGGGTCAGGCGGCTGGCCGCCCGCAGCCGGGCCTCCGGCGAGAGGGCCTTGATCCAGGGGGCGGCATGGCCCAGGACGAGGCCGGGGAGCCCCTCCTCGAGGCCCCGATCCAGCGTCTCCAGGACCTGGAAGCCCAGGGGCTCGGCCCCCAGCCACGGGGAGGCCGTGAGGGCCTCCAGGTGGCCGGGCTGGAGGGGCGGCTGGACGAGGGCCATCAGGTGTTCCAGGGGCAGTCGGGGGTGGTGCAGGAAGGCCGCCAGGACACCCGGGTCCCGCACGCGCCAGATCATCGGCCAGAGCTGGCGGGGGGCCAAGGGGGCCAGGCTGCGGCGCTCCCCGGTGGTGAGCGTGGGCCAGAGGTGCTGGAGCTTGTCCACGGACTGGGCCCGGGCCTGGGGATGGGCGGCCGGGTCCTGGGCGATGGCGGCCAGCGCGCGCCAGGGCAGGCGCCCCAGGATTCCGGTCCGGAGGTGGGCCGGCGCCTTGGGATGCTGGGCGATCCACCGCATCAACAGGGGACGCTTGCGCAGCTCCGGCAGGGCCGCGGCCTCCTCCAGCCAGCCCGGGGGCGGATCCGCCTTCCGGAGGAGGCGGAGGAAACGCGGCCAGGACACCGCCGGGGGAAGGGCCCACTCCATTCCGGTACTTTAGGGCCGATGGCGGAACCCCGGTAGAGCCTGCCGATCCGGGGAACAGACCCTTCCAGCCTCCTCCCGGCTTGCCTCATGCTGGAGCGGTGAGCCATCCCTTCTCCATCCTCGGCCGTGGCAAGGCCGGTCGTGCCCTGGCTGCCGCCTGGGGCGGGAGGGTGGAACTCCTCCCCCACGAGGCCCGTCCCGGGGGGTTCGTGCTGCTGGCGGTCCCCGATCGGGCCGTGGCGGCGCTGGCCGAGGCGTTTCCGGGCCGCTGCGCCCACCTGAGCGGGAGCCTGCACCTTCCCGGGATCCCCGGGCTCCACCCCCTCACGAGCTTCAATGGCACCGCGGAACCCTGGGAAGGGACGCCCCTGGCCCTGGATGGCGACCCACCGATTTGGCTCACGGCGGCCTTCGCGGAACTGGGCTTCCTCCCGTTCGCCCTGGATCCGCAGCTGAAGGCGCTTTACCACGCCTGCGCGGTACTCACCTCAGGCCACGCCGCCACGCTCTGGCTGGGGGCGCAGGCCCTGATGGCGGCACGGGGGGTCACCCTGCCCGGGCGCGGCTTCCTGCCCCTGGCCGAGGCCACCCTCCGCAATGTGGCCGCCCAGGGCGAAGCGGGCCGCACCGGGCCCTTCGTGCGGGGGGATCAACCCACCATTGCCGCCGACGCCGAGGCGTTGCCCGCGGAGTGGCGCGAGATCTTCCTCAAGCTGGGGGCCCTGTGACCTTCAAGCCGCCGCTCCCCCTGCGCGCCTGGACCCCGCCCGAGTGGGCCGAGTCCGCGCTCCGGGACCCCGCGGGCCTCCTGTCGGACCATGCCCACAACGAAAAGAAGGCCACCCTCACGGCCCTCTCCCTGGTGCATGCCTTTCCCGACGAGATCCGCCCGGCCATCCTCCTCAGCCGGTTGGCCGAGGAGGAGGCCCAGCACTTCCGGAAGGTCCTGGAAGCCCTGGACACTTTCGGGTGGAAGCTGCGCCCGGACCGGGGCAACCGTCACGCCCAGGGGCTGCTGGCGGCCAAGGACAAGGACCGGGGGGCCGACCCCCTCCTGGATCGTCTCCTCATCGGGAGCCTCATCGAGGCGCGCAGCTGCGAGCGGCTCTGGCTCATCGAGCAGGCCGCCCAGGCCCACCCGGAGCTCGGGGATCCCCAATGGTTGGCCTTCCTCCTGGAACTGGAGCGCTGCGAGGCGGGTCACGCCCTCACCTACCTGAGGCTCGCCCAGGAGCGCTTTCCCGGCGCCGATGCCCGCATGGACTGGTGGTTGGACCGGGAAGCCGAGGTGGTGTCGGGGCTCGCCTGGAGATCCGCCGTCCACTGAGCGGAATGGGCCTGAATCCCGGTAACATGACTGTCACACCACTCCCTGCGAGTCTGCGAATGGCCAGCTACAGCCCCCACAATCCCCACGAGATGACCCCCGTCTTCAGCCCGGAGGCCCTGTGGGTCCACGAGGGCATGGGCTTCCGTGAGGCCCTGGACCGTCTGGCCAAGGGGGGGGACCTCAAGGCCACCCTGCTGCTGGTGGCCCTCACCCACTTCGCCTCCCGGGGCTACGACGGCGTGCAGGTGCGGGAGGTGGCCGAGGAGGCCGGTGTCTCCAAGCCCACGCTCTATTACCACTTCGGGAGCAAGGAGGGCCTGTTCCGGCAGCTCTGCCTAGTGGCCCATTCCGTGCTGGAGCACCGCATGGAAGCCGTGGTGGCCCGGGTGCTGGCCGAGGAACTGAATGGGCCCGAAGCCATCGAGGAGGCCGCTTTCCGCATCGCCCGGGGCTATGTGGACCTGCTGATGGAAACGCCCGAGTTCACGGGCTTCGTGCTCCGCTCCATCGCCGTTCCCAGCCCCGACAGCGGATTCCGGGACCTCATGCCCCTGGTGGAACGCACCATCGCGCCCGTGGGTCGTTTCGTGCACCAGGCTTACGGCTTCGATTTCGAGCAGGCCCGCAAGGAGATGATGATCTTCACGGGCATCTTCGGCGCCCTCATGGAGGAGCGCATCCGCCATCCCGAATACGTCATCGATGACGCCGAGCTCCGCTGGGCCGTGCGCCGGTGGCTGCGGGGTCTCCAGGCCTGAGGGCCGTCAACGCCATCCGAGAGGGAACCGTCTTGCGCAAGGCGCTCAGCATCGTTCTAGCATCACTCCTGGGAGGGCTCGCCATGGCCCAGACGAAGAAGGCCGCAGCCCCCATCAAGGCCGTGGTCCGGCCGCTGGACCTGTCCCAGCACCAGCTCGAGGTGGAACTCCGGATCCCAGCGCAGGCCACGGCCAAGGCCGGGGCCCTGGAAATGCCGGCCTGGACGCCGGGCTCCTACCTGATCCGGGACTATGCCCGCCTCGTGGATCGTGTTCGCCTCGTGCGGGGCCCCGTCGAAGCGCCCCTGACCACCAAGTTGGACAAGCAGCGCTGGCCCCTGCCGGCGTCGAAGGATGGCCTGGTGGTCCGCTACCGGGTCTATGGCAATGAACTCACCGTGCGGACCAACCATATCGACGCCACCCACGCCCAGGTGATTCCCGCCGCCACCTTCATGGTGCCGGAGGGGCAGAAGGGGCGGCCCTGGGCCCTGCGCTTCGAAGGCTTCCCCAAGGGATGGAACGTGGCCACGGGCCTCGATTCCGACGGCGGCGCCCACCGGGCTGCGGACTTCGACGACCTGATCGACAGCCCCTTCGAAGTGGGGCCCTTCCGTCTCCACGCCTTCGATCTCGAGGGCGTCCGCTTCGAGTTGGCGATGCACGGCCCCCACAACGGGGACGAGGCCCGCATGGTGGAGGGGACGAAGGCCATCGTGGCCCAGGCGGGTCGGATCTTCGGCGGCTTCCCCTTCAAGCGCTACGTATTCTTCATCACCTTCTCCCCCCGTACGGGGGGTGGCCTGGAGCACAAGGCCAGCACGAGCCTCCTAAGCGATCCCTTCCGCTTCGAGAAGGCGGATGGATACTACGGCCTCTTCAACCTGGTGGCCCACGAGTTCTTCCATGTCTGGAACGTGAAGGCCATGCATGATCCCGTGCTGGGTCCCTTCGACTACGCCCAGGAGAATTACACCCGGCTGCTCTGGTTCCACGAGGGCTTCACCAGCTACATGGAGCACGCCCTGGTGCTCCGCGCCGGCGTGGTGCCCTGGGGCCAGGTCTCCCGCTCCCTGGCCACGGAGTGGACCAACCAGATCCAGCGGGCGGGCTGGGCGGAGCAGTCCCTGGAGGAGAGCAGCTTCGACAGCTGGATCCGCCAGTACAAGCCCCACGAGTTCACGCCGAACAGCACGGTGGGGTATTACGACAAGGGCGAAGTGGTGGGTTGGGTCATGGATGCGACCCTCCGGGCCAGCACGGGCGGGGCGAAGGGGCTCGATGACCTCTTCGCGCACCTCTGGAAGACCCGTGGGACGAAAGGCGTCACCGACACCGACATCCAGGCCGCCTTCAAGGCCCTCTCCGGCCTCGATCCCAGGCCGTTCTGGGACGCATTCATCCGGGGCCGGGCCCCGTTGGACCCCAAGCCCATCGAGCAGGCCTTCGGGCTCAAACTGGAGCTCAAGGCCCCCTGGGAGCTCCTCTCGCCGGAGGACCTGAAGGATCCGGATGCCGTGGCCCGGGCCAGGGCCTTCACGGGGATGCTCTTCGCCCCGGCGGCGCCCGGAGCCCCGGAGCCCCCCACCGTATCGAACGTGCTTCCCGGCACCCCGGCCTCCGAGGCGGGGATCAGTTTCGGCCACGAGATCCTGGCCGTGAACGGCTGGCGCACGACGTCGGCCACGGACGTCCGCAAGCGCCTGGCCGACACGGGCCTGGGCAAGTCGGCGGAGGTGAGCTTCGTGGACCGGGGTCGCGTGAATTCGGTGAAGGTGAAGGTGGTGGAGGATCCCCGCCGCAACCTCCGTATCCTCCCTTCGCCCCTGGCCACCGACCTGCAGAAGGCCGCCTTCCAGGCCTGGACGGGGCAGCCTTTCCCCGCGCCCCCCCCGGTGACGGCCAAGCCCCTCGATTCGAAGGGCAAGTGAGGATCGTCGCCATCATCGCCGCCCACGACGAGGCCGAGCACATCGGCGCCGTCGTGGAGGGGCTCCGGACTTTCGGCTTGCACCGCATCCTCGTGGTGGACGATGCCTCCAACGATGGCACAGGCGAGCGTGCCCGGGCCGCCGGCGCGGAGGTGCTGCGACTTGAGGCGGGGCAGGGCGGGGGCAAGGGCCAGGTGCTGCGGGCCGGGATCCGGCACGTGCGGCCGGATGATTTCGATTGGTACCTGTTCATCGATGGGGATGGCCAGCACGACCCCGCGGACTTCAGGAAGTTCCTGGCCCGCCTTGAAGCGCATCCCGAGGGCGATTTCCTCATCGGCAGCCGCTTCGAGGATCGTCACCGGATCCCGCCCAAGCGCTGGCGCACCAACGCCTTGGGCTCCTGGACCCTGGGACGCATCGCGGGCGTGAAGTGGGAGGACAGCCAGAGCGGATTCCGCATGATCCGAAAGCGCATCGTGGACCGCCTGGACCTCCGGTCGAATGGGTTCGCCATCGAGATGGAGATGGCCATGAAGGCGGCGGATCGGCAGCTCAATTGGGTCCACGTCCCCATCCGCGCCATCTACCATCCGGGCCCTCCGAGGAGCCACTTCCGCGGTGTGCTGGACACCTGGCTCATCGCGTGGTTCTCCTTGCAGTGTTGAGGGGGGCTCGGGGCTCCGAAGCCCGGTTACCCTATCCAGGATGAATCCGCTCGACTGGGACCTTGGAAACGTGCCGCCCGCCACCGCCTGGGGCGGTGTCGATGAGGCCGGGCGCGGGGCCTGGGCGGGACCCGTGGTGGCCGCCTGCGCGGTGCTGGATCCCGACTCCGTGAAGCGATGGGGGCACGTGCTGCGCGAGGCCCGGGACAGCAAGCAGCTGAGCCCCCAGCGCCGGGCCGTGCTGGCCACCGAATTGAAGGGTTCCCTGGCCGCCTGGGCCGTGGCCGAGGCGGACGTGCTCACCATCGACCGCGAGAACATCCTCGAAGCGACCCTGGGGGCCATGCGCAAGGCCGTTCAGGAGGTCACGGTTCGTCCCAGGCTGCTCTTCATCGACGGGGACAAGGCCCCGAGGACGGGCCTGCCCGAGCGTCTCATCGTGGAGGGAGACGCCACGAGCTGCGCTGTGGCCGCTGCCAGCATTCTCGCCAAGGCGCATCGGGATGCGCTCATGGTGGAGCTGGATGAAGTGGTTCCCGGATACGGCTTCGGGCAGCACAAGGGCTACGGCACCAAGGATCACCAGGAACGGCTCCAGGAACTGGGCGCCTCTTGTGTTCACAGGCTCAGCTACGCCCCCGTGGCCGCCGCCCAGAGGCCCGACGAATCCGTCCGGGCCATCCTCCTGGAGACCCTGGGTGGCTGCCATTCGGTGAAGGACCTGCAGACCTGGGTGGAGACGGATCTGCGCCCCAACTACGGCCGGCTGAAGCTCGTGTGGGTCGAGACGCTGCGCCGACGCTACGCCGACCGCCTCGCGCAGCTCGCCTACCAGGAAGGCCTGGGTGATTGAAGTCGCCCTCGGCCTGTTGGAGCGGGACGGGCGCTGGTTCCTGCAGCGGCGGGATCCGGAGGCGGAGGTGCTCCCCGGGCTGTGGGAGTTCCCCGGGGGGAAGGTGGAGCCCGGGGAAGCACCTGAGGCGGCCTGCAGACGCGAGCTCCAGGAGGAACTGGCCCTCGGCGTGGCGGAGCTCCAGGCTCTGGAACCCCTCGTCCACGCCTACGGAACCCGCTCCGTGCGCCTCCATCCCTACCGGGTGATCACGGCGCAGGTGCCCCGCACGGAGCTGGCCTGGGGCTGGTTCACGCCGGAGGAGATCCACCGCCTGGCCATTCCCGCGGCCAACGGGCCCCTGCTGGAACGGCTGGCCGTCCACGGGGGCCATTGACCCGCTCGGGGTGCCCCGGGTCCTGCTGGACCTCGTGAACCTCCAGGGCCACGCGCGCACCTGATAACCTGGAACACCAACCTGGAGTCTGCATGATCAAGGGCGTCGCCACGCGAATCCTCCTGCTCTGCTCGGCCCTCGTGCTGTCGGCCCAGCAGCCGTCCGAGGTCGTGATCAGCGCCACGAGCGGAGCCAAGGTGGTAGTGGGCATGGCCCCGGTGGCCTCCAGCGGAGTCGAGGATGCCCTCGTCGGTCAGGACTTCACCACCGTGCTCCAGAAGGATCTCGATGACAGCGGGGTCTTCGGCGTGCTCAAGGAGCGCACCCCCGCTTCGGCGGATGCCAAAGCCTGGAGCGCTGCCGGTGCCGACTGGCTCGTGGTGGCCAAGGCCTCCCGGGCCGCCAGCGGCGCCTTCACCTTGGCCTTGCAGGTGCTCGACACCCGGGCCGACAAGGGGGTGTTCACCAAGAACTACAGCGCTTCGGCGGAGACTTCCCGCACCCTGGCCCCCATGCTGCGCCGCACCGCGCACCTGGTGGCCGACGACCTGGTGAAGACCCTCACCGGCGAGCGGGGCGTGGCCTCCACGCGCATGGTCTTCATCCGCCAGGTCTCGCCGGGGGTCAAGGAACTCTTCCAGGTGGACCGCGACGGGGCCAATCTTGTTCAGCTCACCTCCTTCGGCAGCCTCACCCTGGCCCCCACCGTGGCTCCCGACGGCCGGCTCGCCTTTGTGACCTACAAGGGCGGCACGCCCGAGATCTGGGGCCAACGCAAGGTCAACGGGCCGTTCGAGCGGCTCTATCCCAACGCCAAGCAGGAGGGCCTCTGTTTCAGCCCCGCCTGGAGTCCTGATGGGAAGCGCCTCGCCTTCGTCCAGGGGGATCGCCGGGGCAATGCCGACGTCATGGTGCTGGACCTGGAGTCCGGCCGGGCCCGCCGCCTCACGGATGGCGCCGGTATCAACACCTCGCCCTGCTGGAACCCCAGCGGCACTCAGATCGCCTTCACCTCCGATCGCGAGGGCGGGCCCCAAATCTACCTGATGCAGGACGACGGTTCCAACCTCCGGGCCCTGACCAAGGAGGGGGCCTACAACGAGAGCCCCGCCTGGAGCCCCAGCGGCGCCCAGATTGCCTATGTGAGCCGCTTCGAGGGGAAATTCGACCTCTTCGTCTACAAGCTGGGCGAGGGTAAGGCCTACCAGATCACCACCGGCGTCTCCTCCTCGGAATCCCCCGCCTGGAGCCCCGATGAGCGGCGCCTGGTCTTCACCAGCAATCGCTTCGGCACCATGCAGCTCTTCACTACGGACCTCTCCGGCAAGTCCATCCAGCGCCTTTCGGAGCTGGGCAACTGCCAGAGCCCCAAGTGGACCCGATCACGTTAACGCCTCATTCCTGGCCCTACGGCCGCTTTTTCCCTGATAACCTAGCCCTTCGGAGGCTGAAGATCATGAAGACCACCAAGATCATTTCCCTTGCCGCGGTTCTGACGCTGGGCGCTGGCCTGGCCTGCAAGAAGCCCGAGCCCG
>DATFAX010000161.1:0-17164 GCA_035254125.1 Holophagaceae bacterium | reverse complement strand
GGGCCCCCGGTCGAGATCGAGCTGGTCGCCCTGGTCTAAACCTCCGTCGACCTTGCCGCTGGGCGTTCGGCCGATGGCCTCCACGCACGCGGCCTGGCAGCCCACGAACGCACCCTCCCCCGGAGGGTGCTCCCATGTCCGGCTTTGCCGGCCATGGAGTGGGGCCCCCGGTCGAGATCGAGCTGGTCGCCCTGGTCTAAACCTCCGTCGACCTTGCCGCTGGGCGTTCGGCCGATGGCCTCCACGCACGCGGCCTGGCAGCCCACGAACGCACCCTCCCCCGGAGGGCGTCGTCGTGGATCGGCTCGGAGTCAGCCCCTGAGGCGCTTGAGGTCCCCTTGGGCGGACTTCAGGTTCGGATTGAGCTTCAGGGCCGATTCCAGGGCGGCGATGGCCTCGGGCTTGCGCCCCTGCTTCTCCAAGCTGAGCCCCAGCTGGCGCCAGGCCTGGGCATGGGTGGGCCGTTGCCCCTCCGGCTCCACCGTGAGGTAACGGCGCAGCAGGGCCTCGGCCCGGGGCAATTCCCGCCCCTCCTTGAGGAAGGCCAGGGCCGCGTAGTAGTGGGGACCGAGGTTGCCGGGCGTCAGGCGTTCCCACTCGACCAGCCCGGCATCCAGGGCGGCGAGGTTCCCCTGCTTCGCCTGGAGGTAGGCGAGGATGCCCCGGGCTCCGGCCCGCTCGGGATGCAGGGCGATGGCGCGCTTGAGCAGGGCCGGCACCTCCGCTTCGCCGGCCTCCCCCACGAGGTAATTGCCGAGACCTACCAGGGGCCCATAGGGGTCGGCGGCCTTCTGGATGCCCTCCCGGTAGTAGGCCACGGCCTTGGGGGCCTCCTTGTCCATGAGCGCCAACTCCGCCAAGAGGGGATAGCCCTGCGCGGGGTCCTTATCGGCCAGGGCCTGGGCCAGCTTCCAGGCCTTGGCGTTGTCGCCCCCGATGAGCCCGGGAGCCATGCGGTAGAACCGGGCCATGAGCTGGGTGGCCTCCGGGTGGCCCGGCTGGAGGACCAGGGCCTGCTCGCCCAGCTTCTTCATCTCCCGGGCCAGGCTGAACTGGGTGAGCTTGCTGGTCTCCTGGTTGGCCTTCTGGCCGAGCACCAGGGCCACCTGGGCGAGGACGTCCGCCTGCTGGGGCGCGAGGGTCAGGGCCTCCCGGCCCTGGGCCAAGGCACCCTCCAGATCCCCGAAGGCCGCCTTCACCCGAGAGGACCAGAGCAGGACTTGAGGATCCCGGGGAGCGGCCACCAGCTGGACCTGCACCCGGGCCCGGAGTTCCTTCCACCGACCTGCCTTCTCCAGGGTGTCGAAGCCGGAGTCCCCCGCCCGGAGGAGCAGGGTCACGAGGGGCAGGCAGAGGGCGGCGCGGGGCATGGCTTCTCCAAGGTGGAACGGGTCGGCTACGGGCTCCGGAAGGATGGGGCTTAGGGCGCTCAGCCCTCCTCGGTCTCGCCCACATCCTCGGGAATCGAGGCCCAGCGGGCCCGCGCCTGGAAGGTCGGATCCTCCAACCGGCCCAGGAAGGCGACCATGCGGGGCCCCCAGGCGGATCCGGCGACGCAGCCGGGCGGTGCGAAGGCCAGCAGCTCCGCGGGGGCCTCCTCCAGGCAGAGCTGAGTGACGATGAGGCTCTGCCGGTAGGGCTCCCCCAAGGGCGTCAGGTTGGCGGAGAGGCCTTCCAGCTCCTCCCGCAGACCGTCCTCCTCCGGGAGGCCCTCCACCAGGCCGTCCAGCACCTCGACCACCGCGAGCCGGGCCCGCTGGAGCTTGGCGTGCAGCTTCTCCAGATCGGCCTTGGGGGCCTTCCGGTCCAGGGCGTGAGCCGCGTCCTCCAAATGGGGGTGCAGCTTCTTGAAGAGGAGCTGGAGGGCGGCTTCAGAGGGGGTCGGGACTTCCATGGCCATGCCCCACTATCGCACCCCTCGCCGGGGACCTGACCCCCAGGTGGGGATTCAGCCCGGAGGCGGCGTGCGCCGAATGGGAGGAGAGCGACGCCCCACTTCCCGCAGGAGGCCCCCCGCTTGGAACGCCACCCCGACCTTCGAGCCCAGCTCTCCGAGCTGGGGCTGGGCCCCGACTCGGCCCCCACGGGCGAGGCCTGGGCGGCGCTCCTGGAGCGCCTGGACGGCGTCTATGCGGGCCGGGAGGAGGCCGAGACCCGGCTCCGGGCCAGCGAGGAGCGCCACGCCCTGGCCCTTCAGGGGGTCAACGACGGCATCTGGGATTGGGACATCCGCGCCGGCACCCTCGCCTTTTCGCCGAAGTGGATGGCCCAGCTGGGCTACGTCCCCGAGGACCTCCCCGCCACCTTCGACACCTTCCTCCAGCTCCTCCACCCCAAGGATCACGCCAAGCTCCACGAGGCCATCCGCCGCCACCTGGAGGAGCGGATCCCCTACGACCTGGAACTGCGCATGCGCCACCGGAATGGCAGCTGGCGCTGGATCCGCTCCCGGGGCCAGGCCTTGTGGGACGGGGCGGGCGAGGCCGTGCGCATGGCCGGTTCCCACACGGACATCACCTTCCAGAAAGAAGCTGAACGGGCCGTCAAGGGCAGCGAGGAACGCTTCCGCACCCTGGTGGAGAACGTCCCCGGCGCCGTTTATCGGGCCCGCAACGACAGCGCCTTCAGCGTGCTCTTCATGAGCGAGGGCATCCACCCGGTCACGGGCTTCTACCCCCAGGACTTCATGGAGGGCCAGGTGCGCCTCCAGGACCTCATCCATCCCGAGGACCTCCACCGCGTCATCGAGACCATCTCCGAGGCCCTCATCCTGCGGGAACCCTACCAGCTGGAGTACCGCATCGTGGATCGCGCCGGCCACCAGCGCTGGGTCTTCTCCCAAGGCCAGGGCGTGACCGCCGAGGACGGCACCATGCCCTTTGTGGACGGCATCCTGCTCGACGTCACCAGCCGCAGGGCCGATCAAGATGCCGTGCGCCAAGTCCAGGAGCTCCTCGACCGCGTGGTGGAGAACATCCCCTTCCGCATCTTCATCAAGGATGCCGAGCAGCTCAACTACCTCCGGGTGAACAAGGCCATGTGCGAGGCCCTGGGCCTGGGCCCGGAGCGTCTCATCGGACGCTCCGGGCGGGACATCTTCCAGGGCCCGGCCGGCGATGTTTACGAACGGGAGGATCGCCAGGTCCTCGCCACCCGGGCCCAGTTGGACATCCCCGAGGAGCTTGTGGTCACGCCGGACGGCGAGCGCACCTGGCACACAGTCAAGGTGCCCATCCTGGACCCGGATGGCCGCGCCGCCTACCTCCTCGGCATCAGCGAGGACATCACGGAACGCAAGCACGCGGCGCTGGCCCTGGAGCTGGCCCAGCGCCGCCTCGTGGATGCCATCGAAAGCCTGGATGCGGGCTTCGCCATGTTCGACGAGCAGGATCGCCTTCTCACCTGCAACGCCGCCTACCGGGCCTTCTACCGGGATGTGGAGCACCTCCTGACCTTCGGCACCCCCTACGAGACCATCGTCCGGGCCTTCGCCGCGGCGGTGCCCCCTTCGGAGATCCCCGGGGGGCCCGAAGCCTGGATCCAGTCCCGGCTCGAGTCCCACCGGTCACCGGGGAACGCCAGCGAGCAGGTGCTCAAGGGCCACTGGATCCGCACCAGCGATCGCCGCACGGCGGATGGCGGCCTGGTCAGCCTCCGCACGGACATCACCGCCCTCAAGCGGCAGCAGGAGGAGCTGCGTCGCGCCAAGGAGGCCGCCGAAGCCGCCACCCGCGCCAAGAGCGAGTTCCTGGCCAACATGAGCCACGAAATCCGCACGCCCATGAACGGCGTGCTGGGCATGACGGGCTTCCTCCTGGACACGGAGCTCACCGCCGACCAGCGGGAGTACGCCCAGACCGTCCGGAGCTGCGCCGAGGGCCTGCTGGAGATCCTCAACGACATCCTCGATTTCTCCAAGATCGAGGCCGGCAAGCTGGACCTGGAGCTCCTCGACGTGGACCTGGCGGACCTCCTGGAGGAGTCCCTCGCGATGTTCGCCCAGAAGGCCCAGGACAAGGGCGTGGACCTCCAGGGGGCCCTGGATCCCCGGCTGCCCCGCATGGTGGTGGCCGACGGCGGCCGCGTCCGCCAGATCCTCGTGAACCTCGTGGGCAACGCCCTGAAGTTCACGGACACTGGAGCCGTGCTCGTGCGCATGAGCCTCGAGTCCCGCACCCAGGAGGACATGCACATCCACGTGGAGGTGCAGGACACGGGCATCGGCATCCCACCCGAGGCCCAGCCCCGCCTGTTCCAGTCCTTCTCCCAGGCCGACGGCAGCATGACCCGCCGCTTCGGGGGCACGGGGTTGGGCCTCGCCATCTGCCAGCAGCTCGTCCGGCTCATGGGTGGGGAGATCGGCGTGCACAGCGAGCCCGGGCTGGGCAGCACCTTCTGGTTCACCCTCCGCCTCCCCCTCAGCTCCAAAGCCCCCGCCCCCCTGGAGCCGGATCTCTCCGGGGCCCGCATCCTCCTCGTGGCCTCCCCTGGCGGGGCCCGGGAGCTCCTGCAGCGGAACCTGGAGAGCCTCGGGCTCACGGTGGAGTGCGCCCTGGCCGACGAGGCCGAGGCCCTCCTCGCCGCCACCCCCCTGCCGTTCAGGGCGCTCATCGTGGATGGCCCCTCGTTGGGCGAAGCGGGTGCCGCTTGGGCCCAAGCCCAGGCCACCCTCCGGCCCACGGTGCTCCTCCAGCTCCAGAAGCAGGCCCAGGGGCCCGCCATCCCCTGCCTCACCCGTCCCCTCCGTCGGACCTCCCTCCACGCGGCCCTGGGCATGGCCATGGGGCTACGCCCCCCCGAGGTCCCCGACGGCGCGACCACCCCCGCCCCTGCCTCCACCCCGCCCCCGGCCAAAGGCGGGCGCCTCCTGGTGGCCGAGGACAATCCCGTGAACCAGAAGGTGATCCTGCGCACCCTGGAGCGGCTCGGCTACCGGGCCGAGGTGGTGGCCAATGGGCTCGAAGCCCTGGAGGCGCTCCGGAAGGCTCCGTACGACCTCGTGTTCATGGACTGCCAGATGCCCGAGATGGATGGATTCGAAGCCACCGCCGCCCTGCGTCGGCAGGAGTCCGGCACGGGCCGGCGCACCCCCATCGTCGCGCTCACGGCCCACGCCATGGCCGGGGAGCGGGAGCGCTGCCTGGCCGCCGGCATGGACGACTACGCCACCAAGCCCCTGCAGCTGGAGGAGCTCAAGCGGATCCTCCGGGAATGGGTGGACGAAGCCCAGGCCGCGGCCCCCGGCACCACCCCTGCTGCGCTCGCGCCCTTCGCCGCCCCCGGCATCCTGGACGAGGGCACCCTCGGCCAACTGCGGGAGCTGGACGACGGCGGGACCGGGCTCATCCGCGAGATGTACGGCCTCTTCCAGGAGGACGTGCCGAAGCGCCTCCACTCCATGCTGAAGCACCTGGCGGAGGGGGACGTGAGCTCCCTGGGGCAGGATGCCCATGCCCTCAAGGGCGGCAGCGGCTCCATGGGCGCCAGCCGGCTGCGCCACCTCTGCGCAGACCTCGAGAAGGCGGGGCGGGAGCAGCGCCTCGACGACGCCCGCGCCCTCATGCCCCAGGTGCTCGCCGCCTACGAGGAAGCGAAGGGGGCGCTGGAGCGGTACCTGGCGGAATAGGCTGGAGACAGGAGGCTGGAGGGGGAAAAGGGGCGGGGCTGAGCCCCGCACGGGGCTTCAACTGCGGGCGCGCAGCGCCCGCAGGCCATTTCCAGCCTCCGGTCTCCAGCCTCCGGCCTGCCCTCAGCCCCCGTACACCTTCACCGGGCCCGAGCCCTTCGGCGGCGGCTGGTCACTGATCTGGAGGCGGCCCTGGGCATCCGTCCACTGGTAGATGCGCGTGTTGGCCTTGGCCACCTGCACGGGCGGAGTCTTCTCCTCGACCTCGAAGCCGCCCCGGCCCTTGGTGGCGAGCAGCTGCATGGCGCCCGCGGCCTTGGGATCCGGCTGCACGGCCTTGGCGCGATACAGGCCGATCACCTTGGGCACGTAGGCCCGGGTCTCCCGGAAGGGGGGGATCCCCTTGTGCTTGGTGACAGCGCCTTCGCCGGCGTTGTAGGCGGCCACCACCTTCTCCAGGTCGCCCTTGAAGAAGTCGTGGAGCCAGCGGAGGTACTTCACGCCGCCGCTGATGTTCTGGCGGGGGTCGAAGGGATCCGTCACCCCGAAGCGCTCGGCGGTGGCGGGCATGAGCTGCATGAGGCCCAGGGCGCCGGAATGGCTGCGGGCCTTGTAGTTGAAGGCGCTCTCGGCCTGGATGATGGCGCGAGCGAGGAAGGTGTCCACACCCTCGGCGGCGGCGATCTCATCCACGAGGGCGATGAGCTCGGGGCTCTTGATGACCCGGGCCATCTCCACGGCGCTCATGGCGAGCCGCACCTGGCCCACCCCCACCGACTTGAGGGTGAGGCCCAGCCCCCGCACGTGGGTGGGGGGGAGGTTGTTCACGACGAGGCGGCCGCTCTTGTCGTAATAGGTGTAGAGGTAGGTCTTGGGGATGATCCGACCGCCCGAGCGGGGCAGGGAGGCCCCCGCGGGCACGAGGGCCAGCGCCAGGGCGAGTAGGGGGAGGGGTCGGATCATCGGCACTTCAGTATAGGTCGGCAAGGGCCGTGCCCACCTTGATGCCTCAGGGCAACGCGTCCAGCGCGCTGATATAGCTGGAGATGAGGTGATCCGGCAGGCCAGCGGCCAGGGCCGCGCCGGGGCTCCGGAACCAGCCCTGCACCCGGTCCCAGCTGCGCTGGGCCCAGCCCGCGCCCTCCACCAGGTGCCCGTCCCGATCCAGGTAGCGCAGGGTCGGCACGTGGAAGTAGCCCAGGCCGGGATGGAGGAGCCGTGGTACGGGGTCCGCGAAGTGCACCACGCGATCGCTGCGGTCCCCCAGCTGCTTGGTGAAGAAGGCCACGAAGGCCTGATCGCCCACGGCGGGGCTGCCGAAGGTGGTGACGCTGGCGACGGAGGCGCCCTCCCCCTGGGCCTGCAGCGCGCCCAGGGTGGCCAGGGCCCCCCCGAGGCTGTGGCCCGTCACGGCCAGAGGGCGGTCCAGAGGAAGGAGGGGGCTCACCTTCGGCCACAGGGCCACGAGGCCATCTTTGAAGCCCTGATGCACCCGGCCCCCGAAGGCCGCATCGAAGTTGGCCCGGAGGTCCGCATCCCAGTCGCCCGCCTGGGTGGGGTCCGTGCCCCGGAAGGCCAGCACCGCCTCCGTCGCGCCCGTCAGCACGATGGCCTGCATGGCCCCCGCGCTCACCCGCGCGAGGGTGAAGCCCTCCGGCACGTCCCCGTCCCCGTAGGCCAGGGCCGAGATCCGGGCCATCCGCTGCAGGCGCCTGGGGTCCATGGGGAGAGCCTACGCCTTGGCCACGGCCTCCCGCCAGCGGATCCTGGCGGTGGCCACGGCGGCCGGATCCCCCTGGGGCTCGAAGCGGCGATCCAGGGGGTAAGCCCCTTCCAGAGCTGCGAGGTCCGGGAACATCCCCACGCCGAGGCCCGCGAGCAGGGCCGCCCCCAGGGCCGTGGTCTCCAGCAGCTTCGGGCGCAGGAGGGGGATGCCCAGGAGGTCGGCCTGCACCTGCAGGAGGAGGTCATTGGCCGCCCCGCCCCCATCCACCCGCAGCTCCGTGAGCGGGCCGCCCCGTTCCTCCGCCATGGTCTCCAGGATGTCCGCCTGGGCGTGGGCGATGCCCTCCAGCGCGGCCCGGGCCAGGTGTCCCGCGGTGGTGCCCCGGGTGATGCCGTGGATGAGGCCCCGGGCCTCGGGCCGCCAGTGGGGCGCACCCAGGCCGGCCAGGGCCGGCACCACGAGGACCCCGCCCGCATCGGGCACCGAACGCGCCAGCGCCTCCACCTCGGAGGCCGAACCGATGAGGCCCAGGCCATCGCGCAGCCACTGCACGAGGGCCCCGGCCACGAAGGACCCGCCTTCCAGGGCGAAGGTGGACTCAGCGCCCAGGCGCCAGGCCACGGTGGTGAGGAGCCCCCGGGTGCTCGCCACCCGCTGGGACCCCGTGTTGAGCAGTACGAAGCTGCCCGTGCCGTAGGTGAGCTTGGCCTGGCCGGACCGATGGCATCCCTGCCCGAAGAGCGCCGCCTGCTGGTCCCCGGCGATGCCCCTCACGGGCAATCCGTCGGGCAGGCCCGGGACGCCCCGCACCACGCCGAAGTCCCCGGCGCTGGGCCGCACCTGGGGCAAGGCCACGGGCGGAAGGCCGAAACGGTGGTGCAGCTCCTCGGACCAGTCCCCGGTGCGCAGGTCGAAGAGCTGGGTGCGGCTGGCATTGCCGGGATCCGTGGCGTGCACCCCCGTGAGGCGGGTCAGGAGCCAGGCATCGGCCGTGCCGAAGGCCAAGGGTCGGCCCGGGTGGCGATCCAGGATCCACTTCAATTTGGTGGCGCTGAAGTAGGGATCCAGGGGCAGCCCAGTGGCGGCGCGCACCTCCGGTTCCTGCGCCTTCAGGGCCAGGCAGGCCTCCGTGGTGCGCCGGTCCTGCCAGACGATGGCGCGGCCCATGGCCTCGCCGGAGGCCGGATCCCACACGAAGGTGGTCTCCCGCTGGTTGGTGATCCCCAGGGCCGCGAAGCGCGCCGGATCCAGCCCCGCCGTGGCCTCCCCCAGCGCTTCCAGCACGGAGGCCCACACCTCCTCCGGATCGTGCTCCACCCAACCCGGCTCGGGGAAGTGCTGGGGGAAGGGTGCCGTGGCCCGGCCCTGCACCCTCAGGTCCCGGTCCACCACCAGCACGGTGGTGCCCGTGGTGCCCTGGTCGAGGCCGATGAGGAGGTCCTTCATGAAGGACCCATCGGGCCGGGGGGCTGGGTCCTTAGTCCTTGGCCCTACTCCACCCCCTCCAGGGAATCCTCCGGCGCGGGCCGGTGATGGCGGGTGAGGGCGGCCAGGGCGGACTCATAGTCGGGTTCCCGGGCGAGGTCGGGCACCAGCTCCGTGTAGACCACGGTGCCGTCCTCGTTGAGGACGAGCACCGCCCGGGCCAGGAGGCCCCGGAAGGGGCTGTCCACCAGGGTGAGGCCCAGGGCGAGGCCGAAGCCCGGGTGCCGGAACGCCGAGGCCGGGGTCACCCGCGTGAGGCCTTCCGCACCGCAGAAGCGGCCCATGGCGAAGGGCAGGTCCTCGGAAATGCAGAGCACCGCCGTATTGGGCACCTCGGCGGCCCGGGCGTTGAAGGCCCGCACACTGGCCGCGCAGGTGGGCGTGTCCAGGCTGGGGAAGACGTTGAGGACCACGCGCTGGCCTTCCAGATCCACGGAGGAGAGCTCCGTGAGGTCCGCGCGGGTGAGGAGGAAGGGCGGGCAGGGATCCCCCACCAGCGGCAGGCTGCCGCAGGTGTGGACGGGCGCGCCCCTCAGCGTGACGGTGGCCATGGGCACCTCCGGGACTGGGCAACGTCCCAACTTAGGCCCGAATCCGGGTAGGTCACCCCTCGTGGGTGGATTCAGGTGGAAAGGCCGTCACAACCCGTGCAGGAAGCCCTCCACCTGCGACCACTCCCGCACCACGGGGAAGGGGGGCAGGGCGGCCCGCACCTGGGAGGCGTAGCGCTTGCCGTTTCGATCCTCGGAAGGCAGGAGGATGCGGGGGTCCAGCAGGGCGATGACGCCGCGGTCGGAGCGGGTGCGGATGAGGCGACCGAATCCCTGTTTCAGCTTCAGGGTCATCTGCGGCAGCTGGATGCCCCGGAAGCCGAGGCCCTCCTGCTGGGCGTCCGCCTGCTTGATGCGGGCCGCCAGCACGGGATCGTCCGGCGGCGCGAAGGGCAGGGCGGTGACGATGACGAGGCTCAGGGCGTCGCCCGGCAGGTCCACGCCCTGCCAGAAGGAGGCGAGGCCCAGCAGCACCGCGTGGGGTGTGGTCCTGAACCGCTCCAGCATGGCTTGGCGGTGCAGCCCCTCGCCCTGCACGAAGACCGTGAGCTGGGGGCAGGCGCCCTCGATGCGCGGGCGGAAGGCCGCCATGGCCTTGCGGCTCGTGAAGAGCACGAGGGCGCGGCCGCGGCTGGCCGTGAGCAGGCGCGTGATGGCCTCCACGCTGGCCTCCACCCAGGCGGGGTCGCCGATGCCGCCCAGGCCCGCCTTGCGCTCCGGCTGCCCCGGCGGCACGAAGAGGAGCCCCTGGTTCGCGAAATCGAAGGGACTCTCCACGAGCTCGCCCGCCTCCACCTCCGGCTTGCTGAGGCCCAGGCGCAGGCCCAGGCCATTGAAGCCCCGCCCGTCCCGGAGGGTGGCCGACGTGAGGATCACCGTCTCGAAGCCGCGCCGCAGATGCTGGTGGAAGAAGGGGCGCACGTCCACGGGGTTGCTCTTGAACACCACCATGTGGGCGCTTTCCCGGGTGAGGGTGCTCACCCAGCCCTCGGGCTGCGCGAAAATCTGCTCCATGCGGCTGAAGGCCGTCTGCACCCGCTCGGCCAGCCGCCCCCACTGGGGCTCCTCCCGGTCCCGCGCCGCGAGGCCGCGCAGCTCCTTGAGCAGGTCCTGGCCGGAGGCGATCCACGCCTCCAGCGCATCCGCCAACAAGGCGAGGTCCACCTTCTCCAGCGGGTAGGTGCCCGGATCGGGGGGCACGTGGGACATCAGCGAGATCCACGCCGCTTCGAAGGGATCCCGCAGCAGGTCGATGGCGCCCCCCTCGGCGTGGCCGCCCGCATCCTGGAGGTCCGCCAGCAGCATGCTCATGGCCCGGCTCGTCCACGTCTCGGCACAGCTCTCCGTGAGCTGCTCCTCCAGCTCGTGGGCCTCGTCCACCACCAGCACCGGGGCGTCCGGCAACACCTGACCGAAGGCCGATTCCCGGAGCACCCGGTCCGCCAGCAACAGGGCGTGGTTGGCGATGACGAGGTCGGCCTCGAGGATCTCGGCCCGCAGCTTCGTGAGGTAGCAGGTCTCGAAGTACATGCACTGGCGCCCCGTGCAGCGCTCGGCCCGGGCGTTCACCTTGTCCCAGAGGGGGCTCTCGCCCTCGCCATGGCGGCCCAGGGTCTCGCGGTCGCCGTCCTCCGTGCGCTCCGCCCAGTCCGGCAGGGCGCTCCAGAGGCCGAAGTCGGCGCGCGTGAGCTCCGCCGGGGGATGGGCCTTCAGCTCCTCCCAGGCCAGCTTGCAGAGGTAGTTGCTGCGGCCCTTGGCGAGCACCGCCTTCACCTTGCGGCCCAGGATGCCCTCGGCCCGGGGCAGGTCCTCCTCCAGGAGCTGCCGCTGGAGCTGCTTCGTGCGGGTGGCCACGATCACGGGGTGTCGCCCGGCCGCCAGGGACGGGATCAGGTAGCCCAGGCTCTTGCCCGTGCCCGTGCCCGCCTCGATGGCCTGGATCACCGCATCGGGCTTCTCCGCCGGGTCGGAGCCGGCGCGCTTCCAGGCCTCCTTGGCCGCCTGACCGTCGGCCACGGCATTCCACACCAGCTCCGCCATGCGCGCCTGCCCAGGCCGCTCCTCCGCCCCCGGGAAGCAGGCGAAGAGGCGGCCTTCCGGCGGCGCGAAGAAGCGGTCCATGGGATGGGACATCCGATCAGTGTGGCGTAAAAAAGGCGCAAACACGATCTACGGAAACTTCCGTTGACAAACTACGGATTCGTCCGTAGATTCTCCCCAGCCCTCCGGAGTCCCCATGCCCCCGCTGCCCCGCCCCTCGGATTTCGAGCTCGCCATCTTGCGGGTGCTCTGGCGCCAGGGCTCGGCCACCGTGCGGCAGGTCTTCGAAGCGCTCCAGGCCGAGCGCGAACTGGGCTACACGACGGTCCTGAAGACCATGCAGATCATGGCGGAAAAGGGGCTCGTGCTCCGGGATGAATCCGCCAAGACCCACCTCTATACGGCGGCTGAAGCCGAAACCACGACTCAGGGCAGCCTCGTGCAGGACCTGGTGGATCGGGCCTTCGGCGGTTCGGCCCTGAACCTCCTCACGCACGCGCTGCACGCTCAGCGACCCAGCGCCTCCGACCTGGATCAGCTCCAGGCCCTCATCGAGCAGGCCCGGAAGGCGCGGCGATGAGCCCCCACCTCCACGCCCTCGTGATGCGGTTGGGGCTCACCCTCCTCCACTTCCTTTGGCAAGGTACGCTCCTGGCCCTCCTCCTGGCCGCCCTCCTGTGGACGCTGCAGGATCGCTCGCCCCGCCTGCGCTACGGCCTGGCCTGTGGAGCGCTCCTCCTGATGACGCTCACCCCCTTCGCCACCTGGGCCGCGTTGGAGGGCCCATTCTTCCGCAGCCACCTCCCGGAGGGCGCCTTCGCGCTCACGAAGGTCGCCGAAGGCGCCGCGGAGTTGCGGGTGGTGGACCCCCGTCCCTGGCGCGCTGCCCTGCCCCTGTCCGTGGCCCTCTGGGCTATGGGCGTCGCCATCCTCAGCCTCCGCCTGGCCGGTAGCTGGGCCTGGGTGCAATGGCTGCGCCGCCGCGACACGGCCCCGGCCTCCGAGGGCCTCCAGCTTCACCTGCGTCGCCTTGGGGAGCGCATGGGCCTTCGCCGCACCGTCCGGTTGCTCGTCTGCCCCCACGTGCCGGGACCCACGGTGCTCGGATGGCTTCGCCCCGTCATCCTCATTCCGCCCGCGGTCCTTACGGGGCTCGCGCCGGACCAACTGGAGTGGATCCTCGCCCACGAGCTGGCCCACGTCCTGCGCCACGACTACGCCCTCAACCTGCTGCAGTCCTGCGTCGAAGTGCTGCTCTTCTACCACCCGGCCGTGTGGTGGGTCTCCGCGAAGATCCGCCAGGAAAGGGAGCTGTGCTGCGACGACCTGGCCATTGGAGCTTCAGGGGACGCCCTGGACTACGCGGCCGCTCTCACCCACCTGGAGGCCCTTCGCCTCCGGGATCCCCATCCACCCCGCGCGGCCCGTCGACTCGCCCTGGCCGCCACCGGAGGTTCCTTCATGCACCGCATCCAACGTCTCATTGCCCCGACTTCCCCCCAGCCCCTCGCCCCTCGGGCCGGGCTCGTTCTCCTGCTCCTCCTGGGCACGGGCTTCGGCCTCCAGGCCCGTCACCGGCTGATCGCCGCACAGACCGCCGGCCCTGACCGCAGGCCCGCCGAGAAGCTCACCATCGACCTTCGCCAGGTGGACCTCGTGCAATTCCTCCGGATGATGGCGGATGAAGCCAAGGTCAACCTCGTGGTGGCTCCGAATGTCCGGGGCACCGTCGACGTCCGCTGCCAGGACATGCCCTGGGACCAGCTCCTGGACGCGAAGCTCAGGCCCCTCAGCTTTGACTGGGACCTGAAGAACGGCATCCTCCACGTGGCCCGAGCCGAAGTCCTCCATGAACGGGTCAAGCTCACAGAAGCCCTCCTCCGAGCCCGAACGGACACCTCCACCTATTCCGGCCGCAAGATCACCGTCGACCTCAAACACGTGCCTCTCGCGGACCTCCTGCGCCAGATTTCCAAAGAGGGCGGCGTACCCATCGAGATTGACCCGAAGGTGCAGGGCACCTACGGCTTCAAATTCACCGACACCCCCTGGGACCAAATCCTGGATTTGGTGTTGATGACCGCCAACCTCGACTGGGAGCTCCGGCATGGGGTGCTCCACATCTCCGCCCGGCCAGAGCCCACCCGGAACTAGAAGGGCGGATCACATCGCGTTCGGCCGCTCCTGGCGGAAGGGCGTGACGTCCGGATCCACCGCCGTGCCGAACTCGCGGGCCGCCTTGTGGCCCGCGAAGACGGCGGAGGCGATGAGGCCCGGGGCCTCGCAGTCGCCGATGCGGATGAGGGAATCCAGGGTGCCGTCCTCCCGCAGGGGCTGGAGCTCCAGGAAGAGACCCTCTTCGGGCAGGCGGTCCGTCACGAGCACCACCGCATCGATGGGCAGCTCCCGTTCGCGGCCCGTGGCCGTGCAGGCGAGGCGGGCGTGGCCCGGGGCCAGCGACTTCAGCACCCGCTGGGTGGCCAGCTCCACGCCCAGCTCCAGGAGGCGCTTCTCGATGCGCCCCTGTTCGAGGGTGTACTGGCTCCAGATGGAGACGAGGGGGGCCGTGGTGGCCAGGGTGACGGTGCGTCCCTGCTTCGCCAGGAGCTCCGCCAGCACACCCCCCATGAAGTAGTGGTCGTCGTCGAAGACGAGCACCCGTCCCTCGGGCAGGCGGCCGGCCATGAGGTCGTCGGGGGTGAAGACGGGCAGCCGGTCCACGCCGGGGATGGGCTGGTAGTGGGCGCGGCCCACGCCATCCCGGCGCCAGGCGGAGCCCGTGGCCACGATCACGTGGCGGAAGCCGAAGTCCCGCACCTGC
This sequence comes from Holophagaceae bacterium, assembly GCA_035254125.1. GTDB lineage: Bacteria > Acidobacteriota > Holophagae > Holophagales > Holophagaceae > JAFDVN01. The sequence goes on along the minus strand of DATFAX010000161.1, from coordinate 2,915 downwards.
TCCGCGTCGATGCGGCTCTCCAGGTGCACCTCGACGTTGGACAGCGCCTTCAATTGGGTGGTGCGCCACTCCGTCACGCGCCGCCACTCGCTGAGGCCCGGCAGGTTCGCCTCTCGTTCCACGCGCCCTCCCAGCTTGCGGGTGGCCTCGGCGAGCACCACGTCGTAGCCGCGCTGGCCCAGGGCCCGGGCGGCCTCGAGCCCCGCGGGGCCGGCACCCACCACGAGGATCTGGGCCTCGGAGGCTTTCGGGGCGATGCGCTCCGGATGCCAGTCCCGCCGCCACTCCTCACCCATGGTGGGGTTCTGGGTGCAGCGGATGGGCACGATCTTGTTGTCGGCCATCACGCAGATGTTGCAGCCGATGCACTCGCGGATGTCGTCGAAGCGACCCTCCCTGATCTTCTGCGGCAGGTAGGGGTCGGCGATGGAGGGGCGGGCGGAGCCCACCATGTCCATGATCCCGGCTTTGATGGCGGCCACCATGGCGTCCGGCGACGTGTACCGGCCCACGCCCACCACGGGCTTGGTGGTAAGCGACTTCACGAAGGCGATGTGGGGCTCCTGGTAGCCCTCCTTCTCGAAGCGGCTGGTGGCGGAGTCGTTGGACCACCCCGCCACGTTCACGTCCCAGAGGTCGGGCAGCTCGGCCAGCATGGACACGATCTCCCGACCCTCCTCGTGGCTCTGGATGCCATCCGACCCCAGCAGCTCCTCCACCGCGAGGCGGATCACGATGCCGCAGGCATCACCCACGGCCTCCTTGGTGTCCTCGATCATCTCGCGGAAGAAGCGCACCCGGTTCTCCAGGGAGCCGCCGTATTCGTCCGTGCGGTCATTGGTGCGCTTGGAGAGGAAGTGCATGAAGAGGGTGAGATTGTGACCCGCGTAGCAGTAGATGAGGTCGAAGCCCGCGTGCTTGGCCCTCAGGGCCGCATTGCGGTGCCAGCGGCGCACGGCCCGCAGATCGGCCTTGTCCATGCGGCGGGTCTGGCCGGGCTCATAGCCCGTGCCCCCGATGACGCTCATGGAGCGGGGGCCCAGAGGCACGGCGCGGGAGAAGTAGTTGGGGGCATCCACCCCGTTGTGCACGAGCTCGATGCCGGCGAGGGAGCCGTGCCGGTGCACGGAGTCGGCCATGAGGGCCAGCGCCGGGATGTCCTCGTCGTCCCAGAGGTGCCCCTCGAAGCAGGGCGCGATATCACCGCTGTGGTGGATCTCGATCTCCTCGGTGCACACCACGCCCCAGCCCCCCTCGGCCTTGATCTCCCGCATGCGGGCGAGGCTCCTGGGCAGCCGGTAGCCCATGCCATTGCAGTGGGGTACCTGGTAGAAGCGGTTCGGCGCCGTCACGGGGCCGATGCGGATGGGCTCGAAGAGCACGTCGAAGCGCGGATCGCGGGCCATGGGCTTCCTCGGGAGGGTGATCGTCATGGTCGCACTGCGAAGAGGCCGATACCATCACACCATCCGTTCAAGGAGCGAACATGACCGGGTCCTTCTCCCGCCGGGAATTCCTCGCCGCCACCGCCGCCACGGGCGTCGCCGCGACCACGCCTTCCTTCGGCCAGGCCCCGGCCGTGAAGACGTCGGGTCCCGCGCCCGTCGTCATCGCCTCCGCCAACGGCAACGCCTTCAAGAACGGAGGAACCGAGACCTGCGTGGCCCGCGCATACCGGATGATCACGGAGGGCGCCGACGTGCTCGACGCCCTCATCGCCGGGGTGAATGTCGTGGAGCTCGATCCCCTGGACACCTCCGTCGGCTACGGCGGCCTGCCCAACGCCGAGGGCGTGGTGCAGCTCGACTCCTCCTGCATGCACGGCCCCAAGCGGCGTGCGGGGGGTGTGGCCTGCCTGGAGGGCATCCGTACGCCCTCCCTCGTCGCGAAGGCCGTGATGGATCAGACCGACCACCATCTGATCGTGGGCAAGGATGCCCAGCGGTTCGCCCGGTCGATGGGGTTCGCGGTCGAAGACGACCTCAACACGGCGACCTCCCGGCGATTGTGGATGGAGTGGAAACGCCGCGCGGATCCTGAGCACTACCTGGATCCGGCGCAGCGCGTGCAGGTGGGTTACCTGAAGGGGCTCGACATGGTGCGGGAGGGGCTCATCGATCCCGACCACTACTGGGGCACCATCAACTGCGACGGCATCAACGCCAAGGGCGAGATCTGCGGCGTGACCACCACCAGCGGCCTGGCGTGGAAGATCCCCGGGCGCGTGGGCGATTCGCCCATCCTCGGTGCGGGCCTCTGGGTGGACAACGCCGCGGGCGCCGCCGGTTCCACCGGGCGCGGCGAGGCGAACCTCTACAACCTCTCCAGCCACCTCATCGTGGAGAACCTCCGCCGCGGCATGCATCCCAAGGACGCGGGCCTCGACGCGCTGCGCCGCGTGAAGGCCAACACCGTGGAGAAGCGCCTTCTGAACGGGAAGGGGCACCCGAATTTCCAGCTCAACTTCTATGTCCTCGACGCCCAGGGGCGCACCGCGGGGGTCTCCATGTACCCCTCCCGCTACGCCCTCTGCACCGCCCACGGGCCCGAGACACTCCCCACGGAGGCCCTGCTGGCGGGCAAACCCACGGATTGAGGCCGTTCGGGGGGGTGCCCGCAAAAAAAATTTCGCGGGGGTTCCCGGCTTGTTCCACGGAGCGGGCGATTCTCGGAATCCCTTATGGGACAAGGGTTTCAGCCCGATATGCCCGAACGTTCCACTGCGCCAGGATCCCCTGGAAGCCCCGGCCCCGTGCAGAAAATCACGAAAACCCTGGCGCGAGAGGCTTGCGTCCTTCCGCGCCAGTGCTACGCTCCAATCACCCTTTCAAGGAGACAATCCATGGCGAACAACCTCACGAAGGCTGAACTCGTCGATGCCATCGCCGACAAGGCTGGCATCACCAAGGCCGCCG
>DATFAX010000160.1:0-9517 GCA_035254125.1 Holophagaceae bacterium | reverse complement strand
AGCCGTAGTCGTTGAGCTTCACGCCCGTGGTCTTCCGGGTGATGGCGTTCACGAGCTTGCTGGGCATGGTGCGGAAGAAGCTGTCGTTCTCCGTGCGCCCCTGGCGCCACCCGCCCACCACGTCGAAGCCCTCCTCGATCTTGGCCACGAGCTTGGGGATCTCCTCGGGGGGGTTCTGAAGGTCGGCATCCAGGGTCACCACCACCTGGCCCGAGACTTCGGCGAAGGCGCCGAAGATGGCGGCGTGCTGGCCATAGTTGCGGTTGAACTCCACGACCTTGATTCGGGGCTCCGTCTTGGCCAGGTCCGTGAGGAGCTTGAGGCTCATGTCCCGGGAGCCGTCATCGGTGAAGATGCACTCCCAATCGCGGTCCCCTTGGAAATTTTCCCGGAGCACCTTGCCCAGGCGTTCCCACAGCTGGGGAATGTTGTCCTGCTCGTTGTAGATGGGGACGACGACGGAAAGGTAGGGCATGGCAGACTCCAACCGGCCATTGTAACCGGTCGGCCCCTGAGGACTTGGGACATGAGGCTCAGGGCCGCTACACTGTCGTGACGATCGAATGGAGCCCCAATGTCCGACGGACCCCGCATCCTGCTGGTGGAGGACGAGCTCAGTCTGGCTGAGGGCATCAAGCTCAACATGGAGCTGGAGGGGCTGCCCTGCACCTGGATCACCCGGGGCGACGAGGCCCTGAAGCGCATCCTCGGCGAGAAGTGGGACCTGGTGATCCTCGACGTCATGCTCCCCGGCATGGACGGCTTCTCCGTCTGCGAGCGGGTGCGGGAAGCCAAGAACACCACCCCCATCCTCTTCCTCACGGCCAAGAACACGGAGGACGACCGCGTCCACGGCTTCGAGACCGGCGGCGATGACTACCTGGGTAAACCCTTCCAGGTGCGCGAACTGCTGGTGCGGGTGCGCGCCATCCTGCGCCGCGAGGCCTGGTACAAGAACCGCACCATGGGCAGCCGGCAGAAATTCGGCCCCTTCTGGGTGGACTTCGACAACTTCTGCGGGGAGGGCCCCAACGGCGCCTTCCAGCTGGGCGTGAAGGAATGCATGATCCTCAAGCTCCTCATGGAGCGCGCCGGTCAGGTGGTGAGTCGCGCCGACATCCTGGACAAGGTCTGGGGCGAGGACGCCTACCCCACCACCCGCACGGTGGACAACTTCATCGTTCGCATCCGCCGCTCCATGGAAGCCGACGCCCACCACCCCCGGTGGATCCACACCATCCGCAGCGTGGGCTACCAGTTCGACCCCGAAGGCAAGCAGCGCAAGGGCGACGATTAGGGACTGTAGGGCCCGAGCGCAGCTCGGGCCCTACAGTCCCTTATGCCGGGCCTCCAAAGGAGGACCAGCCCGCTCGACTGTCAGGATGGTCGGCCGCTAGCGTGTCAACCCCAGCCGCACCAGCTCCGTGCGGGAGATCTCGGGCGTCGTCGGATCCACGGCCAGGGCCTTGAAGGCCTTGCGGGCGGCGGGGTCCTGGTTGCCGAGGAAGAGCAGGCAGGTGCGGGCTTGGTCGTAGACGCAGCCCCGGGCCACGGCGGGACCCGGGTTGGGGTTCTTCCGCCCCGCCTCCACCCAGGCGAGGAAGGCGGGGTGGTCGGCGGCCCCGGAGAGCGCTTCCAGGAGCACCTTGAGGATGGCGGGGTCCCCGGCGGCCCGGTAGGCTCCGAGGCCCTGATTCACGCGGTCGAGGGCCTTCTGAACTTCTTCGTTGGTGGGCTCCGGACGCAGCAGCAGGGGGGTGCGCGCTTCGGGCAGGGCGGGGCAGGCCGCCATCTTCGCCCGGTACTCATCGGGCAGGAGGATGAGGAGGTCGGTGACATCCTCATCCAGGGCCCGGAGGAGGAAGAGGGCGGCCATGCGATCCACCAGGTCCGCCTGGTTCAGGCCGCCCATGAGGGCGGTCTTGGCGGCCGGATCGGCGCGGTAGGCCTCGGCGAAGAAGCCCAGCACCGCGGGGCGGCCCAGGAGGCCGAAGGTCATGGCCTCCCGCAGGGCCCCCCGGAGACGTGCGGGCTGCGGGTGGGCGTGGTAGCCCACCATCCAGGCTTCCAGGGCTTCGGGGGTCTTGAAGGGCTTGTCGCCGGCGGCCGCGACCAGGGTGGTCGTCACGAGCAGAACTGCGGGGAATGCCATGAGCCCTCCAAGGGGCGGGGCGCCCAGGGGGCGCCCCGCCCGTCCGCCGGATCGGCGCCTACTTGACCTCGAGGTCCTTGCTGCGGCCGAGCTTGGCGGCTTCCGCCATCTGGGCGGCGAGGCTGGCGGCGGGGGCCTCCAGCTTCACTTCGCCGAGGATGGCCCGCTTCTCATCGCCCTTGCTGAACTTGCTCTCGCCCAGGACAGGCGTGAGGCGGGGCAGGAGCTTGAGGGCACCCGGGGCGCCTTCAGGAGCGGCGCCCGCAGCCACCTTGGGCGCGGCCTCCAGCAAGCCCTGGCCCAGGCGGCCCTGGTCCACCCCGGCGCCGGCGCCGAGGCGGCGCAGGTCGAAGTGGGCCAGCGCGGGGCTGCGCAGGATGGCGACGTCGTCCTGCTCCAGGAAGGCCACGAGATCGTTCACGGCCTTTACCTGGGCGGGATCCGCGGCGAGGCGGCTCTTCTTCTCGCCCTTCACGTCCACTTCCTGGCGCGTGTTGGGGACGTAGGGCAGGGCGCGCTTGAGCCAGAAGATGGCGACCTGCTTCTGGGCGGCGAAGCCCTCGGGGGCCTTGGGGCCCTTGGCCTTCTTCTTCCCCTTCTTGGGGGCCTCGGGCTCGGCCCAGCTGGGGGCGGCGGCGTCCACCTTGGCGTCGAACAGCAGGCCCTTGAGCTTGGCGAACTTGGATTCCAGGCCCTTCACGGCCTTCCCGCCCTTGAGCTTGGCGGCGGCCTGGGCCGCCTTCTGGAGGTCCTTGAAGGTGCCTCCCATGAGGAGCTTGGTGCCATCGGCGGCGTAGAGGCCGTGGGCGGCATAGATCTGCTCCAGGTAGGCCTCGGCGGCGGGCAGGGCGGCCGCGGCCTTCTCCGGCAGGTCGGCCTTCAGGGCCACGAGGGCCTCCAGGGCGCCGCGCACCTCGATGGCCTTGGGGTGGCTCTGGAAGTAGCCCAGCTCATGGCCCGCCAGGGCGGCACGGTTCAGGGTGTAGGCGAACTTCCGCTGGGTGGGGCGGAGCTGGTCGAAGGGGGCGTTGGCCGGGGCCGGGGTCTCCGCGGCGGGCACGGCCTGGGCCACCGGGGCCGGAGCGGGGGCCGGCGTGGGGGCGGGCGCGGGTTCGGGCTTGGGCGTTTCCTGCGCGGTGAGCAGCCCCGCAGCCAGGGCAAGGGTGATCCAGGGTCGCATCATGGCTTCCTCCAGGGCGGGGTGGTGCGGTCATTATCCCCCGGGGCGGTGCGGGGCACCACCCGGGAAGGTGACCGCTCCCGATCAGGCCGTGACGGACGCCGCCAGCTGGGCTACCGCCCCTTTGAGCTTCTTGAGGTCGAAGGGCTTGCCCAGGTGGGGCAGGGCGTTCTTCTCCAGGAAGGCCTGGGTCTCGGCGTCGAAGGCATCGCCGGTGGTGAAGAGGATGCGGCGGGTGAGGTCCGGCTTGTGGTTCTGGAGCCAGGCGTAGATGTCCATGCCCGTGAGGCCTGGCATGCGGATGTCGGAGAGGACGAAATCGAAGTCGGCTTCCTGGAGTTTGGCCACGGCGGCGTCCCCCCGGCCCGCAGTGGTCACGTCCACGCCCCAGGCCTGCAGGGCCTCCTGGAGGCACTCCAGGAGGAAGCTTTCATCGTCCACCACGAGGGCCTTGAGGCCCGTGAGGGTGGCGGGGGCCTTGGGTGCGGGAGCCGGGGCGGCTTCCACGAAGGGGAGTTCCAGGAGATAGGCGTTGCCCAGGCCCATCTGGCTGCGGAGGGTGAGCTTGCCGCCATGGGTGCGGGCGATGGCTTCGGCCATGGGCACCGCCAGGTGCTCGGAGCTGGTGGCCCGGTTGGGCTTCAGGAGGGCGGCCAGTTCCTCGGGGCTGAGGGGGGTGCCGCTGTCCTGCACCAGCACCTGCATCATCTCACCCGCCCGGCGGGTGGCGATGCGGAGGCGCTTGGTGGGGCTCTGGGCCATGGCGGCGAGCCCCTGGGTCACGAGGCCCTGGAGGGCCAGGGCCAGCAACTCGGCGTCCAGCGCGGCCGTGGGGAGGGCGGGATCGAAGCTCGATTCCAGGCTGGCGGCCTGGCGCTGGGCCACGGGTTCCATCTGCTTCAGGCAGTCCTGGGCCAGCTGATTGAGGTTCACGGCGGATCGCCGGGGCGCGGGCGGATCCAGCACGAGGAGCATGGGCTCCAGCATGGACTGCAGGGACTCCGCCGCCTTGGCCAGGCGGGTGGCCTGTTCCTGCTGGTGCGGATCCATGGCGGATTCCAGGAGCAGGCGGGATTCCAGAAGCACGGGGGTGAGGCGGTTGGCCACTTCGTGGAAGAGGCCGGGCACGAGGCGCCCCAGGGTCTCGAACTGGCGGCTCTGGGCCAGCTGGGTCTCCAGGCTCTTCGTCTCCTCGAGGTCCCGCACGAGGGCGCTCACGGCGAGCACCCGCTCGTCGGCGCCGCGCACGGGGGCGTAGGAGATCCGGGCCGGGAAGGCCACCCCGCCCTTGCGGAGGCGGGTGGAATCGAGGTCCCGCATCTGTTGTCCACGGATCACCTGCTGGACCTGGCCGTCGGCCTCCTGGACCAGGGAGTCGGGCACGAGCATCGCCATGGGCTTGCCCACGATCTCCGGACGCTGGTAGCCGAAGATGCGCTCGGCGGCCGCGTTCCAGGTGAGGATCTTTCCCTCGGGGGTGAAGGAGACGAGGGCCTCCCCCATGCTCTGCACGAGCCCTTCCAGATAGCGGCGGGTCTTCTGATTGTCCTGGTTCACCCGCTCCAGCTGCTGGTAGAGCTGGGCCATCTCCTCGTTCTTGCGCTCCAGGCTCTCCTTGGTGCTCTTCAGCTCCGAGTAGAGGCGGGCCGTCTCCATGTTGGATTTGAGGGCGTCCTCCAAGAGCTCCTGCGCGTCCGCCACATGGCCGGGCTGCAGATCGTTCACGCTCACGTTGCTGTGGCGGAGGACGGTCTGGTCTTGGTTGGCCTGCATCTGCTGGGGCGGCTCAGGCGGAGCGGGAGGCAGCTCCCGCATGGACCCGCGGATGTTGGACTCGATGAGGCCCAGCATCTCGTCGAAATCCTTGATCTTCTTGTCCAGGTGATACTTCTTGAAGGTGTAGGCCACCGTCTCCTTGGTCACTGCCAGGAAGGTGTCCAGCACGCCCAGGCCCTTGTAGGCCGTAGCTTCGAAGTAGGGTACGGAGCGGAAGTTCAGGCGCCGGTTCATCACGCCCACGGCCATGGCGTCGGGCAGGTCCCGCTTGTTGTACTGGATGACGAAGGGGATCTGCTTGATGTTCAGGCGGTTGGCGTTGAGGTTGTGGTACAGGTTCGACAGCGAGTCGACGTTGTCCTGCATCTTGGCTTCGGAGCTGTCGGCCACGAACACCACGCCGTCGGCCCCGCCCAGCACCACGCGGCGGCTGGCGTCGTACTGCACCTGGCCGGGAACGGTGTAGACCTGCAGGTGGATGGCGTTGCCGTAGATGTAGCCCAGGTTGATGGGCAGCAGGTCGAAGAAGAGGGTGCGGTCCTCCTGGGTGTTCACGGAGAACATCTCGCCCCGCTGACCCTCGCTGCACATGGAATGCAGGATCTGCAGATTGGTGGTCTTGCCGGAGAGACCCGGTCCGTAATAGACCAGCTTGAGCAGGATCTCGTTGGCTCGGGTATTGAACTGGACCATGGACGGCCGCCGCAAAGGGGAAGATCTAAAGATTACAAGGCTTTTGCCTCGGGAGACAAACCCGGGCTGAAAGGCTCCTCGGCAGCCCCCGTGCTAGGATCAAGTCCTGCGTTTCCAAGGCCAATTCGATACACCCATGGGTATTCCGGTTCCTGTAGCCATCATCTGCTCGATATCCCTTGCGGGGATACGCGAGACCCATACGCCTTGGGCACGTCGCGCGGCCTAGGCCGGGAGGGGTTTTGAGCGTACCGCGCCACGTCGCCATCATCTTCTCGGTATCCCCTGTGGGGATACGCGAGGCCCGTTCCCTTTGGGCACGGCGCGTGGCCTAGGCCGGGAGGGATTTTGAGCGTTCCGCGCCACGTCGCCATCATCATGGACGGGAACGGCCGCTGGGCCGCCGTCCGGGGACAGGCCCGCATCAAGGGGCACAAGGCCGGGGTCCAGGCCGTGGAGCGGATCCTGGACGAGGCCTCGGCCCTGGGCATCCCCCACCTGAGTCTCTATGCCTTCTCCACGGAGAACTGGAAGCGGCCCGCCCTGGAGGTGGCGGCCCTCATGGCCCTCCTGCGCATGTACCTGCGCATGTTCGTGCAGAAGCTCCAGAAGCGGCAGATCCGCTTCCACCACCTGGGCGACCTGGCCGGCATGCCTGAGGGCATCCGCCGGGACATCCAGGAACTGGAGCGGCTCACGGCCCACCACACGGGCATGGTCTTCCACCTGGCGGTGAACTACGGCTCCCGATCCGAGCTGGTGCACGCGGCCCGGGCGTGTGTGCTGGATGGCCTGAAGCCCCAGGAGATCACGGAGCAGGCCCTCCAGGACCGCCTCTGGACGAAGGGCGTGCCCGACGTGGACCTCCTCATCCGCACCAGCGGCGAGCACCGCATCTCCAACTTCCTGCTCTGGCAGTGCGCGTATGCGGAACTGCACATGACCGACACCCTCTGGCCCGACTTCGGGCCCGAGGCCCTGCGCGCGGCCCTGGAGGACTTCTCCAGCCGCGAGCGCCGTTTCGGAGGCCTTTGATGTCCCAGAAGCCGACCCATGCCCCCGCGGCCAAGACCACGCCCAAGGTGGACACGCGGAACATGAAGACCCGGGTGATCACGGCCCTCGTCTTCGCCGTGTTCTTCCTCAGCCTCCTCTACTTCGGCGGTGGTCCCACCCGCCTCGGCGGCCTGGATCTGGGCGATGGCAAGGTCTGGAGCCAGTGGGTGTACCTCCTGCTCATGGGTTTCGCCATCTTCGCGGGCATCCGGGAGATGGTCCTCATGGCCCGCACCCGGGGCTTCAATCCCAGCCTGCCTTCGGCGGTGATCACGGGCTGGCTCTTCCTGCTGCACTTCCACTTCGAGCGCAATGGTTCGGATCCGCTGCCCCTCTGGGCGGTGCTCTTCGCGGGCATGCTCCTCATCCATTTCGGGGCCCTCTTCTTCGACGAGAAGCTGGAGGAGGCCCTGCCCAGCCAGGCCATCGCCTGGATGTCGGCGCTCGTGCTCGGCCTCGGCCTGGGGTTCCAGCAGAAGCTCTTCATGCTGGAGGGGACGCTCCCGAAGACGGGCAGCCGCCTCGTCCTCGCGTTGTACATCATCACGTGGTTCGGGGATTCCACCGCCTACTTCGTGGGCTCCTACTTCGGCAAGCACAAGCTGGCCCCGAAGGTGAGCCCCAAGAAGAGCTGGGAAGGGGCTCTCGGCAACACCCTGGGCAACGTGGCCGGGGCCGCCCTCATGCGGGCCACGGTCTGCACGGAGTGGAGCTGGGTGGACGTCGTCGCCCTCGGGCTCTTCCTCGGCATCGTCGGCCAGTTGGGGGACCTCGTGGAGAGCACCTGGAAGCGCAGCGCCGGTGTGAAGGACAGCAACGTGGGCGTGTCGATCCCCGGGCATGGCGGCATGCTGGATCGGGTCGACAGCCTCGTGCTGGCCGCGCCCGCCATGTACGCCTACCTTCGCTTCGCGCAGGGCTGGACGCAGTAGCCCCTCGACGAGGTGAAGGTGCGCAAGGTCGCGATCCTAGGCTCCACGGGGAGCATCGGCACGTCCACGCTGGACGTGGTGGCGGCGCATCCGGAGGCCCTTTCCGTGGTCGCTCTGGCCGCGGGCCGCAACCGGGAGCTCTTCCTGGAGCAGGTGCGGCGCTTCCGGCCCAAGGCGGTCTCCCTGGCCTCGAAGGAGGATGCCGACTGGTTGCGCGCGCAGCTGGAGGGGGTGCCTGAACTCCACTGGGGGGCGGAGGGGCTGAAGGCCTGCGCCCTCCATGGCGACGTGGACACGGTCATGGCCTCCGTGGTCGGGGCCGCGGGGCTGGAGAGCACGGAGGCCGCGCTGCGCGCCGGCCGCCGGGTCTGCGTGGCCAACAAGGAATCCCTCGTGGTGGGGGGGGCGCTGATGCGCCGGGCCCTGGAGGCGGGCGGCGGCGAGCTGCTGCCCGTGGACAGCGAACACGCGGCCCTGCACCAGCTGCTGGCGGACCGCGCCCCGGAGACCATCGCCGAGGTGCGCCTCACGGCCAGCGGGGGACCCTTCCGCGAGTGGCCCCTGGCGCGCATCCAGGCCGCCAGCCGGGAGGAGGCCCTGAACCACCCCACCTGGAAGATGGGCCCCAAGATCACCGTGGACAGCGCCACCCTCATGAACAAGGGCCTGGAGGTCATCGAGGCGTCGGTGCTGTTCGGGTTGGGCCCGGATCGGGTGGCCGTCACCGTGCACGCCCAGAGCCAGGTGCACGCCATGGTGGGCTTCACGGATGGCACCTATCAGCTCCAGGTCTGCGCCAACGACATGAAGCTGCCCATCCAGTACTGCCTGCGCTTCCCGGAGAAGGTGGCGGGCCCCGTGCCCCCCTACGACTGGACCCAGGCCCGGACGTGGACCTTCGAGGCCCCGGATCTCGCACGCTTCCCCCTGCTGGGGCTCGCCTATGCGGCCCTGCGGGCGGGGGGCACGGCCCCGGCCCTCCTGAACGCCGCCAACGAGGTGGCCGTGGCCGCCTTCCTCCAAGGTGGGATCGGGTTCTGGGACATCCAGGCCTGCGTCTCGGACACCCTGCAGGCGCTGCCCAGCGAGCCGGCCCGGGATCTGGCCCAGGTGCTGGATGCGGATCGGGCCGCCCGGCGTCATGCTGATGGGTGGGTCGCTTCCCGCGCCCGCTGATCCCGATCCGACTCTGACAAGGCTTCCATGTTCGACCTGCTCGCCTTCGCCCTGCCACCCAAGGTGGTGAACCTCGGCTTCGCCCTCCTGGGCATCGGGGCCCTGATCTTCCTCCATGAGCTGGGCCATTTCCTCGCCGCGAAGTACATGGGCATGCCCGTGGAGACCTTCTCCATCGGTTTCGGCAAGCGCCTCGTGGGCTTCAAGTGGAAGGAGACGGACGTGCGCCTCTCCGTGCTGCCCCTGGGCGGCTACGTGAAGCTGGCGGGCTTCAACCCCGAGGACCCCGGCGCGGATGATCCCCACGGCTTCCTGCAGCAGCCCTACTGGAAGCGCATGCTCTTCTACTCCGGCGGCATCATCGCCAACCTGATCGTGGCCTTCGTGCTCTTCGCCTGGGTGGGGCAGCGTGAGGCGCGGGTCTCCAAGTCCGTGGATCGGGTCGTCGCCGATGTGCAACCCGGTGCCGCCAAGGATGCGGGCCTGCTGCCCGGCGATGAATTGCTGGCCGTGGGTCCCTTCGCGGTCACGGCGCAGGATCTCCTCGAGGGC
>DATFAX010000159.1:0-23506 GCA_035254125.1 Holophagaceae bacterium | reverse complement strand
GGTCGATGTCGGGGATCTCGCGGAAGGGATCCAGCTCCACGGAGGCCAGGGCCTTGTCGCGGGGCAGGAGCTTGGAGAAGCGCTCCTCGTTCTGCATCCAGCTCTCGACGGGCAGGCGCACGATCTCCGTGCTGCCGTCCTGGAAGGTGAGCTTGAGGATGATGGGCATGGGGAACTTGCCCACGTTCTTCACGGTGATGCGGTGCAGGAACTGGCCCGCCTTGATCTTCTCCTTCTCCTCGGGCTTGAGGTCGGCCAGGGCGGCCTCGTAGCGCTTCTGCTCCGAGGGCGTCACCGCGTAGCGATCCCAGCTGCCGTCGGTGTACATGTCCTGGATCCCGCGGGCCTTCTCCTCGCCGGGGAGGTTCCGCTCGGCCTCCTTCATGCGGGAGAGGTTGTGGTCGGCCACGGCGGCCGCGGCCTTGGCGCGGGCCTTGGCGTCGGCGGGGTTGCCGTCGGAGAACTGGAAGGTCTCCACCTTCTCCAGCTCCAGGTCGGGGGCGGCGGTGGTGAAGAACCAGCCGCGCCAGAACCAGTCGAGGTCCATGCCCGAGGCGTCGTTCAGGGTGCGGAAGAGGTCCGCGGGCTGGGGGCGCTTGAACTTCCAGCGGCGGGCGTACTCCTTGAAGGAGAAGTCGAAGAGCTCGCGACCCATGATGGTCTCGCGCAGCAGGTTCAGGCCCGCGGCGGGCTTCTGGTAGGCGTTGAAGCCGAAGTCCCGCACGGCGTCGCTCTGGGTCATGATGGGCGTCGCGTTGGGAAAGCGGAGGTAGTCCGTGATCCGCTCGCTCATGTCCGTGGCGCCGGGGAAATTGGGATCCCACTCGCGCTCGGCCATGTTCTGGAGGAAGGTGTTGAGCCCCTCGTCCATCCAGCTCCACTGGCGCTCGTCGCTGTTCACGATCATGGGGAAGAAGTTGTGCCCCACCTCGTGGATGATGACGCCGACGACGCCCTGCTTGGTGCGCTCGCTGTAGGTGCCGTCCTTCTCCGGCCGGGGGCCGTTGAAGCAGATCATGGGGTACTCCATGCCGCCCCCGCCGCCCAGGCCCAGGGCGCTGATGGCCACGGGGTAGGGGTAGTCGAAGGTGTAGCGCCCGTAGACCTTCAGGGTGTGGGCCACGGCGGCCGTGGAGTACTTGTCCCAGAGGGGCATGCCCTCCTTGGTGTAGCCGCTCATGGCCAGCACGTTGCGGCCGTTGATGTCCACGCCCTCGGCGTCCCAGATGAGGCGACTGGAGCAGGCCAGGGCGAAGTCGCGCACATTCGATGCCTTGAACTTCCAGGTGAGCTTGCCGTCCTTTTTGGGGCGGCTCTCAGGCTTGCCGGCTTCCTCGGGCTTCACGATGAAGGTGGGCTTGCCCGCCTTGCGGGCCTGGGCGATGCGATCCCGCTGGGCCTGGGTGAGCACTTCGGCAGCGTTCTGCAGTTCGCCGGTGGCGAGCACCACCTGGTTGGCGGGCACCGTGAACTCCACGTCCCAGTCGCCGAACTCGAGGGTGAACTCGCCCTGGCCCAGGAACTGCTGATGCTGCCAGCCCATGTCGTCCGTGTAGGCCACGAGGCGGGGCTGCCACTGGGCGATGTTGTAGAGGCGGACGCCATCTTCCATCGTCTCGAAGCCGCTGCGGCCCCAGACCTTCCGGAAGTCCGTGATCACGTACTCCCAGCCCAGGTTGAACTTGAAGACCTGCCCGGCCTTCAGCGTCTCGGGGAGGTCCACGCGCATCATCGTGTCCACCACCGTGAACTTGAGGTCCCGGCCCTGGGCATCCTTCAGGAAGAGGATCTTGTGGCCCTCGTAGTCGGGCTCGCTCATGGCGAAGCGGAGCATCTGGGTGCTGAGGCCGGGCTTGTCGTCGCCCGCCATCTTGGCGAGGTCCGGGGCGCCCCGGCGTTTCACGCCCACGGCGTCCTTGCGGAAGAGGTTCTGGTCCAGCTGCAGCCACAGGTAGCGGAGGTCGTCCGGGCTGTTGTTGTGGTAGGTGATCTCCTCCACGCCCTTGATCGACTGGGTGGCGTCGTCCAGCTCGGCCTTGATGCGGTAATCCACCTTCTGCTGCCAGTACTTGTGGCCGGGCGCCCCGCTGGCGGCGCGGTAGACGTTGGGCGTAGGCAGCCCCTCCAGCTTGCGGAAGGCGCTTTCGTTGGGCTTGCCGCCCGGCACGGGGCCCGTGCCCGGAGGGGGTGCCGGGGGCATCTGGGCCGCGAGGGCGAGGCTGACGAAGCTGAGGAGGAGGGACCGCATGCAGGCTCCAAAGGGCAGAACCTCAAGCTTATCGGGGGCCTGCGGAGCCCTGCCCCCGCGGGAAAGCGGCTGGCCCCCCGCTTCGCCCCGCCGTGGGGGCCCTTGGCGGTGCGATACTGGGAGGATGCAGGCCACGCTCAATGAAGATCTGATCCTGGACAGCCGTCGCGCCCTCTGGATGCCCCGCTACGGCACCCTCGTGCTGGCGGACTTCTTCCTGGGCCTGGGGGCCGCCCGGCGCAAGCGGGTGGAGATCATGCCCAGCCCCACCCAGTTCGACCTGTGGGAGCGCGTCTTCGGCCTGCTCACGGAGTACAAGCCCACCCAGATCGTCCTGTTGGGGGATCTCAAGCCCAACCAGGGCATGGTGGAGGCCGACGAGGCCGACGAGCTGCGCGCTTCCTTGCGCAAGCTCAAGCGCGGCTGCGAGCGCCTCGTGCAGGTGGCCAGCCACCCCGAGCGGCTGCGCGGCCCCGCCATGGAGGGCACGGGCCTCGTCCCGGTGGACCAGCACAAGGTGGGCCCCTACACCCTCATCCACCGCCGTCGCGTCTTCGTCTATCCGCGGCACGAGGATCACCACGGCTTCTGGATCAACGGCGGCGTGCATCCCCTCTTCGCCCTCCCCGCCAAGGCCCCCGACAGCGGGGAAGATTGGATGCGCCTCCCCGCCTTCCTCCACACGGGCTACGCCCTCGTCATGCCCCCCTTCGTTCCCTACGCCCAGGGCCATGAGGTCATGCAGCCCGAGCGCCTCCCCAAGCACGCCAAAGCCTGGTCCCTCCTCGGCGACCACCTCGCCCCCATCGACCTCCCCCACCTGCCGCCCACGCCGGAGCACCTGCGCACGATCACGCGGCCGGTGCGGAAGAAGAGTGGGGACGATTAGCTAGGTGTATTCGTCCGCCCAATCCAGGGGCAGGAGCCAGCCTGGGCCCTCGGGGCTGTGCAGGTTGCGGTCGTAAACGCGCACGGCGTCTCCGAAGGCGACGGCCAAGGCCTGACCATCGGCGCTCCAGGTGAGCGCGTGGACTGGGCGGGGACCTTCTTGGTACTCCGTTTTGGCGCGAACGTGGATCCGCTGCTCCCTGGCACCGCTTTGCGCGTTCCAGGCCACAACTTGACCCAACTCGTACCCGGCTAGAAGGCGGGCTTCGGTGGGATGGAAGGCTACGGCTGCGCACCACCCTGCCTCTGCCTGGGCTGACCAGGCGAGGGATCCACCCTCGACATTCCATACGCGCACCGTTCCGTCCAAAAGGGCACCTGCCACCCAACGCCCATCAGGGCTAAGGGCCACGTCGCTGACCCAAGCGCCGCCTGTATTCAGGTGCATGCGCAGGATTCCCTTCTCCAGGTCCCAGAGCCTGATCCCATCGGGGCCGCACGTGGCTGCACTGTTCACGGCACTGGCAGACGCGGCGTTGACCCTTGCTTCGTGGGGCGTCAATCGCTTTGGGGCCGAACTGGATCCCAAGGCCCAAAGATTCAGGCTGCCGTCCCGGGCGCCGCTGAGCAGCCAAGGCCGAGCTGGAACGAATGCGAGGGCGCGGATCGCATCTTCGTGGCGGCCCAGGTTGCTCCAAGGCCCTGCTTGGGGATCCTTACCACCCCCGATCCAAAGTTCGCCGTTGTTCAACCCGAGGGCCAAACCCTGGTCTCCGCGTGCGAGGGCCCGGGTTTCTAGACCTGATGTAGCGTCAGAAGTCTGCTTGAGGGATGGGCCCACCGGAGCGCCGGGGGGCGTGGTGATCTCATCCCGCAGTCCTCCGGGCGATTTCACGGGTCGTCCATGTCGATTCCAGCGGAAGGGACCGTCCAGGGCTCGCGCCGCGAACAAGGTGCCTCGGGAGGATCCGAAGGCCAGCAACATTGGGTGGGGCATTGAGCCGGATAAGGCCCGGATCAGCTTCCCGGTGGAGGCATCGATCTCCCGGATCGTCGAATAACCCGACCAGATCAACACCCGATTGAGGGCTCTACGGAAAGCCAACCCAACGGGCAATGCCCGCAGGGTCTCTCCTGTGGGGCCGACCATGCCGTAGATGGACACAAGGTGTGTGTTCAGGGGCGACGCTTTGCTGCGAATCCGCCGGTAGTCGCTCTTTCCATCCCAGGCTTCCAATTCCCAAGTCTGTCCTCGGCCGGTGACGACCTTGGTCGACAGGTCCGAATGGAGGGGGATTGGAACCGGAACGGTGCGCCTTCGGAGGGCCTTGAAATCCTTCAAATGGAGGTCGGTGGTCGCCATGCGCAGGATGCCGCCGGGCGCCGGAAGTCCGTACAACGGTGGTTGTTGATGCTCTTCCTGGGAACCATCCAGAGGACCTTCGGCGCGGACCCTTTCGCTGTCCAGGACATCGCCGGAGAGGGCAAGGGGTGCTCCCGGGGCATGGAGGTCCCATCGCCGGATTTCGGCATCGTGGGTGCCGTCATAACCCATGACCAGAAACCGACCGCTCGGATCAAATCGCAGATCGGGAAGGCCGTACCAGGTGCTGCACGTGCTGTCCGAAAGGGATTGAACGCGCTTTCCTGAATCCAGATCAACGATCTCGTAGCTGAAGTCCTTGTCTCCCCGGAGCACCACCCATTGGTCATTGGGGTGCAGGAATGTCGGCGCATAGGGTTCGTGTTCCCCACCTGCCATCCGGAGGTCAGCGCCGACCCAGAGGGGGGGCATGGCCGATAGGGCAGCCAGGAAGGTTCGGCGGTTCAACGGCTGGGACATGGTGCAGAGAATACGCCCCTGCCTCATGATTTCCCCATGGACGTTCGTCATCGCCTCAAGCAGCTCGCGGATCAGGTGCGGGAGCACCGCCACCGGTACTACGTGCTGGATCAGCCCGTGCTCAGCGATGCGGAGTACGACGCGCTGGAGCGGGAGCTGCGCGACCTCGAGGCGGCGCATCCGGAACTGGCGGATCCCAACAGCCCCACGCGGCGGGTGGGGGCGCCTCCCCTGGAGGCCTTCGCGAAGGCGAAGCACCGCACCTACATGCTGTCCCTGGACAACGCCTATTCGGCGGAGGAGCTGCGGGAGTGGGAGCAGCGCATGCTGCGCCAGCTGCCGGCGGGGACCGCGCTGGCCTACGCGGCGGAGCTGAAGGTGGATGGCCTCTCGCTCAGCCTCCGCTACGAAGGCGGCGTCCTCGTGCAAGGCGTGACCCGGGGCGATGGGGAGACCGGTGAGGACGTGACGGAGAACGCCCGCACCATCGCCGACATCCCGCTCACGATTCCCGAGCTTGGCGAGGTGGAGGTGCGGGGCGAGGTCTTCCTCTCCCGGCGCCGCTGGGAAGAATTGAACGTCCAACGGGATGCCGCCGGGGAAGCCCGCTTCGCCAATCCCCGCAACGCGGCCAGCGGGTCCATGAAGCTGCTGGACAGCCGGGAGGTGGCCCGCCGGGCCCTCAGCTTCCTGCCCTGGCAGCGGCTGGGAGCGGAGGATCACGCTGCGGCCATGGCGGGCCTCGCGGCCTGGGGCTTCGGGCGCATGCCCGCCCACGTGGAAGGGGACCTGGAGGCCGTGTTGACCTTCATCGAGGCGCAGGCCGAAGCGCGCCTGCGCCTGCCCTTCGACACGGATGGGGTGGTCATCAAGGTGCGGGACCTGGCGCACCAGCAGACCCTGGGCACCACGGACCGCGTGCCCCGCTGGGCCATCGCCTTCAAGTACCCGGCCACCCAGGTGACCACGGTGGTGCAGGGCATCACCTGGCAGGTGGGCCGCACGGGGAAGCTCACGCCCGTGGCGGAGCTGGAGGCCTGCGAGGTGGGCGGCTCCACCGTCCGCCGGGCGACCCTGCACAACGCCGACGAGCTGGCGCGCCTGCAGCTCCGCGTGGGTCAACGGGTCTTCATCGAGAAGGGAGGGGAGGTGATCCCCAAGGTGGTGGCGGTGGTGCCGGGCGAGCCCACGGACCTGCCCCTGCCGGAGATTCCCAGCGCCTGCCCCATCTGCGGCGGGAACGTGGGGAAGGACGACGACGCCGAGGTGGCCATCCGCTGCCTGAACCCCGAGTGCCCCGCCAAGCTGGAGGCCCGCCTTCAGCATTTCGCCAGCCGCGTGGCGCTGGACATCGAGGGTCTGGGGGAGTCCCTGGTGGCCCAGCTCCAGGCCTCGGGCCGATTCCAGCAGCCCTGGGACGTCTTCACCCTCCTCGACGACCCGCGCCAGGGGCTCGCCTTCCTGGCGGGGCTGGAACGCATGGGCGAGAAAAGCGCTCAGAACGTGCTTTCGGCCCTGGAGGCGGCCCGCACCAAGCCGCTCTGGCGCTGGATCCACGCCCTGGGCATCCCCTTCGTGGGGTCGCGTACCGCGGAGCTGCTGGCGGAGGCCACCCTCGGCTTGGACGCACTCTGGGCCCTGCCCGAAGAGAAGCTGCAGGCCGTGGAGGAGGTGGGTCCCAAGGTCAGTGCAGCCATCCGGGCCTTCGTCGCCCTCCATCCCGAGCTGCCGGCCCGCCTGGCGGAGCTGGGGGTCCACCCGGAAGTCCCCAAGCCCCGAGACCTGGGGGGGCTGCCCCTGGCGGGCCAGGTGGCGGTCGTCACGGGCACTCTGCCGACCTTGGGCCGCGAGGAGGCCGAGGCCCTGCTGAAGGAACTGGGTGCCAAGGTCACGGGCTCCGTCAGTGCCAAGACCACCGTGCTGGTGGCCGGCGAGAAGGCGGGCTCGAAGCTCGACAAGGCCCAGGCGCTGGGGATCCCCGTACGGGATGAAGCCTGGCTCCTGGGCATCGCCGGCCGGGGCTGAAGCCTTCCTTCCCGGAGGTCCTGGCTTGAGTGGGAGCGGGAACTGCGGGATTCTTCCCACTGACGCGCGCTGAAGGTCCACCTTTGCTCACCAAGCTCGGGAAATTCGAGATCATCCGCCTCCTCGGGCAGGGAAGCATGGGTGAGGTGTACCTGGGACGGGATCCGCTCATCGGGCGCGAGGTGGCCATCAAGGTGATCCACGCGGCCAGCACCCTGGGCAAGGACGCCCGGGACCGGTTCGCCCGGGAGGCCCGCGCCGCGGGGGTGCTGAACCACCCGAACATCGTCACCATCCACGAACTGGGCGAGGACCAGGGCGTGCTCTACCTGGCCATGGAGCATGTGAAGGGTGAGGACCTCGGCGCGCTCCTGCGGGAGGGGAGCCTCACGGCCCGGGAGGTGGTGGAGGTGCTGGCGCAGGTCTGCGACGGTCTCGCCGTGGCCCACCGCCATCACATCCTGCACCGCGACATCAAGCCTTCGAACATCAAGGTCATTTGGGATGGCACCACCCTGCAGGCGAAGATCCTCGACTTCGGCGTGGCCAAGCACATCAACAGCGACACCACGGACGAGGGCACGGTGTTCGGCACCGTGAATTACATGGCGCCGGAGTACCTGCAGAGCGGACGGCCCGATGCGCGCAGCGACCTCTTCGCCGTGGGCGTGGTGCTCTACGAGGCCCTCACCGGAGCGCCGCCCTTCGACGGCCCCAGCCCCGGCGCCATCATCTACCGCCTCCTCCACGAGGCGCCGCAGATGCTCCCCAAGGAGGTCCTCCAGGGGCTGAGCCCCGACCTCCAGAGCGTGCTGAACCGCACCCTCGCCAAGGATCCCGGCAACCGCTTCCAGACGGCGGAGGACCTGGCCCGGGCCCTGCGCGGCACCCTGGATCCGAACTGGCGCTTCGACAAGGAGCAGGCCACCGTGGCTTTGCAGGTACCCCGCAAAGGCTCCAACCTGGCGCCGGGCAAGCCGGTCACCCCCCGCACGCCGCCCAAGGGCCTCGCCCCCGATCGCTTCCGTCCCTCGGCGCTGGCGGTGCCGCCGGCGGCGCTGCCCGTGCCCCACCCGCCGGTCCTGCCCGCCGTGTCAGCCCCCCTGGTGCCGCCGCCCCTCCTCCAGCCGCCCAAGCGGGAAGGGGTGAAATCCCCCTCCCACCCCATCAAGCGGGCCATGCCCACCCAGCGGGAACCGAGCCCGGAAGTGCAGATGGACCTCCTGCTGGAGACCCGGCGCCAGGTGATGCAGGCCCTGGAGCTGGATCCCCGCAACCCGAGGGCTCACGCTCTGCTGATGGTCACCCTCTACCGCATGAAGCAGGTTGAGGCCTTCACCAAGGCCGTCCGCGCCGCCCAGGCCATGAATGTGCAGGTGCGCGACCTCAAGGGGGTCCCCCGCTTCCAGCAGCTGGTGGATGAAGAGCATCGGGCCTGCCTGCTGCCCTTCGAGCTCCACGCCGAGTTCATGAGCTGGGCCGGCGGTTGAGGGTCGGCCATCCCTCAACCTCCCCGAGGCCGCTGCCGTCAGTAGAGGAAGGATGAAGACCCGCATCGGCAAGTTCGAGATCCTGCGCCCCCTGGGGAAGGGGGCCATGGGTGAGGTGTTCCTGGCGGTGGATCCCCTCATCGGGCGGCAGGTGGCCATCAAGACCATCCGCGGCGTGGAGGCGGAAGGCGCCGAGGCCCGGGGCCGCTTCCAGCGGGAGGCCCAGGCCGCCGGGCAGCTGAACCACCCCAACCTCGTGGGCATCCACGAGTTCGGCGAGGATGACGGCCTGCTCTACCTGGCCATGGAATACGTGGAGGGGGAGGACCTGGAGAAGCTCCTCGCCCGCGGCGGGCTCCAGCCCCAGGACCTGCTGGAGGTGCTGGCCCAGGTCTGCGAGGGCCTCGCCTACGCCCACGGCAAGGGCGTGCTCCACCGCGACATCAAGCCCAGCAACATCCGCGTGCTGCGGGAGGGTCAGGTCCTCAAGGCCAAGATCATGGATTTCGGCATCGCCCGCCTGCACAACAGCGAGCTCACGGGCACGGGCACGCTCCTCGGCACCTTCGGGTACATGGCCCCGGAATACGTGCAGACGGGCAAGCCCGATCCCCGCAGCGACCTGTTCGCGGTGGGCGTCATCCTCTACGAGGCCCTGGCGGGGCACCGTCCCTTCGAGGGGGACACCACGGCCACCGTGCTTTACCGCCTCGTGCATGAGGAGCCCCCGGCCCTGGACCTGAGCCGCCTCCAGGGCGTGAGCGCCAAGCTGAGCCAGGTGCTCGCCGTGGCCCTCGCGAAGGATCCCCGGGCCCGCTTCCAGGGCGGCGAAGCCTTCGCCAAGGCGCTGCGGGAAGCCAAGGACCCCGCCTGGGGCGGCCCGGATTTCGACCGCACCATGGCCGTGCCCAAGCCCGTGCTGCCGCCCGCGGCCCCCTCCGCCGCAGCGCCGCCCACCGCCGCGCCGCCCCGCCCCACCCGCCCCGTGGCGGCTCCGGAAGTCTCCGGACGCAAAGGGCCCTGGGTGGCCCTCGCCCTCTTGCTCCTGGCGGGGGGTGGGGGCGCCGCCTGGTGGTTCACGCGCCCCAAGGTCGTGCCCACCATCAGCCTGCCGCCGCCGGAAGCCACCTCCATCTCCCCGGGCCCCGCGCAGCCGGCCCCGAATCCGGGCAAACCGGCCGTCTCCGTCGCCCCCCCGGCGGAGGCCAAGGCCCGCCCCGCCGGCCATCCGTCGCTCAAGCCCAAGGTGGAACCGCCCCTCACGGAGGAGGAGGCCAACGCCTGGCTCAATGAAGCGGGCCTGGGCCTCGTGGATACACCCGAACAGAGCCTCAAGCGCATTGAGCGGGTGATCCAGGACCATCCCCTGAATCCCCGGGCCCGGGCCCTCCAATTGGCGGGGCTCTACAACGCCGGGCGGTATGACCGCATGGTCGCCGCCCTCGAAGGTGCGAAGGACGCGGGGGTGCCGCCCCGGCAGTTGCTGGCCTTCGGTGCCTTCCAGGACATGCTGCGCACCGAGAAGCGGGAGCAGCGCCTGCCCCCGGCCGTGAAGGAGATGCTCGGAGCGGAGTTCCCGGGCCTCCAGCGGGCGGGCCAGCGCTTCAACCGTCCCCTGGCCCGGCCGGGTTACTGAAGCTGTGCGCTCCGCCTATTGGAGTTCCTGAATCCGCCGGAGCTTGTAGGTGCCGCCCTTCTTCGCCCAGGTGAAGAGCCAGTGACGGCGGGTCCGCTCGCCCCCCTGGGAGGCGAGGGCGTCGATCTCCTGGAGCACGTCCGCGCCTTCCAGGCGGGCATCCACCCGCAGGAGGGTGAGGCCCACCTTGCCCTGGCGGAGGATGGCCATGAGGAGCAGCCGCGCTTGCGGCTTCGTGAGGCCGCTTTCGCCCTCGAGGCTCCCCTGGAAATCCGGGTGCAGAACCTCCATGGCACCCTCCACATCCCCGGCCTCCACCGCGGCCACGGCGGCGGACAGGGCTTTTTTCGCCTGGGCCTCGGGTTTGTCGCTTTGACAAGCCAGGAGGAGGAGGGCGGCGGTCGTGACGAGGATTCCCCTCTCAAAACTAGGCATTTGGACCCTCCGGGGCGATCCTAGAAGGATGAACGAACAGAGCCGATTTGACACCCGTTGCGTCCATGCCGGCCAGGCCCCCGACCTCCTCAGCGGGGCCGTGATGACCCCGGTCTACTTCACCAGCACCTACCTCCAGGAGGGGCTCGGGCAGCACAAGGGCTACGAATACGCCCGCACCCGGAACCCCACCCGCGACGCCGTGCAGGGCAACCTGGCGGCGCTGGAGGGCGCGAAGCACGGCATCGCCTTCGCCTCGGGCCTCGCCGCCACCCAGGCCATCCTGGAGCTGCTGGACGGCGGCGACCACCTGGTGCTCGGCAACAACGTCTACGGCGGCACCTACCGCCTCGTGGACAAGATCATGAAGCGCTATGGCCTCACCTACACCCAGGTGGACACGAGCGACCTCGTGGCCCTGAAGGCGGCCCTGCAGCCGAACACGAAGCTCGTGATGCTGGAGACCCCCACCAACCCCATGCTCGGGCTCTCCGACATCAAGGGCGTCCGCGCAGCCCTCGATGCTGCGGGCTTCCAGGGCGTGCTGGCCGTGGACAACACCTTCGCCACGCCCTTCAACCAGCAGCCCCTCAGCCTCGGTGCGGATCTCGTTTTCCACAGCACCACCAAGTACCTCAACGGCCACAGCGACAGCATCGGCGGCGTGGTGGTGACGAGCCGCCAGGACCTCGCCGACAAGCTCTACTTCATCCAGAACGCGGCGGGCGCCATCCTCAGCCCCATGGACAGCTTCCTGGTCATGCGCGGCACGAAGACCCTGCACCTGCGCATGCAGCGCCACAACGAGAGCGCCCTGAAGATCGCCCGCTGGCTGGAAGCCCGCCCCGACGTGCCCAAGGTCTACTACCCCTTCCTGGAGAGCCACCCCCAGCACGCCCTGGCCAAGGCCCAGATGCGCGGGGGCAGCGGCATCGTGAGTTTCGACACGGGCGATGCCGAGCGCACGAAGCGCATGGCCGCAGCCTTCAAGGTCTTCGCCCTGGCCGAGAGCCTCGGCGGCGTGGAGAGCCTCGTGTGCCACCCCGTAAGCATGACCCACGGCAGCGTGCCCGCCGCGGACCGCGCCAAGCTGGGCCTCACGGACAGCCTCCTGCGCCTCAGCGTGGGCGTGGAGGACGTGGAGGATCTCATCGCGGATCTGGAGCAGGCGCTCAAGGCGTGAGGGGAGCGGTCAGCGGTCAGCTATCAGCCAAGGGAGGGCGCCGACCCAATCGCTGGGTCGGCGCTTGTATTAGCTGATAGCCGATAGCTGACCGCTGAGAGCTGATCGCTCCGCATCCAGCCGGCTCAAGAACGCGCCCACCGCGGGCAGGTCCACGGTGGGCGCCTTGCCCGTCCACGCGGCGGCGGGGCTGAAGAGGGCGAGCATGTCCTCGGGGCAGCCCACGCGCTCGTAGATGACCTCGATGCTCTTGGCCAAGGCGGCCGGGGTGAGGTCCATGGCGAGGGCGTCCTTGAGCAGGGCCATGCGCCAGCGATCCTGGGCGGCGATCCAGCGGAGGTTGCCGGGGCGCGGCGTCTTGCCCCGCTGCTCGGCGCAGGCGCGCCAGAGGTGGGCTTCGAAGTCGAGGAGACGAGGGCCCTCCAGGGCGAGCAGCTCGGTCACGGCTTCGCCCTGGTAGCCCATCTCCAGCACCCAGGCCTGGATCTCCGGCGGCTCGAGGAAGCTGAAGTCGTAGCCCACGACGATGTCCTCCCAGGTGGCGGGCCCGGGGTTGAAGCGCTTGAACATGTAGAAGAGGTGGCTCTGCATGGGGATCTCCTCCCCCCAGGTTGGGCCTCGGAGGTGAAGGCCGCGTGAAGGCTTCGGAAAGTGATGGAACCGGGGTCGGGCGTTCGCGACCTGATCCATTGAAAAACGGACGCGGAGGTCGCGGAGAAAGGCCCGGAGGACGCGGGGGCCCGTCGACCCATTCGCGCGGCCAGGTTCCAATCCAGACCAGGGCCGCATGCGGCCCTTGGGCGCAAAGCGCATGGACCTGGCCGTGATATCTCGCTCATGGCTCGGGCGAAGCCATGGACCATCCTCATCGGCTGGGTCGGAGTTCCTCCGCGTCCTCCGCGTGGCGCGCAGCGCCCGCCGTGCTCTCCGCGTCCAGTTGTTCGCCGGAATATCGTGCTATCCCAGCAAGTGCAGCGCCAGGTGCGCCGCCGCCCGTGCGCTGTCCTCGGCGCCGGGCAGGGTGGGGGCCAGCTCCATGAGGTCCGCGCCCACCCAGGGGCGCTCCCAGCGGTGGATGGGACGCAGCAGCGCGATCACCTCGCGCACGCTGAGACCGCCGGGGACGGGTTCGGCCACGGCGGGGGCGTGCACGGGATCCAGCACGTCCAGGTCCACGCTCACGTAAGCGGGGCCCTGGCCCACGCGGGCGATGTCCCCGATGAGCTTCGTTGCGAGGCGGGGCTCCTGGAGGTCCCCCGGGGTCCACATGCGCACACCGCGGTCCGCGAGGAAGGCGAGCTCGTCGGCGTCGAAGCGGGGCGCGCGCAGGCCCACCTGCACGGTGCGCTTCGCGTCCACGAGGCCCTCCTCCAGCGCGCTGCGCAGCCAGGTGCCATGGTGATGGGCCGTGCCCCAGGCTTCGCCATGGCCCGCATCGGGATGGGCGTCCAGGTGCAGCAGGCCCAGGGGTCCATGGATGCGGGCGTGGGCGCGCAGGGCGCCGAGGGTGAGCAGGTGGTCGCCGCCCAGCATCAGCGTGCGGGCGCCGGTGGCGGCCCACGCGGTGGTCAGGCCCTCCACGGCGCCCAGGGCCTCGGCCATGTCGAAGGGCCGCGTGGGGATGTTGCCGCCATCCACCCAATCCACCGCAGCCACGCCCAGGGGCTCCTGCAGCCCCTCGCCGCCTTGCAGGCGCTGGGGCATGGGCATGCGACCGAGGCCCAGCGTGGCCTGGCGCAGGGCCCAGGGACCCAGGCGGGCCCCGGCGCGGTTGAGCACACCGCCGTCATAGGGGGCGCCCAGCACCACGCCGGGCACAGGGCGCGGCTCCAGCGCGAGGGGCAGGCCAAGGAAGGTGACGAGGCCCGTGCGCAGGCCTTCCAGCAGGTGATCCGGGTTCATGGCTAGGAGCGTCTCCAAGGAATCGGTGGGGCCGCGCTGGGCTGCCAGCCGAGGGGCTCAAGGCGACCGAGCGAAGGTGGTGTGGGTTCACCACGGAGTGAGGTCAACGCAGGGGCCCGACGGCTGGCAGCCCAGCCCTGAGGGTTGAACCCAAAGGGGCTTGATCCGATGTCGAGCCGCTTGTGCGATGAACCCGCATCGCCCTGCACGGCTCTCCTTGGCTGAAGCCCCGTTGGGTTCAACGCGGCTCCCACTGATTACTTGGAGACGCTCCCAGGGCTTCCGAGCAGGCGTGAAGCCAGGCTTCAGGCGTGGGGTGGTCGACGGGGGCCAGGGCGGGCCGGGCTTCGATGCGCACGGGGGTGCGGGTGGCGAGGAGGGTTCGGAGGTGGGGCAGCAGCGTCTCGTCTCCGGTCCAGGGGTAGTGGGGGGCGGGGCTCGAGATGCGCAGGGGTTGAATCCGGAGACCCAGTTCCCAGGCGGTCCTCAGGCCGCCGACGTGCAGCGGGGCGAGCCCCTCGCCGCGGGTGGTGGTGCCTTCGGGGAAGAGCAGCATGGGGCGTCCGCATCGCAGGTCCTGGGCGAAGGCCGCCAGCGCGGCGGCGCGGCTGTCGGGGTCGTGGCGCTCCACGAAGCGCAGGCCCGCTTTGCGGGCCCAGCGGCCGATGAGGGGGTAGCGGGCGAGGTCCCCCTTGGCCACGGTGCCCATGGGGCGCAGGCCCATGAGGATGAGGGGGTCCACCCAGGAGAGGTGGTTGGCGGCCCAGAGGGGCGCATGCAGATCCAGCTCGCCGTCCACCGCCACCTCCAAGCCCAGCACCGGCTGGATGCGCCGCGCCCACCCATGCAGGGCGCGCACGGGATCCCGCCCCAGGGCCAGCGGGGGCAGGAGGAGGGAGGTGTGGCCCACGATGCCCGCCCACCCCAGGGCCAGGGTCGCGTCCATCAGCCGACGAGCTTGAGGCGGGTGTAGCGGTCCCGCACCTTGTCGAGGTCCGCCTCGTCGATGACGGACCAGAGGCGGGTGTCGCCCTCGTGGTAGTAGTCCTTCACCTCAGCCACCACGCGGGCGCCCAAGGCGGCGTGGACGCTGCGGGCGTCCTCGTTGCCGGGCTCCACGAGGAAGCGGCACTGGGTCATCTCCGCGTCGATGAGCTTCTTCACCATGGCGCGGATGAGCAGGTAGTTCACCCGGGTCTTCTGGTACTCGGGATGTACGGCCAGGGTGGCGCAGTAGGCCACCTTCCCGTTGGCGAAGTTCAGCACGTAACCCACGGGGCGGGGGCCGCCTTCGGCGTGGGTGTCCAGGGCGAGGAAGCACCATTCGGGGTACATCTCGGTGCAGAGGCGCAGGTAGTAGGGGCACAGCTGGCCGGCGGCGTCGCCCCCCCAGATCTCGGTCTCGAGGCGGCGCAGGTGGGCGTAGTCGGCGCTGACCAGGGCGCGGACCTGGTAGCGGGAGCCTTCGGGATTCGGGGGGACCGTCTCGAGGGTCACGGGAGCACCTCCTAAGGTGTGCTCCCAGGATCCGGGGCGGGTATGAACACCCTCGGAAGGGGCTGGACCTTTTCCGCTACGGCTCTGTAACGGCCGGGAGCGTGTCCACGCAACCCATGGGCCCGCGCTGGAGTGCCGGCCGAGCGCCTCAAGGCGGCTGACCGAAGGTGGTGCGGGGGCACCACTGAGGGAGGCCAACGCAGGGGCGCGACGGCCGCCACTCCAGCCCGAAGGGTTGAGCTCAGAGGGGCTTGATCCGGCGTCGGCACGCGAGGCACGATGAACCCGCATCGCACCCCGCGCACCTCCTTGGCTGAAGCCCCTCTGGGCTCAACGCGGGTCCCGTTGGTTACGTGGACACACTCCCGAGCCCCGCTTCGCGGAATAGAGCCGGGTAGCTGCGCGGCTCGATGCGGGAGGCATCGAGGCAGAGGCCCTGGAGGGCCAGTTTGATGGCCTGGGGGTCCCCCTCCAGCTCCAGGAAGTCGCCGAAGGGCGTGCGGTCCAGGCAGGCCACGAGCTCCTCCCGGTGCCAGAGGGCCCGGTGCTTCACCATGCGCATCACGGGGGCGTAGCCCAGCCCCCGCAGCAGGGCCTCGGTGGCCTCGGCGTCGGCCACTTCCGTTTCGTGTTCCGGGCGGATCTTGAACTGGGGATCGGGCACGCGGGCGCCCTTGAAGGTGAGCGTGGCCTTGCCGGCGTACCGGCGGAGGCGCAGGGCG
Organism: Holophagaceae bacterium; assembly: GCA_035254125.1. Taxonomy (GTDB): domain Bacteria; phylum Acidobacteriota; class Holophagae; order Holophagales; family Holophagaceae; genus JAFDVN01. The sequence goes on along the minus strand of DATFAX010000159.1, from coordinate 7,637 downwards.
CAATTGCGGGCGCGCAATTCGCCCTCGCGATCCCAGAGGAGGCTCTCCTCCTCGGCCTCGGCCTGGGTCGGTGTGAAGCCCAGGGCCGACAGAAGGGGCGCCATGGCTCCCACGGAGGGGATCCGCAGCTTCAATTCCGTCTCCAGGCTCTGGCGGTGCTTCATGGGCGGTACTCTCTGGGAAAGGCAGACCTTGATCCCCCAACGCTACCTCATCGCGACCCTGTTCATCGCCGCCATGCTCGCGCTGGTGATGATCGTGCGCGTGCCCAAGCCGGAGGCCAATGCCGCCGCGACGCCGGTGGCGGCGGAGGTGGTGGGGTTGGCGGCCTTCGAGCCGGAGGCGGAAGTCCGCCTTCTGGACGGGTGGTCGCCCCGCTTCTCCGGCGCGCAGGACCCCGACCAGTGGGAACCGTGGCCCTTCGAAGGGGGCTTCGGCCTGCCCTGGGAGCCCGCCTCGCCCTACCTGGAGGACCAGGGGCTCGCCTTGAACGGCCCCCGGGGCGAGGGGGAGGTGCGCCTGTGGCGGAACCAGGAGTGGCGCCGCTATCCCTTCGATGCCGCCCTCACTTCCGTGCGCCTGCGGGGCAACCGCCTGCTCGTGACCCTGCGGCTGGCCCCCCAGCGCTTCGAGACCCGGCTCATGGAGATCCCCGAAGGGCGCGTGCTCTGGTCCACGCCCAGCGGCCCCTGGTCCCGCTTCGCCTGGGATGGTTCCGGGGTGCTGCTGGGGGCCTTCGAACCCGGGAAGGAGAAGGACCGGGGGCCCCAGCGCCTCCTGCTCACGGTGCTGCCCCTGGATGGGGAGCCCCAGGGTGGGAGCCTCGCCCCCTGGGACGAGAAGGAACTCCCGGCGCCGCCACCCGGGTGGCCGAAGACGCCCGAGGCCCTCAGCGACGATGGCCGGGACCTGCCGGGCCCCCGGGTGGTGGTGCCTTGGACGCCCGGTTCGCGCCTGGCCTTCCCCCGACGGGACCGCCTGTGGGTGGGAGGGGAAGGCCACTGGATCGCCTGGAACCTGACGGAGGGCGTCTGGCGACGTGCCGCAGAAGGGCAGGGGAGCCTCTTTCCCCAGCCACCGAGGGGGCTGGGCCTCGTCAAGGCGGAGGGGGAAGAGGCCGCCCGGCTCTGGAGCCCCCCGGACCGGGCCAATTTCGAGCCCACTTCCCGGGATGCGGCGCCCTGGCCCGCCCCGGATCCCGCCTGGGCCTGGACGCCGGGGGGCGCCCTCACGGCCTGGGATCTCCGCTGGGGTGCCCTGCCCGAAGGCCTCGCCGCGGAGGTCAACCGCGAGGCGTTGGCCAAGGCCTTCCGGGCCGATTGGCTGGCCGCGTCGCGCCTGCGGGCCAGCGTGCGCGGGTGGTTGCCGGCGGGGCCCGAGATCGCCCTGCGCGAGCTGCAGGGTGCGGCCTGGGTGTGGGTGGGCGACCGCGTCATCCTCGCCCGGCTGCCCGAGTCCACGCGGCTCCGCACGGTGCGGAAACTGCTCAAGCCTTGAGGCGGCGTTAGGCGCGCCGATGGGATTCTGTTAGCTTTACCCCCAACACTTCCTCGAAGCCTAGAGGTCCCAATGCCGCGACTGCTCCTGGTGGACGACAATCCAAGCATCCATCGGATTGCCGAGTCCCTGCTCGCGCCCACGGCCATCGAGCTCGTGTGCGTGGATTCCGCCGCCGAGGCCCTGGAGAGGCTCCAGAACGGCGAGCGCTTCGACGTGGCCATGGTGGACACCGCCATGCCCGGCATGGATGGCTGGACCCTCCTCGAACGCCTGCGGTCCATGGAGGCCACGGCCCGCATGCCCATCGCCATGATGGCGGGGGTGCTGGATCCCGTGGATCCCGTGAAGATCCAGAACGCCCCCATCCAGGGTTTCCTGAAGAAGCCCATCGAGCTGCGGGAGCTGGGCGATCGCGTGAACGCGCTGCTGGCCACCCCCGTGGCCCCCGCCGCCGGCCCCGTCACCCCCCTGGACTTGGGCCCCACGGCCACCCGCCCCATGACGAAGGACGATCTCGCTCACGCCGTCGAGGAGTTCCCCGAGTTCCGCCCCACCATCCAGCTGCCCGACGAGGATCTGCTGATCCTCGGCCCCGAGGACCTCTGGATGGAGGAGGCCCCCGCGGCCCCGGCCGCCGCCCTGGTGGAGGTGCCCGAGGTGGGGTTGCCGGAGCTGGAGCTGGAGGAGTTGGACCTGGACGGCCTCCAGGATCTGACGCCCGCCCCCGTGGCCCCCGTGGTCGCGCCGGCCCCCGAACCGGAGCCCGAGGCTCAGCACGAGCCGCAGCCCGCCCTGGCCCCCGTGGCGGAGACGCCTCAGCCCGAACCCGAACTGGAGCTGGACCTGGATCTGGTGCAGGGGGGCATGGTTCCCCCGGGCCTGCCCACCCTGGAGTCCCCGGCCCTGCCCGACCTCGACACCCTCGGCGCCGAGGAGCTGTCCGGCTTCCTGGACGAGGAACTGCCGGCCCTCCCCGAAGCCCGGGTGGATCCCTTCCACTCCCTGGCCTATGAGCCGGAGCCCGTGCACCTGGGCACCCCGGCGCCCGAGACCCCGGCGGAGCCCGAAGCGGAACCCGTGGTGCCGGCCCTGGAGGCCTTCGAGGCCCCCGTGGCCCCCACGTCCGCGGTGACTGGGGATCCCGCGGTCCTGGTGCAGGCCATCCTGGCCGATCCGGCCCTGGTGGCGGCCCTCTCCAAGGCCATCGCCGGTCAGCTCAGCGAAAAAGCACTGAAGGAAGTGGCCTGGGAAGTGATCCCCGATCTGGCAAGGAAGCTGCATTCTTGATGCGGGCTCCCGCCCCCCACCGCCCCCAGGACCCATGATCACTGGCTACAACACCGATGTCCGTCACGGCAACCGCGTCTTCCACGTTCAGACGGAGGACAAGGGCATCGGCAACCCCAAGGTGGAAACGCTCATCTACGTGGGCGGTGAGATCCTGGACAGCTACCGGTCCTCCTACGAGGATCTGATCGCCAGCGGCATGCAGGAGGACGTCCTCCAGGCCCGCATGGACGAGCAGCACAAGGCCATCATCAAGGACATCAAGAACGGCAAGTACGATCCCACCCCGCCCGACCTGCTCGAGCAGCAGGCGTTCGGGGGGCGGCCCTTGGATCAGGCGATCCTCGAATACCTCCAGCAGGAGGGCGAGGTGGACACCCTGGAATTGGTGCTCGACCAGCCCCTGCGCCCCACCTTCGGTGAAGTGTTCCGCTTCCACATCCGCGCTCGGCTCTGCGGCAGTCAGAAGGCCATCCCCGGCGCTGAAGTCACGGTGAAGCTCGTCTCCAGCCTGAAGAAGGCCGTGGGGCTCGCCAATGGCAAGACGGACGCCGAAGGGCGCTATTTCGGCGAGATCGTGCTGCCCTCCAGCCAGCCGGGCCAGTGCGCCGTGGTGGTGAGCTGCATGGCGGACCAGGGCTTCGATGAAGTGAAGGCCGTCCTCCACTCCTGATCCCTGACGACCCGTCAAGGCCGTGATCCCCCGCGGCGGGCCTTCCGGTACCGTGGAAGGCATGGGCAAGCCCTCCATCCTCCTCGTCCACACCGGCGGCACGCTGGGCATGACGCCCCAGGGGTCCCCCACGGGCCTGGCCCCGGGCCCCTTCCTGGAAGGCCTCCTGGAGCGGGTGCCCGAGCTGCGGGATCTGGCCGACTTCGACCTCGAGGTGCCCTTCAACCAGGACAGCGCCACGGCAGAGCCGGCGGACATCCTCCAGCTGGCCCAGCTTGTGCGCGAACGGAGCCGCGCCAGCCAGGGCGTGGTGATCGTGCACGGCACGGACACGCTGGCCTTCACCGCCTCGGTGCTGGGCTTCCTGTTGGCGGACCTGGGCAAGCCCGTCGTCCTCACGGGCAGCCAGCGTCCCTTGGCGTTCGTGCGCAGCGATGCCCGGGGCAACCTCGTGAACGCCGTGGACCTCGCCACCCGGGGGGTGGCGGAGGTGGGCATCTGCTTCGGCACGGCATGGCTGCGGGGCGTGGCGGCGGAGAAGGTGAGCGTGCACCACTACCAGGCTTTCGAAAGCCCCAACCTCGCGCCCCTGGCGGAGATCGGGGCCGACATCGAGTTGCACCCGGAGGCGGGGCGCTTCCCCCGTCAGGTGCCCAGGGGCCTCGGCGCGGCCCTGGAATTGGACGTCCACGTGGTGACCCCCCATCCCGGCATGGTCTGGCGGAAGGCGCCCGAAGGCGTGAAGGCCGTGTTGATCCACGCCTACGGCGCCGGGAACCTGCCCATGGAGCGGGCGGACCTGCGCGCCTTCCTGGAGGATGCCGCCGCCCGGGCCCTGCCCGTGGTCATCACCACCCAATGCCGGGAAGGCCGTGTGGACCTCGCGGCCTATGAGCTGGGCCGCAAGCTGGACGCCTACGGCGCCATCAGCGGGGGGCTGCACAGCCGGTGGGCGGTGCTGGCCAAGCTCGGGCTGCTGCTGGGCGCCGGCAAGGGCCTGGCGGAGGTCCGCGGAGCCTTTGGAACCGCCTGGGCCGGGGAGCCCATGCCCGCTTCCACCTGGGGGCACGTGTAGGGGGGCGGGGTCCCGCTAAACTGTCCCCGTGATCCAGCGCTCCCGCGGAGCGCTGTCCCATTCAGGCGCGCTGCGCCCTCATGGAACTGGAACCTTCATGCTCGACCTCCAACGCCTGCGCAATGATCTCGACGCCGTGGTGGCCCGCCTCGCGGCGCGGGGCTACGCCTTCGACCGGGAGGGCTACCAGCGCCTGGAGTCCGAGCGGCGCCGGGTGATCCAGGAGTCGGAGGCCCTCAAGGCGGAGCGCAACCGCGTGTCCGACGAAGTGGCCCAACTCAAGCGCGCGAAGCAGGACGCCAGCCACCTCATCGAGGCCCAGCGCAAGGTGGGTGAGCAGATGAAGGCCCTGGAGGCCGCCGAGAAGGAAGCCGAGGCCGCCTTCCAGACCTTCCTGGCCGCGGTACCCAACGCGCCCCACGCCTCCGTCCCCGAGGGCCGCGACGAGCACGCCAACGTGGAGGTCAAGCGGTGGGGCGCGATCCCCGCCATCGAGAAGCCCAAGGATCACGTGGACCTCGGCACCTCCCTGGGCATCCTCGATCTGGACCGCGCCGCCAAGCTCGCCGGCGCCCGCTTCTCCGTGCTGAAGGGCGCCGGCGCCAAACTGGAGCGGGCCCTCATCGCTTTCATGCTGGAGCGCCAGTCTCAGGCGGGCTACGAGGAGGTGATCACGCCTTACCTCGTGAACGCCGAGAGCATGTACGGCACGGGCCAGCTGCCCAAGTTCGAGCAGGACCTCTTCCAGGTGCCCCACGGCGACTCGAAGCTCTACCTCATCCCCACGGCGGAGGTGCCCGTCACCAACCTCTACCGCGACGAGATCCTGGAGGGCGCCGCGCTGCCCCTGCGCCACTGCGCCTTCACACCCTGCTTCCGCAGCGAGGCGGGCAGCTACGGCCGCGACACCCGCGGCATCATCCGCCAGCACCAGTTCCACAAGGTGGAGCTCGTGACCTTCACGACGCCGGAGGCGGCCGAAGCGGAGCTGGAGCGGCTCACCGCCGATGCCGAGGCCATCCTCGAGGCCCTGGAGCTCCCCTACCGCCGCATGCTGCTCTGCACGGGCGACATGGGCTTCAGCAGCCAGAAGACCTACGACCTGGAGGTGTGGCTGCCCTCCCAGGCCACCTACCGCGAGATCAGCTCCTGCAGCTGGTTCGGCGACTTCCAGGCGCGGCGGGCCAACCTGAAGTTCCGCCCGGGGTCCGAGGCGGGGCCCAAGGCCAAGCCCCAGTTCCTCCACACCCTCAACGGCAGCGGCCTGGCCGTGGGCCGCACCTGGGTGGCCGTCCTGGAGAACTACCAGCAGGCCGACGGCAGCGTGATCGTGCCCAAGGTGCTGCGGCCCTACCTGGGGGGACTGGAAGTCATCCGCTGAGGCGAACCGGAATGAAAAGGGCCCCGCGGATGCGGGGCCCTCTTCATTCCGGAGCGGAAGCCTATTCCTCGGCGGCACCGAGGAGGGGCTTCTTGAGGTCCTCGTTGAGGTAGATGCCCTTGAGGCGGCCCCACATGGAGCTGAAGCCGGGGTGGAGACGGCCTTCGGATTCCAGGTGGCGCAGCTCGGCCTCGAGGCGGCGGTTGGCCTCCTCTTCCTGGATCTCGGACACGAGCTTGCGGCGGCCTTCGAAATCCAGGGCGGGGGCGGCGGTGCGCTTGGTGATGCGGGCCACCCACAGCTGGCCGTCGGGGGTCCAGAGGGGCGCCGTGAACTGCCCTTCGGCGGTGCCCAGCAGGGCCTGGCGGATGGCGGGAGCCGCGGCGGGGGCGTAGGTCTTGGCCACGAGGTTGTCCTCGGCCTTCACCTCGCCCAGGGCCTTGAGGTCGCCGCCCTTGAGCTGGTTCTGCACCTTGGCGAGGAGCACCTTGCGGGCTTCCTCGAGCTTCCACGCGGTCAGCACCTTCACGCGGATCTCCGCGAGGGGGGGCACGGCCACGGGCAGCTCCTGCTGGACGCGGGCCACGGCCCAGGCGGTGCCCGAGTTCACGGGCTTGCCCACCTCGCCCACCTTCAGGCTGAAGGCGAGGCCGAGCAGGGGGCTGCCGGGGGTGAGGCCGGCCACGGTGGTGTCGCCCTGGCTGAAGGGCGGGAGCACTTCCACCTTGAGGCCGAGAGCCTTGGCCCCGGACGCGAGGTCGCCGCTGCCGGCCCGCTTGCGCAGGGCCTCCAGGCGGTCCTTGGCCTTGGCCTCGAAGCGGGACACCTCCAGCTCGGCGCGCAGTTGGTCCTTCACCTGCTCGAAGGGGGTCACCTGCTCGGCCTTGCGGCCCTCGAGCTTGATGAGGTGGATGCCGAACTGGGTCTTCACGGGCTGGCTGATCTCGCCTTCCTTCATGGCGAAGGCGGCATCGCTGAATTCCTTGACCATGCGATCCCGGGAGAACCATCCCAGGTCGCCGCCGTTGCCCTTGGCGCTGGGATCCTGGCTCTCCTCCTCGGCGGCCTTGGCGAAGTCGCCGCCCTTCAGGAGCTTGGCGCGCAGGGCCACGGCCTTCTTCATGGCCGCGTCGAGGGCTTCGGGATTGGCGGCCTGGAAGAGGATGTGGCGGGCCTTCACCTGGGCGGACTGGCTGAAGGTGCCCTTCTTCTGCTGGTAGGCCTGCTGGAGGTCGGCATCGGTCACCTTCAGGTCGCCCAGGGCGGCGCGATCCACGGAGGCCACCTGCAGCACGCGGCGGGGGCCCTCTTCGAAGCGGGCGCCGGACTGCTTGAGGAAGGCGGCGAGGGTGGCGTCACCGGGATCCTGCACGAGGGCGGGATCGGCCTTCAGGGACACGGACTCCAAGGCCACGTGCTCCTCGCGGATGCGGTGTTCCTGGTTCAGCCAGGCCTCGTCCACGGGCACCTGGTAGGCGGCCCGGCGGGTGAGCTTCTCGGCCTGGAGCATCTTCTTGGCGTTGCCCTCCTCCTGGCGCAGGTAGGCCTTCAGGGGCTCGATGCGGTAGGTCTTCTCCAGCTCGGCGAAGGGCTTGATGTGGCCATTGGCGTCGAAGAGGCCGGCCACTTCGGGGCCCTGGGCGCGGAGGCGCTTCTCCAGGGCGGTGCGGATCTCCTCGTCGGTGTAGGAGACGCCGTACTGGGAGACCAGTTCGTCCATG
>DATFAX010000158.1:0-12758 GCA_035254125.1 Holophagaceae bacterium | reverse complement strand
AGGAAGCCCACTTCGATGTTGAGGGGGCGGATCTGGTCGAACTTGCGGCCGTCCAGGCGCACGCCCTGCTTGAGGATGGCGTTGCGGAAGAGGGTCTCCTTCAGGAGGTCGAAGGCGGCCTTCACGTCGGCCTTGAGCTCGGGCTTCTCGGCGGTGAAGGTGGCGACCACTTCCTTTTTGAGGAGGTCGAGGGCCTTGTAGCTCTCGATCTTCACCTTCATCGTGAGCGCGGCCATGAGCTTCTCGGCGTACTTGGCGGCGATGGCGTTGTAGACCTCGGTGTTGGTCTCGGTCTTGGTGGGCACGACCTTGGGCTTGCCCACCTTGGCGCGGAACTCCTCCTGGAGCTTCACGAGCTTCTTGATCTCGTCATGGCCGAAGGCGAGGGCCTTCACCATGTCGGCTTCCAGCACTTCCTGGGCGCCGCACTCCACCATCACGATGGCTTCGGAGGTGCCGGCCACGAGGAGGTCGAGGTCGCTGGTGGCGCGCTGCTCGGTGGTGGGGTTCACCAGGAAGGCGCCATTCACGCGGCCCACGCGCACGCCGGCCACGGGGTTGGGGAAGGGGATCTCGCTGATCACGAGGGCGGCGGAGGCCGCGGTCATGGCGAGGGTCTCGGGGGCGTGCTGGCCGTCATAGCTGATGACCTGGGCGGTGACCATCGTGTCGTCGTTGTAGCCCTCTTCGAAGAGGGGGCGCAGGGGACGGTCGATGAGGCGGGAGGTGAGGGTCTCCTTCAGCGTGGGGCGGCCCTCGCGCTTGAACCAGCCCCCGGGGATCTTGCCGGCGGCGAACACGCTCTCGCGGTAGTCCACGGTGAGGGGGAAGAAGTCGATGCCTTCACGGGGGGCGGCGTGGCAGGCGGCCACGAGCACCATGGTGCCGCCCTGGCGGGCGACGACGGCGCCGTGGGCCTGCTTGGCGATGCGGCCGGTCTCCAGGGAGATGGGCTCGCCGTTGCCCAGGCTGGTGGTGACGGTGGTGGGGCTGAAAGTGAGTTCGTTCATGGGATCTCCGGGGCCCTGACGGCCCCAAACGCGTGGGTTGAGCCATCCCGGCTCGGGGGGCCCCCGTGGGTTTTTCCGGCGCACCGGTTCAACCTGCGATCCCTCCATGAAATCCCTTTCACGTGAAAGGGGCTTCCTGCAGAGGTCGCTGCCGCGCGGGGGCGGGATCGACTCTTTCAGGTTAACAGGTGGGGGAATGGGCAGGGCGGGCGCGGTGGGCCAAGGTCACAAGGGGGCGGAGGGGCTTGAATTGTCAGGAATATTCACGGTCTTTTCATGCTGCAATCCCCGGATCCCCCCTGGATTCAACTCCTCGGTAGAAGCGGACGATGGGGGTACCATCGCCGGTAGCCCCATGTCGTCCCCTCCCCTTCGGAGGCATCCTTGAGCCTGCTCTCCTACCCCTGGAGCTCCTCGCTGATCGGCGGGGCCATGGGGGTGACCCTGAGCTTCCTGGCGGCCCGGGCCCTGGGGCCCCTGGGCTGGATGGACCTGCCGGACGAGCGGCGGCAGCACCAGCGGCCCACGCCGCGCACGGCGGGGCTCGCGCTCTTCGCGGGGTTCTTCCTGCTGCGGGTCTTCGGCATCTCCACTTTCCAGCTGGATCCGGTCCAGTGGGTGGGGCTCTTCACCATGGTGGGGCTCGGGGCCTGGGACGACCGCTTCGGCCTGCCCGCCAAGCCCAAGGCGCTGGTGGGCTTCCTCGTGGCCTGCCTGCTGGCCTGGGACCAGGCCCACCGCCTGGACGCCCTGGGCCACCCCATCTTCTTCGCGGGCCTCCAGGTGCCCAACCAACCATTCGTGACCTTGCCCCTGTTGGTGGGGTGGTACTGGGGCGTGCCCCAGGCTTTCAATCTGGCCGATGGGCTGGATGGCTTCGCCCTGGGCCTGGCGGGGCTCATCTTCGTGGCCAGCGGCCATGGGCCCCTGGCCCATCCAGTGCTCTGGGGCCTGCTGGTGTCGGCCTTCCTGCTGAATTTCCCGCGGGCCTTCCACTTCCTGGGGGATGCGGGCTCCCTGGGGCTGGGCACCCTCGCCGCCATCCTCGTGATGGGGTCGGCGGTGCGCACGGACTCCGCCCTGGCCCTGTGGACCTGCGCCTACCTCGTGGTGGACTGCTCCACGGTGGTGATTTCCCGCCTCGTGCGCCACCGGCCCCTGGGTACGGGGGACCGCTCCCACCTGCATCACCTCCTCTTGGATGGATTCAGGGGGCGGGCCTGGATGGCCACGCCCGCCCTGCTCCTCCTCTCGATGCTGCCCCAGATGCATGTATGGGCCGGGCGCACCTTCCTGGACGAGGGCGGCCTCCTGCTGCTCATGGGGCTGGGGGGCTTTGCCGTGGTGCGCAGCGCCAAGGCCCCCAAGGGCCCCCGGGTCATGACCGCCGCCCTTGCGGAACTGCAGCGTCAGCCCTCCGGCCCCGTGCCGATCCAGACCTGGGAATCCGAGCGCACCAGCGCGTGAAGCCCAACCACGGCTACCATGAAGGCCGTATCCCGCGAGGTTGCTCCGTGCGTCGTCCGCTTGCCCTGCTCGTGCTTTGCCTGGGAACCGGCCTGCAGGCCCAGTCCCCCGTGGAGCTGGACCTTCAAAGCCTGAGGCAGGCCCTTGCGGCCAATGCCGCCAAGGATCCTGGGGCCCAGGACGCCACGCCGAAATCCGGGGCCTTCCTCCAGAGCGAGGGGAAGGAGGAGCTTGCCGCGCGGCAGCGGGAGGACGAGCGCCTGGAGCGGGAGATCAAGCTGCTCAAAGCCCGGGAGAAGGGCCCCGCGCGCTTCGCGGCGGACCTCTTCGATGTGCGCCAACGCGGCACCGCGGCCACCGAAGGCGGGGTCAGCGAGGATTACGTGCTGGGCGTGGGGGACCGGCTGCAGGTGAACGTGTTCGGCAGCGCCACCTTCGAGGTGCCCGCCCAGGTGGATGGCCGCGGCGAGCTGGTGATCCCCAAGGTGGGCACCGTGAAGGTGGGCGGGCGCACCCTGGCCCAGGCCAAGCAGGCCGTGCAGGGGCTCGTGGGGCGCAACTTCAGCCGCAGCACCGTGGATCTCCAGGTGGTGAAGCTGCGGGAGGTGCGGGTCTTCGTGATGGGCGAGGTGTACCGCCCCGGGGCCTTCCTCGTGTCCAGCCTCAGCTCCCTGGTGAACGTGCTGAGCCTCGCGGGTGGACCCACCGCCGTGGGCAGCTTCCGGGAGATCCGCGTGATGCGCGGGGGCAAGGCCGTGTTCCACCTGGACCTCTACCCCCTGCGGGCCGAGGGCCTGGGCAACCCCAACTTCGCCCTGCAGAGCGGCGACGTGGTGTTCGTGCCCCTGGCGGGCCCCGTGGTGACCCTGGAAGGGGCCTTCACGCGGGTGGCGCTGCAGGTGTCGGAGGCCACCCTCGGGCCGGACACCCTGGCCGATGACAAGACCCTCCTCCGGGACCGCCTCACCCGCGAGATCAAGACCCTGGAGGCCCAGTTGGCGTTGCCCGTGGAGGGGCCGGTGACGGCCGCCCCCGTGGATCCCCGGACCGGGATGGAAGCGGCCCCGGCCCGGCCCCAGGGGCTCAAGGCCGATGAACGCAAGGCCGCGGAAGATCGCCTCCTCGTGTTGAAGAAGCAGGCCCGGGACCTGGACCGCACCGAGCCCGGGGACCACCGGGTGCGCCTGGATCCCCGCACCCAGCGCCCCCTGAAGGTGGAGGGCGAGGACGGCCGCCCCGCCTGGTGGCGCCATTGGGAGGATGAGGGGCAGGCCCCCCGCATGACCTTCGAATTGAAGACCGGCGAAACCGCGGCCGACGCCCTGCGGTTCGCGGGGGGGCTGCTGCCCGAGGCGGGGGAGGGCACCCTGGTGCGCCGCTTCCGCAAGGCCGATGGCGCCCAGGATGCCCAGACCCTCAGCCTCGCCGAAGCCACGCGCGCCTCCCTGCTCCGGGGGGACATCCTCTCCGCGCTCCCCCGCCGCGAGGCCGTGGGCCGCGTGGTGACCCTCCAGGGGGCCGTGCGCGTGCCGGGCCCCTTCGCCCGGGCGGAGGGCCTGCGGGTGGGGGATCTCCTCAAGCGCGATCAGCAGCTGTTGCCCGACACCTATCAGGCCCGGGGCGAGATCCTGCACACCCGGCTGGACGGCACCACCCGCCTGGTGGCCTTTGACGTGGCCAAGGCCGTGGCCGGGGATCCCGCCCACAACCTGCTCCTGGAGGATCGGGACCGGGTGGAGCTGTTCCGGGTGGAGGACCTGCGCCTGTCCCAGACCGTGTACGTGAGCGGTCCCCTGACCCGCTCGGGCCTCTTCCGGTGGCACGAGGGCATGCGGGCTTCCGACCTGCTCTTCCGGGCCGGGGTGGTCCGCAAGTCCGCGAACCGTCTGGAAGGTGAGCTGGCCCGGGTGAAGGAGGGGGAGGCCAGCGAGGTGCGGAAGCTGGACCTCACCAAGCTCCTCTCCACGGAAGCCGATAGCCCGGTGGCCCTGCTGGATGAGGCGGTGAATCCGCTCCTGAAGCCCGATGACCAGATCTCCGTGTACGAGAAGCCCGAGTTCCGCCTGCACCGCATGGTGCGGGTCTCCGGCCAGGTGGCCAAGCCCGGGGACTATGCCCTGGACGCCGACCGCGTGACCCTGCGGCAGGTGCTGGCCCGCGCCGGCGGCGCCACGCCCCAGGGCCAGGTGCGGGCGGGCATCTTCCTCCGCCGCCTGGAGCGGGCGGACAGCTCCCTGCAGCGGGCCTCCGAGGAGTCGGGGCTCACGGCCCAGGACCCCACGGCCAAGGGCGTGAACGAGATCCTGCAGCGCCTCAACGAGACCAAGCGCCAGCCCACGACAGGCCACCTGCTCCAGAGCCCCCTCCTGCACGGGCTCACCTCGGGCACCCTCGGGCGCCTGGTGGTGAACTTCGAGGCGGCTCTGAAGGGGGATGCCTCCGCCGACGTGGAACTGCAGGATGGCGATGAGATCATCATCCCCCGCCAGACCCAGACGGCTTACGTGGTGGGCGAGACCGCCAGCCCCTTCGGCGCCTACCAGGTGGGCTCCGGCACCAAGGTTCGGGACATCCTCAAGCTGGCCGGTGGCACCACCCGCAACGCCGACACCGACCACATCCGCCTCCTCAAGGCCGATGGCCGGATCCTGGACAGCTGGATCAGCGGTCGGGCCGTGGAGCCGGGGGATACCCTCCTGGTGCCCCAGCGCATCCGCCGCGACACCACCTGGCAGGAGAACCTGACGGCCCTGACCCCCATCGCGTTGATCCTGAACGCGGTTAAGTAGGCCCGCGAGCCGCTGGTACCATGGAAGGCCCCGCCGAGCGGGGCCTTTCCTTTGAGATTCCGATGATCCTGCGCAAGGAATACTGGTTCGAGGCGGCCCACTTCATCTACAACCACCCGGGCAAGTGCCGGAACCTGCACGGGCACTCCTACAAGCTCTTCGTGTGCATCGAGGGCACCCCCGTGGCCGAGACGGGCATGATCATCGATTTCGACGACCTCTCGAAGGTGGTGAACGAGAAGGTGATCCAGCGCCTGGACCACCGCTTCCTCAACGACCTGATCCCCCTCTCCACCGCCGAGAACATCAGCGTGTGGATCTGGGAGCAGCTGAAGCCCGCCCTGCCGGGGCTCTGCCAGATCGAGGTCTACGAGACCACGGACAACTGCGTGATCTATCGCGGGGTGTGAGATGCGCAAGGGCCTGCTCCTCCTTCCGGCGCTCCTGCTCTTCACGGGCTGCGAGGCCCTGAACCCGGCCATCGCCCTGCGGGAGGCCGCGCGGCAGCTGCGCTTCAGCCTGGACCGCGTGGAGCCCCGCCTGGACCTGGCCTGGCCCCTGGACCAGAGCCGCCTGCACCTGGGCCTGGTGCTCGGCGTGGAGAACCCCAGCGGCACCAAGATCAGCGCTCGGGGCCTCAAGGGCGACATCGCCCTCGCCCAGGGCGGTTCCACCCATGCCATCGGCCGCGTGCTCTTCCCCGAGGGCGTGAACCTGGAGCCCAAGGCCCGGGGCACCCTGCGGGCCGACCTCTCCCTGAGCTACTCGGAGCTCAAGGCCGCCTGGGAGCCCCTCCGCAAGGCCGTGGTGCAGAAGGAGGCCGCCCAGTGGAAGCTGGATGGCACCGCCCAGCTGGACGCCTTCGGCCTGCCTTTCGAGGTGCCGTTCCACACCACGAAGGACTCCGGCAAGTGATTCGCTGCGTCGTCTTCGACCTCTGGAACACCCTCGTGCGCAGTGAAGGGGGCAGCCCCTTCCAGCAGGTGCGGGCCCTCCTCGACGAAGGGCAGCGCGCCGCGTACCCCGAGCTGGTGCGCGAGGGCATGCGCCAGGACCACGCCACGGCGGAGGCCTTCCTCGCCAGCTGGCGGGAGCGCCTGGGCCTCGGCCCGGACCAGGAACGGGCCATGGCCCAGGCCTTCGCCACGGCGGATGCCGAAGCCCGGCTCTTCCCGGAGACCCTCACCGCCCTGGATCGCACCCGGGAACTGGGCCGCCTCGCGCTGCTCAGCAACACCCAGCGCTTCGACCTGGCGCTGTTGGGCCGCCTGGGCCTGGATCCCTACTTCCGCGTGAAGGGCCTCAGCGCCGAGCTGGGGGCCCTCAAGCCCGAGCCCGAGATCTTCGAGCGCATGCAGCAGAAGCTGGGCCTCTTCCCCGGCAACCTCGTGATGGTGGGCGACAGCTGGACCGACGACGTGGAAGGCGCCCTGGCCGCCGGCTGGACCGCCATCTGGGTAAACCGGAAGGGGGAGCCGAGGCCCGAGCACGACCCCGAGGCCGAGCTGGTGGAAGTGGACAGCCTCGATCAGGTGCCCGTCGTGGTGGAACGCCTGCAGGCGGGCATGCGATGTTCGACCTGCCTGGGATGAAGGCGGAACGCGAAGAGCGCTAAGAAAGGCGCGAAGAGCGCGAAGAATGTTCGGAGTTCTCGACTCGATCAAGGCCTTCGCGTTCTTCTTTTACCCCGGTAGGATCTCGAGCCCCACCGTGTGGCGGGCCACGTCGCCGCGCTCGATCCAGGCCACCTTGGCGCCCAGGGCCCGGGCCAGGTCCAGCAGGCCTTCGCGGGCTTCACCCTGGAGGCCGGGGGCGGTGTCGGGGTGCACGGCGAGGCGCACGGTGGCGCCCTGGAGGCGGGTGCCCTGGCGGGCGATCTCGCGGTAGGCCCGCAGGAGGATGGTCTCGGCGCTGGGCAGGCGGCCGCTGCCGGCGCAGGCGGGGCAGGGCTGGCTGAGCTGGCGCTCCAGGCTGGGGCCCGTGCGCTTGCGGGTCATCTCCACGAGGCCGAACTCGCTGAGGCTCGCGGCCCGGGCGTGGTTGCGGTCCCGGGTGAGCTCCTCCTGGAGCCGGGCCATGACGGCCTCCCGGTGCTCGGGCAGGAGCATGTCGATGAAGTCCACCACGATGATGCCGCCCAGGTTGCGCAGGCGCAGCTGGCGCACGATCTCGGGGATGGCCTCCATGTTGGTGTGGAAGACCGTCTCCTCCAGGTCCTTCTTCCCCACGTAGCGCCCCGTGTTCACGTCCACGCTGACGAGGGCCTCGGTCTGGTTGAGCACGATGGAGCCGCCGTGGCGGAGGTGCACCTTGGGGCTGCGGGCGGCCTCGATCTCCTGCTCGATGCCGAACGCTTCGAAGATGGGCAGGTCGGAGGTGAAGGGCTTCACGCGGTCGGCCCAGTCGGGGTGCAGCTTCTGGACGATGCCGCGCACCTCCTCGTGCACGGCGGGATCATCCACCCAGAAGGAGGCGACCTCCTCCCGGAACATGTCGCGGAGCACCTTGTGGAGGAGGCGGAGGTCCTGCCACACGAGGCCGGGGGCGGCCACGCGGGTGGCCTGGGCCTGCACTTCGGCCCAGAGGTCCCGGAGGAAGGTGACGTCGGCCAGCAGGTCCTCGTCCTTCTCCCCGATGGCGGCGGTGCGCACGATGAAGCCCTCGCCGGGCCCCGCGTGCTGGCGGATGAGCTCGCGCAGGCGGTCCCGCTCGCCGGAGTCGGTGATCTTGCGGCTGATGCCGATGTGGTCGATGCCCGGCATGTACACCAGGAAGCGCCCGGGGAAGCTCAGGTGCCGGGAGAGGCGGGGGCCCTTGGTGCCGATGGGATCCTTCACCACCTGCACGAGCACCTCGTCGCCCTCATGGAGGGGGGGCAGGGGGGCGGGGGGCGGCGGCAGCTCCTCCACGCCCTCGCCCTCCTCGGTCTCCTCGTCGGACTCGGCGCCCAGGCCCGCGGCCGCGAGGCGCTGGCTGACGGGGTCATCCAGGTAGAGGAAGCCGTCCTTGTTGGTGCCGATGCCCACGAAGGCGCTCTGCATGCCGGGGAGGAGCTTGGCCACCCGGCCCTTGTACACGTTCCCGACCAGGCTCTTGCTGGTGGCCCGCTCGATGAACAGCTCGCAGAGCTGACCGTTCTCGAGCAGGGCGATGCGGGTCTCCAATGGGGTCGCATTGACCACCAGGGACTTCCGGACGTCCATGGGTTGTACCTCTCTTCGAACCCGGCCAAGGGGGGACTCGCCCACCTTCCCAACACCCCGGGGCCATGCCAGGCCGGGGGGTGGCTTCTTTATACCACAGGCCCCCGGGCCCCCCGGTGCCCCCGTCCCGGGGGGAAAAGGGTGATGGGCACCGAACCCGGAGCCCCCGGGCTGCGTTCATACTCCTGTGGGAACCGACGACTCCATGGAACAGGCTTCGAACATCGGGCTGGTGCGCCAGGGGGATCCCCTGGCCTGGGAGGCCTTCGTCCGCCAGCACCAGGGCCGGGTCTTCGGGCTGGCCTACCACTACACGACCCATGCCGAGGACGCCCGGGACCTGACCCAGGAGGTCTTCGTCCGCATCTACCAGAACCTGGCCCGGATCCCGGACGAGGCGGGGCTCGTGGGGTGGCTCGTGCGCCTCACCCGCAACGCCTGCATCGACTTCCTCCGCCGCCGCAAGGCCCGGCCCCCGGCCTGGGACCTGCCCGTGGAGGAGGTGTTCTCCCTGGCCTGTGCCGAGCCCGGGCCCGAGGCGGCCCACCTGGCGGCGGCCCGCCGTCGGGGGGTGCACCAGGCCCTGCGGGAGCTGACGGACCTCAACCGGGAGATGATCCTCCTGAAGGAGATCCATGGGTTGGCCCTGGAGGAGATCGCCCGGCTGCTGGGGGTGCCCCTGGGCACCGTGAAGTCCCGGTCCAACCGGGCCCGGCTGGAGCTGGCCGACAAGCTCACGGCCTTGGGATGGGGAGGATGAGCATGGACGGATTCCGCAGCCCGGATCTGACGAAGGCCATCCTGGCCCGCACCTCGGGGGGCTCCTGCGAGGCCCTGCGGGCCCAGGCCTGCGCCTTCGTGGACGGGGAGCTCGACGCCGTGCGGCGCGGGTTGGCGGAGGCCCACCTGGCCCACTGCCCCAGCTGCTCGGGCCTCGTGGCCACCCTGCGCGCCGCGGAGGCCCGGCTGCCGGAACTGCGGGAGGTGGACCCCGGGCCCTGGTTCACCCAGCGGGTGCTCCGGGCCTGCCGCCCCGCTCCGGCGCCCAGCCTGTGGTCCCGCCTCCTGCACCGACCCCGCTTCGCCCTGGAGGCGGCCTATGTGGGCGGGGCCCTGGCCTTCCTGCTGCTCCGGCTGCCCCTGCCCGGGCGCCCCGAGGGCCTGGGGGCGGCGCCGGTGAAGGGGCTGGTTTCGGCCTCGAAGCCCGCCCTTGGAGCCATGACCCAGGGCTTCCATGCCGTGGCGGGGGCCCTCCAGCGGGAGCCTGAACCGCACCCGGCCACCGAACCCGGGCCCCCTGCGGTGCGTCCTTCCCATTAGCCCCTTGGCTCCCCGACCCCTTCCCGAATCCGGAGTCCCCATGTCCCCGATGTTCACCCCCGAATCCGCGCCCGGCTCCGAGTCCCGCCTCTCCTCCCCCCGGCTGGCCCTGGCCTTCTCGGTCATCCCCGGGCTCGGGCACCTCTACCTGGGCTACCCCCGCCGGGGCCTCCTGCACCTCCTGGCGGTGGGGAGCCTGGTGACGATCCTCTCGGCCAACCTCCTGGGCCGGGTGGAACCGCTGTTCATCCTGCTGCTCTGCTTCGCGGCCTTCCATACCTTCGTGGATGCCTACCGCCGTGCGCTCCTCCTGAGGGAGACCCTGGGGGCCCTGGAGACGCCGCCGCGCGAGGAGGGGGACCTCCTCTCCCCCCACGGGCAACTGTGGGCGGGGCTCCTGCTCATGGGCGGGGGCCTCCTGGCCCTCCTCTCCGTGCGCTTCGGGATCTCCTTCGCCTGGCTGCTGGACTGGTGGCCCGTGGCCATCATCCTGCTCGGCGCCCTGCTCTTCGCCCAGGCCCTGAAGGATCGCGCCGCCACCACGCCCGAGGCCTGACCTTTCCCCCCGTCCCGCCATTGCCGAACTCACCCGGCCAGGCCGAAGGCCTGCCCCCTCATTGGAGCTTCCATGCCCAAGCCCTGCCTCCTTCCCGCCGCCCTCGTGGCCCTGCTCGCGGCGGCCCCCGCCACCGCCGCCGACCGCGGCCCCTCCACCCCCGAGGAACGCCAGCGCGTTGTGCGCCTGGCCGCCGACTCCGACAAGGATCCCCTCAAGGCGCACGCCGCCGAGGGCCGCTGGTTCGCCAAGTGGATGGACGAGGTGCCGGACCTCACCTTCGGCCCCGACCAGCCCGCCCGGTGGATGGAATCCGCCGTGAAGGGGGACCTCCGCCGCATCGCCGTCTTCAAGTACGAAGTGGGCGGCGTGGCCTACATGATCCAGCACGGGATCGCGGATCCCCGGAAGGCGCCGGAGCAGCAGGTCGCCATCCACACCGCGGCGCTGGAGGGCGTGGTGCGTGCTTATGCGGTGCTGCGGGACCTCAAGCCCGAGAACCGCTCCGACAAGCTGGAGGAGGCCCTGGCGCGCCTGAACCAGGGCACCTTCCCCGCCTTCGTGCAGGGGCTCTACGGGAAGGCGAAGTGAGGGCCCTCTTCGCGGCCTGCGCGGCCCTCGCCCTCTCGGCCCAGGACGCGCCCGCGCGCCTGGCGGCGGAGATCCAGGCCCGGGCCGCCCTGCGGGCGAACCTGGAGGGGCTCTGCGATGACCTCGGTCCCCGCCTCACGGGGTCGCCGGGGCTGGAACGGGCCCAGGCCTGGGCCCTGGCGACCCTGCGCCGCCAGGGGGCCGAGCACGTGCACCTGGAGACCTATGATCTGGGCCGTCCCTGGCATCGCGGGGAGGCCCGGGCCCGCCTCCTCAACGCCAGCGGGATCCGCCTGTCCATCGCGCAGTGGGGATGGACGGAGGGTACGAAGGGCGTGGTGCGCGGCGACGTCGTCCTCCTGGACACGCCGACCCTCGCGGCCTTCGAAGCGGTGGCTCCGCGCCTCAAGGGCAAGGTGGTGCTCGTGAAGGCCCGGCCCCGCGCCACACCCGAGGAGCGCCGGGACCTTGACGGCTACCGGGCGCGCCTCCGGAAGGCCTGGGGTGCGGTGCCCTTCGCCCTCCTCCTCATCCCCTCCGACAAGGCGGCGGGGCTCCCGGACATGGCGGGTGGCCCCGACTTCCCCTACCGCGCCCGCACCGCCTTCATCTCCGCGGAGCACGCGGCACTGCTGCAACGGCTCCTGGCCAAGGGTGTGGTGCCCAAAGTGGAAGCCGAGCTGGGCGGCGGCTTCGGGCCCCGGCCCGTGAAGGCGGCCAACGTGGTGGCCGAGCTGCCGGGTTCCGAGCACCCCGAGGAGGTGGTGATCCTGGGCGCGCACCTGGATGCCTGGGACCTGGGCAGCGGTGCCACCGACAACGGCGCGGGCGTGGTGGCCTTCCTGGAGGTGATGCGGGCCGTGAAGGCGGCGGGGTTGAAGCCTAAGCGCACCCTGCGCCTCGTCCTCTTCTCCGGTGAGGAGCAGGGTCTGCTCGGCAGCAAGGCCTACCTCGCGGCGCACCGGTCCGAGGCGGAGCGCATCCAGGCGGTGCTGGTGATGGATGCCGGCAGCGGCCGCATCATCGCCATGGCCGACGGCCAGGTGGATGCCTGGGCGGAGGCGCTCCAGGCGGTGCTGGGGGACCTCCCCGTGGAATACGCGCGGCCCGGTGGCAGCGACCAGGAGACCTTCCGGAATGCGGGCATCCCGGCCTTCAGCCCCCAGCAGGAGCCCCTGGACTACGGGTCCCACACCCAGCACACCCCGCTGGACACGGTGGACCACGTGGTGGAAGCGGATCTCCTGCAGGCCACCCAGGTCATGGCCCGGGCCGCCTGGGGCCTGCTCAACGGACCGCGCCTGCCGCACGTGACACCGGATCCGGCGCGCTGAAAGGAAGAACGCGAAGAGCGCGAAGGGCCCCCTCCATCAAGGCCCTCCGGCCTGCGGCCCGCGCCCACACCGTGGGCGCGCTTCCGGGGACGGGCGGCGGATGGCCCCTGAAGCCATCATCCGCCCGCCCCTGAAGGGAGGGCCGTCCAGTGCGAGAGGCCATGAATCCCGGCCAGGAAAGCAGGTGCGAGTTCGTCCATGGCGGATCATTCCGGTGCATGATGCCCGCGAAGGTGAGTTCGAAGCTGAGGGCCTCGAACTCACCTTCGCGCGCTTCGCGTTCCATTCGACCCTTAGGCGAAGGCGTTCCCCACGGCGGGGGTCCGCTCCTGGGCTTCCTTGGACGTGATGCGGTTCTTCTCGTCCACGAAGACGACCTTGGGCACGCGGGTGGCGTTCTCCTCCTCGGTCATCCAGCCGTAGTTGGCGATGATCACGAGGTCGCCCTTGGTGACGAGGTGGGCGGCGGCGCCGTTGATGCCCACTTC
>DATFAX010000157.1:0-46860 GCA_035254125.1 Holophagaceae bacterium | reverse complement strand
GAAGCCGCGCTGATCGACCTCCCCATCCTCAGCGCCACCAATCACAACGGCGGCGCGATCCACTTCGGCCCTGACGGGAAGCTCTACGTGGCCACCGGTGAGAACGCGGTGCCCGCCAACGCCCCCGACATGACCACCACCCTGGGCAAGATCCTGCGCTTCGAACCCAACGGAAACATCCCCACGGACAATCCCTACATCGCCACCACCGTGGGACTGAATCAATCCATCTGGGCCAAGGGCCTGCGCAACCCCTTCACCTTCGCCTTCCAGCCCGGCACCACCCTCATGCACATCAACGACGTGGGCCAGAGCACCTGGGAGGAGGTCAACGTGGGCGCTGCCAAGGCGGACTACGGTTGGCCCGCCACCGAAGGCCCCACCAGCGCCTCCGGCATCACGCCCCCCCGCTTCGCCTACGGGCATCCCTCCGCCCCCGCGGGCCAACCCGGCAGCACCGGCACCTTCCTCCAGGGCGTGGCCATCGTGGGCGCGGCCTTCGATGCGCCCAGCTCCCCCTGGCCCTCCATGTACCACGGCAGCTACTGGTTCGGCGATCTCACCGGGGGCTGGGTGGCCCGCATGAACCTCGAGAGCGGCAACGTGAGCACCTTCGCCACGGGCTTCACCGGCCTGCGGGATCTGGCCTTCGCCGCCAATGGCTCCCTCTACGTGCTCACCGCCTCCAGCCTCCAAAAGATCACGGCCCCCTGACGTGAAGCCGGCGCCCTTCGACCTCCACCCCAGCGTCGCCTACGTCCAGGCCGTGATCGCGAATCTGCCTGCCAAGACGGGGAAGGATCTCGCGGCGTGGGTGGCCCTGGCGCGGAGCGCGAAGCTCGCCGACGGGAAGGCCCTCGGAGCCTGGCTTAAATCCCAGGGCCTGGGGGGCACCCAAGCCGGCCTGGTGGCGGAGCGGGCCCTCGCCCTTCCGGGGCACGCCTTCAGCGACACGCCGGAAGGTTACCTCGCCGCTGCGGCAGGGTACGTCGACTCCCAGTACAGCGGCACCAAGGTGGGCCTGCGTCCCATCTTCGACACCGTCCTCACCTGGGCCCGGAAGGAGCTCCCGGGCGTGAAGGTCTGCCCCTGTGAAACCATCGTGCCCCTCTACCGGGAGCACGTGTTCGCCCAGCTCAAACCCACCACCCGGACCCGCGTGGACCTGGGGTTGGCCCTCGGGGATCCCAACCACCTGAAGGCCTCTGGTGGGCCGCTCGTGGATACCGGCGGTTACGCCAAGAAGGATCGGATCACCGTCCGTCTTGAGCTGAAGGCCCCGGCGGATTTCAACGCCAAGGCCCAGGCCTGGCTCCGCGCCGCCTTCGAGCGCGACGCTTCGTGACCCGGGTCCGGGCCCCCCGCCCGGATGCGCCCCATGTTTCCAGTACCTCCTGGAGGCAGCCATGGGCCTGCGTGCGGATTCCCTTCCCGAAGTGCTGGAGGAGATCGCCCTGACGCCCCGGGAGAAGATTCTGAGTCCGCATACGACGACCATCTACGTGCATGGCGACATGGACCAGACGATGGCTCGCCATTTCGTGGAGGCCCTTGAGGAACTCCGCTTCGGCCGCCAGGCCTCCGCGGCCCTCATCGACATCGCCTCCGATGGCGGCGAATACTTCGCCCTGGCCACCATGCTCAGCGCCATGGCGGGCTCCCACATGGCCCTCGCCACCTTCGCCTCGGGCCACGCCTTCAGCGCCGCCGCCGTGCTCCTCAGCGCCGGCCACCCCGACTGCCGTTTCATCAGCCCCTACGGGGCCGCCATGGTCCACAGCCTCATCACCGCACATCCCCCCCAGGGCATCGAAGAGTTGGAGGGCCTCACCAAATTCGAGGCGAGCCTCAACCGCCGCCTCATGGCCACCTTCGCCAAGAACTGCCGCACCACCGCCAAGAAACTGGACGCCGAAATCCGCGCCGGCGGCGGCCGAACCCTCTGGCTCCTCCCGGACCAGGCCCTGTCCCTGGGCCTCGTGGATCACATCGGCATCCCTGGCATCACCCAGCAGATGAGCTACGACCTGGAGGGGGTGAAAGGGTGATCGCCGCCCATTCGAAGACAGGGATGGAACGCGAAGAGCGCTAAGAAAGGCGCGAAGAGCGCGAGGGCAAGGTCATTTGGCCCTCATGGGATTTGCCTGCTTTTCTTCGCGGGCCTCATGAACCGGGGGGGCCGAATGGGAACGCAGCTCCCGGTTCCCCAGGCGCGCCGACCCCGTCGGCGCGGGCCAGAGGCTGGAGGGGCTTCACGAGGGTGCGCCTTCGCGTGGCGCGCAGCGCCCTTCGCGTTCCAGCTTTTAGATGACGCCCCGCTTCTGCTGATCCCGCTCGATGCTGCGGAACAGGGCCGTGAAGTTGCCCTCCCCGAAGCCCAGGTCGTTCTCCCGCTGGATGATCTCGATGAAGATGGGCCCGATGACGTTCTTCGTGAAGATCTGCAGCAGGTACCCGTTCTCGTTGCCGTCCACGAGCACCTTGTGAGCCTGGATCCGCTTGGGATCCTCCTTCACCCCAGGCACGCGCTGGAAGACCTCCGCGTAGTAGTCCTCGTCGATGTCCAACGTCTCGATGGGCGTGCCCGCCATGGCATCCAGGCTGGCGAGGATGTCCCTCGTGAGGAAGGCCAGGTGCTGCACGCCGGGGCCCTTGTATTCATCCAGATACTCGGCGATCTGATCCTTGTCGGACTTGGGCTGGTTGATGGGGATGCAGAAGCTTCCGTCAGGCGACCTCAACGCATAGGAGGTGAGACCCGTCTTCATGCCCTTGATATCGAAGTACCGCACTTCGTAGAAGCCGAAGACGTTCTTGTAGAAGTCCGCCCACTGCTGCATGGTGCCGGGGTACACGTTGTTCGTGAGGTGATCCACGGCCAGGAAGCCCTTGTCCGCCTGGAGGATGGGCTCCGGCAGCGGCTCGAACTCCGTCCGGTAGATGGAGCCCTTCTCGCCGAAGGTCTCGATGAAGTAGATGAGGCTGTCGCCGATGCCATGGATGGCGGGATAGGGGAGATCCTGGCGCTCCGCGGTCCGGGCGCCCCGGCGCAGGGCCTCGGCGTGGGCGAAGGCCGCGTCGTCCACGCGCCAGCCCATGCTCGTGATGGCGGGGCCGTGGACCTTCGCGAAGTCGGCGGAGAAACCCTCCTGCTCGCCATTCAGGAGGAAGTGGATGTCGTTCTGCCGGAAATGAATGATGGACTTGCCCTTCACCCGCTCCACTTTGGAGAAGCCGAAGGCGAGGAAGAGGCGTTCCAGGTCGTTGACGCTGGGGCCGGCGAACTCGGTGAATTCGATGCCGCGCAGGCCGAGGGGGTTGGGCTGGGGGGTCATGGTCGTCTCCTCGCCGGCGCTCACATCCAACTCTTCCAGTAGTCGGCCATGGCCACGCTGCGGCCGGCTTCCGTAAGGTAGAGGGGATTCTTCGTGTCGATCATCACGGCCTGTTCCTCCGTGAAGGTCTTGTCCTTGGCGGCTTCCACGGCCTTGGGGTGCGGCCCGTGGTGGATGCCCTGGGCGTGGAAGGTGACCATGCCGGGCTCGATGCCCGCGCGGCTGAAGAAGTCACCCGCGTGGTAGAAGAGCACCTCATCGAAGTCGATGTTGGAGTGGAAGAAGGGCACCTTCATGGCGCCGGGATCGCCATTCTCCAGACTGCGGGGCAGGAAGGAGCAGATGATGGCGTTCTTGAGCAGCCAGGTGGTGTGGGCACTGGGGGGCAGGTGGTAGCGCTCGCTCATGACAGGGCGGATGTCCCGCACGTTGAGCTGCCACACGGTGAGATCGCCCTTCCAGCCCACGGTATTGATGGGGTTGAAGGGATAGGTCACGGTGGTGAAGCGGCCCGTGCGCTTGATGCGCAGCTTCCACTCGCCCTTGAGACCCGCGTAGCGGGCGGGATCGGGGGTGGGCGTCTTGATCACGTCCACATCGAAGAGGGCGTGGCGGCCCAGCATGCCGCGGTCGGGGATGCTCACCTCGCCGAAACTCTCCACCACCAGCAGGGAGGTGGTCTCCGACGGCGTGAAGCGGTACACGGTGCCCCGGGGGATCACGAGGTAGTCGCCCACCTCATAGGTCAGGGGTCCAAAGTCCGTCTCCAGCTCGCCGCCGCCCTTGTGCACGAAGAAGACCTCGTCGGCGTCCGCGTTGCGGAAGTAATAAGGCATGGCCTGCTCGAGGCGGCTGAGGGAGATGACGATGTCGTCGTTCTGCAGGAAGGCCACGCGCCCCTCCCAGAAGTCCGACTTGGCCAGGTCCGTCATGGCCTCCACCCGCAGGCACTCCGGGCGCAGGTCGCCTTCGATGGCGGTCCAGCCCACGGGGGGCTGGCTGCGGTAGAGGTGGCTCGTGCGGCCGAAGAAGCCCTGCCGGGCGTACTCTTCCTCGTAGAGCCCCGCGGGGACATCCACGTGCGCCTGGGTGGTGGTGAGGCCTTTTCGGAATTGCATGGGGACTCCGTCCCCCCCAAGGTGGGGTCCGGGCTCCAGCAAAAAAAGCCTAGGTTTTTGAAGCTTTTGATCTAATTTTTAGATCATGCAGTGGGACCTCGAGGCCCTCCGGGCCCTGGACGCCGTGGTGCGGGAAGGCGGCTTCGCCAAGGCGGCGGAGCGCCTGAACAAGGCCCAGAGCGCCGTGAGCTACCAGGTGCGCAAGCTGGAGCAGGCCCTCGGGGTGCCCCTCCTGGACCGCAGCGCCTACCGGGCGGCCCTCACCCCCGCCGGGGAGCTCATCCTCGCCGAGGCCCGCCGCCTCCTCACGCAAGCCGAGCAGGTGGAGGGCCTCGCCCGGCAGTTCGCCGAAGGGTGGGAACCCCGCCTGGCGCTCGTCGTGGACGGCATCCTGCCCCTCACCCCCATCATGGCGGCCCTCAAGCAGCTGGCCGACGAGCAGGTGCCCACCCGGGTCCAGGTGAAGGTGGAGTTCCTGTTCGGGGTGCAGTACCGCTTCGACAAGGACGGTGCCGACCTCATGCTCGTGAAGGATTTCCAGCCCCAGGCCTACCTCCACGCCCGCCCCCTTCCGGAGGTGGAATGCGTGCTCTGCGTGGCCCCAGGGCACGCCCTGGCGGGCCGGATCCGCGTGGGCCTGCCCGAACTCCAGCGCCACGTGGAGCTCAGCGTTCAGGACAGCTCCGAGCGCGGCGATGATCGCCACATGTTCGGCGGCGAGCGCGTCTTCTACCTCTCCGGCTTCATCGTGAAGAAGCAGGCCCTCCTCATGGGCCTCGGCTTCGGCTGGATGCCCCGCTACCTCGTGGACCGCGAGCTCGCCGAGGGCCGCCTCCTGGAAGTCGACTTCGTCGGCGGCTCCCGCTACCGCTTCCGCCCCCACCTCGTGAGCCGCATGGACCGACCCCTGGGCCGCGCCGGACAGAAGCTGGCGGACTACCTGAGCGCGGCCATCGGGGAGACCGTGTAGGGGCTCAGGCACCGTTTTGGAACGCGAAGAGCGCGAATGAAAGCGCGAATGGGGTAGGGCCGACTCGAAGTCCGTGCACCATTCGCGGGCATCGTGCACCGTGCGGCTTGGGTGAGAACCCTGGATCGAATGCAGCCCGAGGGGGCGGAGCCATCCCGTAGCACCTTCCTCCCCCTCCGGTACCGACGACGTCGGCGCGGGCCGATGGCCGGAGGGGCCCGTTGGAAGGGTTGCATTCGCGCAGCGCCCTTCGCGTTCTGCTTTTCAGGCCCCTCAGTTCGCGGCGTAGAGCGTCCGGATGTCCTCCGCATCCTCGAACCGCAGCCCCCGCCCCACGGGCTGGACCGACTTCAGGGCCAGCTCCCGGGTGCGGCGGTCCGTGAGTGATTCGATGACCCAGCCCGCTAGGTCTTGGGCCGCCAGGCAGCCCGCGGCCGTGGCGATGCGGCCGTGGGGGACGAAGGGTTCCTGCACAGCCTTGGCGCCGAAGGCCTCCAGCTCCTTCCAGGCCGTGGGATAGGTGGTGGCCGTGAGCCCCCGGAGCAGCCCCTTGGCGCCCAGGATCAGAGCTCCCGAGCACATGGAGCCGATGAGCTGGCGATCCGGGTCCAGGTGCAGCCGCCCCAGGAAGGCCGGATCATTCGAGAGGGCCCGGGTCCGATCGCCGCTGGTGATGATCACCGCGTCCGCCGCCCGCGTCTCCTCCAGCCCCCCGTGGACATCCAGGCCCAGGCCCGTGCGGGAAGTCACCCGCGGCGCATCCGCCAGGATCCGCACGCGCCAATCGGGGCGCTTCACACGGTTCAGCAGGTCCCAGGGGAGGTGGACGTCGATGTCCGTGAACTGGTCGAACGTGACGAGCGCGATCTGCATGGGGGCCTGCCTCCCCCCGAACCTATCAGGGGCGGAGCAGCGCCACACCACCGGTTGACGCTCCGTCAATCCTCGAAGAGCCCCGGCTGGATTTCCGAGCCCACTCCGCCCTCTTCCACCAGGGTCCCCGCCTTCACCCCCAGGAGTCGCAGCCTTCGGTCCAGGTCCACCCGCTTTAGGCAGGCCCGTGCTGCCTCGCGCAGCGCCTCGGGATCCCGGCTGGGCCGGGTCAGGGTGATGTCCCGGGTGACGGTCTTGAAGTCGTCGTAGCGGAGCTTGATGCCCACGCCTTTGGCCAGGACCCCCTTGCGCTCCAGATCGCCCGCGAGCCGTGTGCAGAGGTCCAGGAGGATCTTCGAGAGCTGCTCCCGATCCGCCTTGGGGTGCAGGTCTCGCTCGAAGGTGGTCTCCCGGCTGATGGACTTGGGTTCCCGGGCGGTCACGAGGGGGCTGTCGTAGCGTCCGTGGGCCGCCTCGTGAAGCCAGCGGCCGTAGCTCTCCCCGAAGTGGGCCACGAGGTCGCCGGGATCCTGCGCGGCCACCTGTCCGATGGTCTCGAGGCCCAGCGCCCGGAGCTTCTCCGCGGCCTTGGGCCCCACGCCATTGATGACGGCCACGGACAGGGGCCAGATGCGGGTGGGCACTTCCTCCGCCCGGAGGATGGTGAGGCCGTCGGGCTTCTGCAGCTCCGAGGCGATCTTCGACAGGAGCTTGGTCGGCGTGATGCCGATGGAGCACGTGAGCCCCGTGGCCACCTTCACGGCCGCCTTGAGGCGCAGCCCCAGCTCCCGGCTGTCGCCCTCCACCTCCGTGAGGTCCAGGAAGATCTCATCGATGCCCCGGTCCTCCATGACCGGGCAGATCTCCAGCGCCGCCGCCTTGAAGGCCGCGGAGGTGCGCCGGTAGGCCTCGAAGTTGGCGGGCAGCAGCAGCGCCTCCGGCGCCAGGGTCGCCGCCTTCATGAGCCCCATGCCGGACCGGACTCCGAAAGCCCGGGCCTCGTAGGTGCAGGTGGTGGCCACGCCCCGGCCGCGGTAATCCCCGAGCCGCATCCCATGATCCGCCTCGGAGCCCGGCTTCCGGCGCGGACCGCCCACCACGATGGGAAGCCCCCGCAGCTCCGGTCGCTCCAGCAGCTCCACGGACGCGAAGAAGGCGTCCATGTCGAGGTGGGCGATGCGGCGGCCCCGGCTGCCCGGGTTCACGCCTGCGCCACCGTCACCGGCTTGGATTGGAGCAGGTCCGTCAGCACCGAAGGCGCCAGCGCCACGAGGAAGCCCTTCGATCCCCCGTTGATCCAGATGCGATCCAGCTCGAAGATCGTCGCCTCGGCATAGACCGGCATCGCCTTCTTCGTACCGAAGGGGCTCGTGCCGCCCACCTGGTAACCGCTGTGTTTGTCGGCCACGTCCGGCTTGCAGGGCTGGACGCTGCGGGCCCCGATCTGGCGGGCCAGTTCCTTGGTGCTGACCTCCCGGTCGCCGTGCATCAGGATGATGAAGGGCTGTTTCCGATCGTCCTCGAAAACGAGGGTCTTGATGACGGCATGTTCCGGCACGCCCAGCTCCCGGGCGCTCACGGCCGTCCCGCCCTTCTCCTCGTATCGGTAGAGATGCTCGGTGAACGCGACGCCCGCCTGCCTGAGGAGACGGGTGGCCTGGGTGGAGGGGGCCTTGGACATGCCCCCATTCTAGGGCCGTGCTAGGGTGGCACCCCGAGGTATCCATGTTCATCGGCCACTACGCCCTCGCCTTCGCCGCCCGCCCCCGGGTGCGACAGCCTGGCCTCGGCGCCCTCATCTTCGCCGTGTCCTGGGCGGACCTGCTCTGGCCCTTCCTCCTCCTCACGGGGATGGAAACGGTGAAGCTCCTTCCGGGCACCCGCCAGCACCCCCCCATGGAATTCCTCAGCTACCCCTGGAGCCACAGCCTGCTGATGGACGTGATCTGGGCCGGCCTGCTGGCCTGGGTGCTGGGCCGGGCCTGGCCCCGGAGGGAGCAGGTGATCTTCGGGCTCCTCGTCGTCTCCCACTGGGTGCTGGACTGGATGTCCCACCGACCCGACATGCCCCTCTGGCCCGGTGGCACCCGCTACGGCCTCGGCCTCTGGAACCACCTGGGCGCCACGATCACCGTGGAAGTCCTGCTCTTCGCGGCCTGCCTGGCCTCCTACCTCCGCGCCACCCGGGCAATGGGGCGGGCAGGCCACTGGTCGCTGTGGAGCTTCGTGGCCTTCATCGGCCTCATCTACCTCGGCGACATGACCGGCGGCGCGCCACCTCCCAACGTCACCGCCCTGGGCGTCTTCGGGCTCATGGGCTGGCTGGGCCCCCTCTGGGGCCGGTGGATCGAGCGCACCCGGGAGGTCGTGGTCCCAGCCTAGGGCCGAACGCCCTCCCGGAAGACCCGCGCGGCCCACCGGCCCACCTGGCGCCCCATGGCTTCCCCCACCTGGGTGGAGTTCCGGTAGTGGACCCCGGCCCACACACGCGCGTCGGCGACTTCCTGCACCAGCGCCGCCGGGGTGGGCCACCGACGCACGATCCCGGGGGTCACCAGGCTGGTGGTGGCGAGCACCGGCACCTTCCCCCGGAAGGGCGCCGCCTCCAGCACCTCCGCGAGGGAGGCCGCGAGGATGCAGTGGGCGCACGGGTATTCCGGATGCATCGGCGTGTCGATGAGGGGCAGCCACGCAGGCTCCCGCTCCGTATCCGCGTTGCCATCCTGATCCCCATTGCGGATGGCGGTGAGGGGTCGCCAGAACCCGTAGGCGTACTTGGCGTCGAAGACGGCGATGATGGCATCGTCCATGGCCATGGCGGCCACCGCATACAGACGGGCCGTGTCGGTGGGATCCAGCCCCGTGGATTCGGCGGCGGAGCGCAGCACCCCGAAGTAGATGCCGGAGCCGTTGTCCTCCCAGAACCTCGCCACGGCGGTCTGCTCGGGACTCCGCTTGGGACTTGCCTTCCCGCCCAACGCCTTCACCTCATTGAAGTCCCGCGCCCACACCTCCCCCGTGAGCGACGGGGGAGGACCCGGCCGGAACTGGGACGCCGTGGTCAGAAGCCAGGGCTTGCGGTCGGGCCACTGGGGCGCCGCCGGCATCGTGGTGGGCACGTAGACGCCTGGGCTGGTACGGGGCCGATACCGCTCCGGGTTCTGGGCGCCGTCCTCCGCCCGCAGGGCCAGCACGCCCGAGGCGGCCCGGGCCCCGAGCTCGGCCCCCGCCGCCTTGGCCGCCCCTTCGGGAATCCGGGCCATGGCCTCGGCGTACCAGGCTTCCACGGCGGCGCGGTCCTCCCGCAGGAGATCCAGGAGGGCCCCCCGGGTCGCCGCCAGCACGGCCGCGTCCATGGAGGCTTCCGGGTGCATCCCGAGGGCCAGGCGCCCATCCCGGTAGCGCCCCGAGATGGCGTTGACGGCTTCGTAGACCGAGACCTGCACGAGGGCCATGGCCCGCCGCGAAGGCCCCGGGGGCGTGTGGAGGGTTACGAGGGCGCAGGCCCGGGCGCTGGCCTCGGTGACGATGTCCGCTTGGAGGCTGGGTCCGGCGGCGAGCAGGCCGAAGACGAAGAAGGTCGCAATTCGCATGAACCCTCCAAGGCAAAGACCAGCTGCCGGATCGACCCGGCTGCTAACCTGACTTCCCGATGGCTGACCAAGGTCAAATTGGTCAGCGCCTCCGCCCTGTCAAGGCCGCCCCTCCTTCCGGAATCCCCATGCCCCTCATCCTCGTCACCGGCGCTTCCCGCGGCCTCGGCCGCGAACTCTGCCGCCAGCTCCTCGCACGCGGCTGTTCCGTGATCGCCGGGGTGCGGGAGGTGAGCCAGGCCCCACCCGGCACCGAGCCCCTGGTCCTGGACGTCACCGATGGCGACCGTGTGGCCGCCGCGGCGGAGGCCATCCGGCAGGCCCACGGCTTCCTCGATGGGCTCGTGAACAATGCCGGCATCCTCCTGGCCGGGGCCGACGAGGACCTGCTGCACCTCCCCGAGGACGTGCTTCTGGAGACCCTGGACACGAACCTCCTCGGGCCCCTGCGCATGGCCCAGGCTTTCGCGCCCCTGCTCCGCAAGGGCGGCCGCATCGTCAACGTGAGCAGTGGCGGCGGCAGCCTCAGCAGCCCCTCCAGCTGGTCGCCCGCCTACTGCCTCAGCAAGACCGCCCTCAACGGCCTCACGGCTCAGCTGGCCGTGGCCCTGAGGCCGAAGGGCATCAGCGTCAACGCCGCCTGCCCGGGCTGGGTGCGCACGGACATGGGCGGCCCTGGCGCGCCCCGCGACGTGACGGAAGGCGCTGCCGGAATCACGTGGCTCTGCCTGGATGCCCCCGCGAACCTCACGGGGAGGTTCCTGCGGGATGGGAAGGAGATCCCCTGGTAATGCGAAAGGCCGGCCCGAAGGCCGGCCCCGCTTCAACCCTGGACTGGGTTACTGCTTCCAGCCGAGGTCCTTCAGAACCTTGGGATCCTTCTCACCCTGGGCCAGCACGGTGTGGCAGGCGTCGCAGTCGTTGGTGATGACGCGGCCGTCGGCGGCCTTGTGCTCGCCATCGTGGCAGCGGAAGCAGCCCGTGGATTCCTCATGCCCGATGTGGTTCAGGTGGGTGCCCCAGGTGATCTTCATGTCCGGGAAGACGTTCCGCAGGTAGACGCTGGCCACGCCCACGGCGGAGGCCTCCACCAGGGCCTTCTTCTCCGCGTAGATCGCGGGGTACTTCTCCTGATAGAAGCCGGTGATGGCGGCCTTGATCTTCTGAGCGGCCACGTCCTGGCTGGGATACTCGGCCTTGATGGCGAGCATGGCCTGCTGCTTGATGAAGGGCAGCTCGGGGGAGATGCGGCCGTCGGTCATGGCCTTGTCCAGGCCGCGGTCGGGCAGCTCGAAGGCGTGGGTGGGCCGGTTGTGGCAGTCCACGCAGTCCATGGTGCGGGTGCGGGCCTTCTTCGTGAGCTCGGGGGTCATCTTCACCGCGGTGGAGATGTACTTCACCAGGTTGCCCTGGTCGTCCTTGTAGGTGACCTCGGGGATCTCCATGCGCTTCTCGTCGGTGGTGACATAGGAGATGCGGGAGGCATCGTCGAGGTGGCGGCCGTGGATGCCCGTGCGGCCCTTGGTGCCGTGGCCGCCGATCTTCAGCAGCACCACGTCGGTGGCGGGGGTGTTGGCCTCGTCCTCAGCGAAGGCGGTGCGGACGAAGAGCTTGTCGTCATGGAACTTCGTGGGCCAGTGGCACTGCTCGCAGGTTTCACGGGCGGGGCGCAGGCTCTCCACGGGGCTCTTGATGGGGCGCTCGAAGGAGTTGAAGGCCACGCCGAAGAGCTGGCGGGTGCCGGAAAGCTTGGCCTTGATGAAGCCCTCGGCGCCAGGGCCCACGTGGCACTGGGCGCAACCGACGCGGCTATGGGGGGAGTTCTTGAAGGCGGTGTACTCCGGCGTCATCGGGGTGTGGCAGGTCTTGCCGCAGAACTCCGTGGAATCCATGAACTCCACGCCCTTGTAGGCGGCGGTGCCCACGAGGAAGACGTTCACGAGGGTCGCCACGGCCACAAAGGTGAGGATGTGCTTGAGCACGGGCGAGCCGAAGGCGAGCTTCGGGGCGATGCCCGTGGGCATGGTGCCCTCCCGGCGCATCTTGCGGCGGCGCATCCAGATGCCCAGGGGGATCATGAGGAGGCCCAGCACGAAGAGCATGGGCAGGAAGACGAAGAGCAGGATGCCGAAGTAGGGGTTCACGTGGTGGGGGCTCACCACTTCGATCACGAAGAAGAAGAGCATCGTGAGGGCGGCGGCCGTGGTGACGCCCGCGCCCGTGAGGCTCGTACGGTTGTCGGAGTCCCGGAATCCCTCCCGGATCATCTCCCTGATGCGCTCGACGACCATCTGCCACCTCCTCGGCGTTGCGACTCGTATCGGAATACTAGACCCGATTATCCCTTGATCCCGATCACATCCCCATCCCGGCCCCTCTCGGGATCCAAGGCCCAGAACCGGGCATCCGCAGGGATTTGAAGGCCGAACACCTCGTGCAGCACGGCCGTCACATCCTCCCGGGCCAGGTCACGGACCACCCAGCCCCCGGGACGATCCTCCTCCAGGCGGAGGTTGCGGAGGATGAACCGCACCTCGGGCGTGGTGCGCTGGGCCGTGAGCGCGAGCACGAAACGGCTCCGGGGGTGGGTGCTCGTGTACCAGTTCGCCAGTTCGAAATCCACGTCGGGCCGGGGCTCGGGGTGGAAGGCATAGAGGTCCATCCAGGTTTCGCCCGCCAGGGACTGCAGCACCCGCAAGGGGCCCTCGGGTCGTACCCGGTACGTCCAGCGCCCCAGGGCCGCGGGTTCCCCATCCATGGGCACGGGCCGGAACGGGCCGCCGCCGCCGAAGCCCACGTCGCAGAGCCAGGCACGACCCCCCACCCGCACCTGCAGGAGCATGTGGGTACGGGGCAGCACGAGGTCCGTGCCCGTCCGCACCCGGGCCTCGAAGGCCTCCACCTGGAATCCCACCGCCTCGAGGGCGGCGCGGAAAAGCGTGTTCTGCTCGAAGCAGTAGCCGCCGCGTCCACCCCGCACGAGCTTCGCCTCCAGATCGGGCAGGGCCAGGGAGATGGACCGCCCCAGCTGAATGTCCACGTTCTCGAAGGGGATGGCCCGCACGTGGGCTTCGTGGAGGTCCGTCAGGGCCTGGAGGCCGGGCCCCGCCGGCCGCGGAAGCCCCACCCGGGTGAGGTAGTCGTCCAATCGGAGCATGGCCCCAGGGTACGCCCGCCCCGCCCCAAGGAGGGGACCCGGGAGGGCCCTCCTGCGATACTTCCCCCATGACCCTGCCCCGCGACTTCTGGCGATGGACCGCCCTCACGCTGCTCTGGATCTGGGCCGCCATCAGCGCCTGGGTGGTGGTGGTGCAGATCTTCGTGGTGGTCTGGGATACGCCGGGCCATTGGCGCATGCCCGGGGTGTCCAAGGTGACCGTGAAGCTCGTGGGCACCGACGAGGAGGGCAAGATCTCGGGCTATGTGTGGGCCGAGCAGGACGGCAAGGAGGTGCAGCTGCGCCTCTTCCGGGAGGAGGCCGTGAAGCTCGCCGTGGACGACGAGATCTGGGTGCTCCACAACTACCGGCAGAATGGCCACCGACCCAACGAATTCCTGCTCAGCCCCGGGCGCCTCATGGGCGAGTACCCCGAGCCCCTCATGCTGCTGGCCTTCGGTGGAATCTACCTCCTCCGCCGGCGGCAGAAGGCCGAGGCCAAGGCCATCGCCGAAGCGCCAAACCCGAATCGAAAGGTCTGGAAGGACGAGTTCCACAGCCGGGCGGAGCGGTTCGCGAAGAAGAATAATCCCAGGGACTAGGGTCCGTACCCAGGCAACCTATCGCGCTAAACCTGCATTCCTAGAACCGGGTAGCCGGGTGGCCACCCCTACGAAGAGGTTTCCATGGTCCGAAGCGCCCTACCCTTCCTGGTTTGCCTCACCCTTGGAGCCCAAGCGCCCATGACGGTGCCCATCCTTTCGGTCGTAGGGGAGGCCGAAGTTCACCAGGCGGCGGACGAGGCGGTCGTGAGTTTTACCGTGGCCGAGAAAGGCAGGTCCTTCAACGAGGCCTACGAGACCACACAGGCCAAGGCCCGTAAGGTGGTGGACCAGCTCACGGCCATTGGCGTTCCTCGAGAGCAGATTCAGCAATCCCGACTCCAGGCCTCCGACCGCGGGTTCATGTTGTTTGCGCGCGACCGGAAGGTCGCCTCGATCACCACCCGGATCACCCTCTCTGATCTGGACCTTCTTCCCAAAGTCATCTGGGCGCTCAATGAAGCCGAGATACCCGCTTTTGGTCCCATTCACCTCCGGATTCACGACGACCGCGCCCTACGAGAGAGGGCCCTCACCCTGGCGGTCGAGGACGCTCACCGGGCGGCGATTTCTATGGCGAAAGCCCAAGGGATGACACTGGGTAGCATCCAGTCGATGGAGGAGATCTACCTGCCCACCCCCCCGGCTCAAGGGGCGCGACCCATGAACCTCAGGGTCGCATATATGAGTTCAGAGACCGGCGGAATGGACGATCGGCTCGGGAGGCCGAGCGAACTGATGCCCGAGCATATCTCACTGCGCAGAGTGGTGCGCGTGACCTTCGTGTCTCGCTGAATCAGTCCCTCAGTCCGCCAAGGTGCTGAGGTCCCCCGGATCCTGCCCCAGGGCCTCGGCCTTGAGGGCGCGGCGGAGGATCTTGCCACTGCGCGTCTTGGGCAGGGCGGGCTTGAAGACGATGTCCGAAGGCGTGGCGATGGCGCCGAGGTCCTGGCGCACGTGGTCCTTGAGGCTGGCCACGAGGCCCGGGCCCGTGGGGGTGCCGGCCCGGACGACGACCACGGCGAGGATGCACTCGCCCTTGATGGGGTCCGGCAGGCCCACCACGGCGCTCTCGGCCACGGCGGGGTGGCGCAGGAGGCAGCCCTCCACGTCGGCGGTGCCGATGCGGTGGCCCGCGACGTTGAGCACGTCGTCGGCCCGGCCCAGCACGGCGAACCAGCCGTCCTTGTCCTTCAGGGCCACGTCGCCGGCGCAGTAGGTGCCGGGGATCTGTTGCCAGTAAGCCTCGTAGCGGGCCGGGTCGTTCCACACCGTGCGCAGCATGTAGGGCAGCGGCTGACGCAGGACGAGGAGGCCGCCCTGGCCTTCGGGAAGCGGCTTCCCACTGGCGTCCACGATGGCTGCGTCCACGCCGGGCATGGGCTTGCCCACCTTGCCCAGGCGCGCCTCGAAGGTGGGCAGCGTGCCCAGCACGGGGCCCGCGATTTCCGTCTGCCACCAGTTGTCCACCACCATGCCGCCGCTCTGGCCCACGAGGTTCTCCTGGGCCCAGCGGTGAGCCGCCGGGTTCAGGGGCTCGCCGGCGCAGGCGATGAGGCGCAGGCGGCTCAAGTCGAACTTGGCAGGGGCCTCGCTGCCGTGGCTCATCCACATGCGCACCGCCGTGGGGGCCGTGAACATCACGTCCACCCCGAACCGCTCCGCCAGTTCCCAAGTCACATCGGGGCTCGGGTGGTCCGGTGCGCCTTCGCGCACGAGGACCGTGGCCCCCAGGGACAGCGGCCCGTACACGATGAAGCTGTGCCCCACCACCCAGCCGATGTCGGAGGTGGACCAGTAGATGTCCCGCTCCTGGATCTGGAAGTAGTTCCGGGCGAGGTAGTTCACGCCCACGAGGTAGCCGCCCGTGGCATGCACCACCCCCTTGGGCTTCCCGGTGGTGCCACTGGTGTACAGGATGAAGAGGGGGTGCTCGCTGTCCACCATCTCGGGTTCGCAGTGGATTTCCCGGGGCAGCTGCACGTCGTAGAAGTCCTTCTCGCGCTCGCTCTCGAACTTCACCGGCTCATCCCCGGGTTTGGAGCCACGGCGGTGCACGATCACGTGATCCACGAAGGAGAGGTCCCGCACGGCCTCGTCCACGGCGGGCTTGAGGGCGATCCTCTTGCCGCGACGGAAGGTGAAGTCCGTGACGACGACGACCTTGGCCTGGGCGTCCTCAATGCGGCTCTTGAGGGCCTGGGTGCCCATACCCGCGTAGACCACGGAGTGGATGGCGCCGATGCGCGCGCAGGCCAGCATGGTGACGATGCCCTCGGGCACCAGGGGCATGTAGATCACCACCCGGTCGCCCTTGACCACGCCCAGGCGCTTGAGCACGTTGGCGAAGCGGTTCATCTCCCGGTAGAGGCGGTTGTAGGTGTAGGTACGCTCCTCGCCATCCTCGCCCACCCAGATGATCGCGGCCTTGCTCCGTCGGTGGCCCCGGGCGTGGCGGTCCACGCAGTTCACAGTCGCGTTGAGCTTGCCGCCCAGGAACCACTGATGCCACGGCGACTTGAAGCGCAGCACCTCGTCGTAGGGCACGGCCCAGTCGAGCCCCTTGGCCTTCTCCGCCCAGAAGGCCTCCAGGTCGTGCTCGGCCTCATAGCGCTCCCGCTCGTAGTTCATGGCGCACTGGCTGGCCAGCCAGGCGGGGGGGTGGATGGGCGCCTCGCCCTGGAGCAGGGCCTCGATGGCCGCCTGCTGACTGGCACTGATCTCGAGATCCTGGGCCATGGGTCCCTCCCCGCTTCACGTGGGCATACTGGGCCTCATCATCGGCAGCGCCGCCCCCCCTGCCAAGGCGGGCCGGGAAAAGCGGACCTGGATCACAGCGCCTGGGGTGCGGCGTAGGTGGACACCTCGATCAGATTCCGGTCCGGATCCAGGAAATAGATGGAGGTGATGGGACCCAGGGCCCCCTGCTTCCGGGCCGGCCCCTCGATGGGGGTGATCCCCACGGTGGCCAGGTGGGCCACCACCGCCTCCAGGGGCCACTCGGTGATCAGACAGAGGTCCCCCGACCCCACGGCGGCGTGGTTCCGCGGTTCCTGCCCGAGCCGCTGGAGGTTGATCTTCTGATCCCCGAACCGCAGAGCCCGCCGACCGTTCCCGAAGGTGACGGGCTCCATGCGGAGCGCCCGTTCATAGAAGGCCACGGACCCTTCGATGTCCGACACGGTGAGCACCACGTGGTCGATCCCCGCGATCATCGGGCGTCCTCCCGGGGCAGGTCCAGGGCCCGGAAGCGCACCTCTTCTGGCAACTCCAGGCCGAAGGCCTCCCGTAGGAGGGACATCAGCTCCCCGTGGGTGCGCAGCTCGCGTACCGTCTCCACGCCTTCCCGCAGGCAGGTGTATGTGGCGCCGCGCAGGCTGTGCCGGGCCTCCGGGGTGGGCCGCTGGGCCGTGAGGGTCAGGACGAAGCGGCTCTCCGGGAAGGTGCTGGTGAAGTGGTTGCCCATCTCCCAGTCGATGGCGTGCACTGGCTCCGGTTCCAGGGCGTAGAGGTCGAACCAACCTTCCGGCTTCAGGCGCTGCAGCACCATGCGTGGGCCTTCCCGCAGGAGGCGGTAGCGGAGGCCGGACTGCACCACCTCCGTGCCATCGAGCGGGATGGGCTCCAGGATGCCCTCGCCGCCGAAGCCCACGTCCACCAGCCACTCGCGGCCCTCGCAGATCAGGGTGTGCACCCCGTGGGTGCGGGGCAACGTGACCGGCGCGCCGAAGCGCACGCGCGCCTCCCGCCGCTGAGGGGTGAACCCGAAGGCCTCCAGGGCCGCCCGAAACAGGGTGTTCTGCTCGAAGCAGTAGCCCCCCCGGCGGCGGTCCACCAGCTTGGCCTGGACGGCCTCCAGGTCGATGCGGATGGGCAGCCCCATCTGGATGTCGAGGTTCTCGAAGGGGATGGTGGCCGCATGGGCCCGGTGCAGGTCGAAGAGTGCCGGGCGGGTCGGAGCCACCGCCCCGGCGTAGCCGATCCGGGCCAGGTAGGCGTCGAGGTTGAAGGTCAACGGGCCCTCCAGGCCGTGAGGTTCCTCCCGATCTGCGCAGCGTGGACTTCCAGGTGTTCGGCGTAGATCCGGAACCAATCCCCGTCGGTGTATGCGCCGCTGTGGGAGTGCCGGCCGACCCGATTGAAGGCGTTGTCAGGCAGGCGCCGCAGGCAGGCCGCGGTATTGGCGCGCACAGCCTCGATCGTCCGGAAGGCCAGCTCCACGTCATGGGCGTGGTAGTCGAAGGTCCGGGCCCACACGTTCTCGTCGTAGCCCACGATGAGCGGCTCGGCCTCGGCCAGCACCAGGCGGATGCGGGTGTGCCCGTAGGCCTCGGAATCGGCGCAGTGGACGACCACCTCGTGGGCCGACCACTTTCCGGGCGCCGGCCGCCACTGCCTCGCCTCCGCGGGCAGCTCCGCCCAGGCCCGCCGCAACAAGGCAGGCCCGGCTTCGAACCGGTCCAGGTAGGCGCTGCGTTCGGCGGCGGTGAGGGACATGGGGACCTCCAGGCGGATGCCTCCATCGGAGCAGGCCCACCTTCCGGAGGGAAGAGGCCCCCGACAAGGTGTCAAAGGGCCCGTGGCGGCGCCCTTTCCACCCCTGTTAACGTGGCGTTCATGCCCTCCCCCCCAACTCCCCGCTCGCGGTGGTCTGCCTGGCGGCTCCGGGCGCTGCTGGCCGTGGGGCTCGGAACCTCCCTGGCCGTGGGCTGGATGGGCTCCCAGGCCGAGCGCCAGGGCCGACAGGAGCGTCTCTACCGCGAGGTCGACACTGCCGCCCAGGACCTCATGGGCGAGTTCGAGCGGTACACGGCCCTGCTGCGGGCCATGGCGGCGCACTTCGAGGTGCGACCTCCCGTCAATGACCGGGACTACCAGGATTTCCTGGAGCGGCTGGACGTCTCCTCCCGCTACCCCGGCCTGCAGGCCACCAACCTCGGCCTGCACCTCGAGCCCGGGGAAGTCCCGGCGGTGGTGGCCGCCGCGCGGGCGGATCGCAGTCTCCACCCCGGCGGCAATCCCACCTTCAGCCTGCATCCGCCCCTGGATGCTTCCGCCCCCACCCTCGTGCACCTGGTCCGCTACGTCTATCCCTTGGAGGGCAACGAGCAGGCGCTGGGTTACAACAGCTTCAGCAACCCGGGCCAGCAGGAAGCCCTGCTCCGGGCCCTGGACACGGGCTTAATGTGCGCCACAGGTCCCATCACCCTCGTGCAGGCACCGGGCAATCACTGCGGGCTCATCGTGCGGATGCCCATCCTGCGATCGGGTTTTCCGGTGCGCACCCCCGCTGAGCGCCGGAAGGCCACCTGGGGCACCGTGAACGGCGTCTGGATTCCCGAAGTCGCCCTGAGTCCCCAACTCAAAGCCCTCGCGGCCACCCTGGATGTCCAGATGGTCGATCAGGGCTGGGTCGATCAGCCCCGCCCCGCGATGCCCTTCCTCGGCGCCAACTTCAGGGAGGATGACCCCGACCTCCTCCGTCGACCCGTGGCCTTCGCCGGCCGAATGCTCGAGCTCCGCTTCAAACCCAAGGCGGACCATCCGGCGATGCGGACCCCTTGGCGCTCCTGGAGCCTGGCGGCGGTGATGGCGGCCCTCACCCTCGTGGGCACCTACCTCGTGAGGTTCCTCGGCCAGCGGGAGCAGAACGCCCGCATCCTGGCGGAGCGCCTGCGGGAAGAGGCGGAGCGGGCCGCCGAAACCCGGGAGCGCGAATTCCAGGGGTTCTTCGAGCGGGCCCCCATCCCCCTCGCCATCACCCGGCTGGAGGACGGCCTCATCCTCCACGCCAACGCCTCCTGGCGGGCCCTCATGGACATCCCGCCGGACGCCACGACCCTGGGGGGATCCGTCGACTTCTACCGCGAACCCGGCCAGCGTGAACGCATCCTGGCCCAGATCCGCCGCGACGGCTACGTGCGCGAAGTGGAACTCCCCCTCCGCACCCCCGGCGGGAGAGAGCTCGAGGTGCTGTTCTCCTGCCAGCCCATCCGCCGGGGGGGCTCCACGGTGCTGCTCAGCGCCTTCCTGGACCTCACGGAGATCCACCGTTCCGAGGCCGCGCTGCGGCAGGCCCAGAAGCTGGAGAGCATGGGCCTCCTCGCCGGAGGCATCGCCCACGACTTCAACAACCTGCTCACGGCGGTGCTGGGGAACCTGGATCTGGCGCGCTCCGTGGAGCCCGACCGCGTGGCCGCCCGCCTGGATGCCGCCGAGCAGGCCGTGCGCCGGGCCAGCGATCTCACCCGCCAGCTCCTCGTCTACTCCGGGCGGATCCCCGTGCAGCGGGAGCCCCTGAACCTGGCCACCCTCGTGCGAGGCATGGCCACCCTGCTGCAGGTGAGCATCCCCAAGGCGGTGCGCCTGGAGATGGACCTGCCCGAAGGGCTGCCGGCCGTGTTCGGGGACAAGGCCCAGCTCCAGCAGGCCGTGATGAACCTCGTCACCAATGCCGCCGACGCCATCCCCCGGGAAGGCGGCACCATCAGCCTCCACTGCGCCCTGCGGATGCTGGGCCCGGAGGACCTGCGCCGCGAGTGGGCGGACCAACCCCTGCTGCCCGGCCCCCACCTGCTGTTCTCCGTGACCGACGATGGCGTGGGTATGGATGCCTCCGTCCGCGCCCGGATCTTCGATCCCTTCTTCACCACCAAGGAGCAGGGCCGCGGCCTCGGCCTCTCGGCCCTCCAGGGGATCCTTCGTGCCCACCATGGCGGCCTGCGCATCGACTCCGAGCCCGGCCAGGGCAGCACCTTCACCCTCGCCCTGCCCACCACCGAGGCGCGCCCCGCGGACCCCAAGGCCGCCACCTCCCTTCCGACCCGCTTCCACGGCACCGCGCTCGTGGTGGATGACGAAGCCGATGTCCGGGCCTCGGCTTCCGCCATGCTGCAGGCCCTGGGCTTCGACGTGCGGGTGGCCAGCGGCGGCGCCGAGGGGCTCGCCCAGGCCCGGGCCGCGGAGGGGGAGCTCACCCTCGTCCTCCTCGACCTCACCATGCCGCCCCCGGATGGTCGCGAGACCTACGCCGCCCTCCGCGCCCATCGACCGGAGCTGCCCATCATCCTCAGCAGCGGTTATGCCGACGCGGCTCCCGGCGCCCTGGGCCAGGATCCCCACCTAGGCTTCCTCCCGAAGCCCTACAGCCTCAGCGACCTCAAGGCCTCCGTGGCCCAGCGGCTCAGCCCCTCGGAGCCCCCCGGCTGAAGGGTGGTGTCGAATCGATTTCGCCGGGCCGCCCGGGGCCCGGGTGCGGTAGGTTCACTGCAGCCCTCCCGGAGATGCCCCCCATGGCCGCTGACGCCGCCCTGCTCGCCGACCTTCCCCTCTTCGCCTCCATGGGCGCGGAGGAATTGGCCCTGCTCGCCCAAGCCGTGGATG
Organism: Holophagaceae bacterium; assembly: GCA_035254125.1. Lineage (GTDB taxonomy): Bacteria > Acidobacteriota > Holophagae > Holophagales > Holophagaceae > JAFDVN01. The sequence goes on along the minus strand of DATFAX010000157.1, from coordinate 25,829 downwards.
TGCGCCACCTCGACCCGGGCCAGGCCCTCTTCAAGGCCGGGGAGCCCGGCGAGGCCATGTACATCGTCGTCTCTGGCGAGGTGGAGATCGCCGTGGTGGATCGGGCGGGCCAGAAGATCGTCCTCACCGGCCGCCACCGGGGCGACGTCTTCGGCGAGCTGGCCATGTTGGACGCGGGTCCCCGCACCGCCACGGCCACGGCCCTCGTGCCCACTGAGGTGCTGGAACTGGATCGTTCGGACCTCCTGCTGCTCGTCACGCGCAAGCCTGAAGCAGCCCTGCACATGCTGGGCGCCATGGGGGCCATGACCCGCAAGGCCGACCTGCTCCTGCGCACCCGCGTGGCGCGCAATGTCCAGGATGAGATCGAGGACCAGCGCACCCTCCTGGAGAAGGTGACGGACTGGATCGCGAACTTCTCCGGCAGCATGACCTTCCTCCTCCTCAACGCCGGGTGGTTCGCCGTGTGGATCTGGCTCAACGTGAGTGGCCGGGCCTCCTTCGATCCCTACCCCTTCGGCTTCCTCACCATGGTGGTGTCCCTGGAGGCCATCATCCTGTCGATCCTGGTGCTGCTCGCCCAGAACCGGCAGGCCGCCAAGGACCACATCCGCGACGACATCGAATACGAGATCAACGTGAAGGCCGAGCTGGAGATCGCCCACCTCCACGAGAAGGTGGAGGAACTCACGGACCAGTTCCGCCAGCGCCTGGACCGCATGGAGGCGCGGCTGGCCCGGGCCGCCCGGAAGGAGCCCTAGGCGCGCCCTAGCCCAGGGACGTCACGAGACCCGCCAGCGCCGCCCAGTAGGTGGCGAGGATGGCCAGCTGGGCCCGGGGATGCGGGCGAAGGAAGCGGTCCACGGCCAGCAGGGAATCCGAGATCACGAAGGTCAGCGCCCCCGCCAGTCCCCATGCGGAGGCTTGCGTCCCCAGCACCGCCTGGGCCCGGGCGGCGGCCAGGACCATGGCGACCAGCACGAGGGCATAGACCGCGACGGGAACCCGCAGGGCGCCGGTCCGCGGCCAGAGCTTCAGCCCCAGGATCGCGGCGTAGGGTCCCAGGAGGAGCGTCCACCACGGGAGTGGCCCCGCCGGCACCCCAGACCGGAAGGCCGCGATGAAAGCCAGGTGCGCCCCGAGGAAGCTGCCCAGGCCCCCCAGGAAGGCTCGGTCCCCGTGGAAGAGCAGGCAGATGTCCCCCGCCAGGCTGAGCCCCAGGCCCAGGAGCATCCAGGCCCGGCCCGGGGAGGCGGGGGCCAGGGCGGCGAGGCCCAGGATCAGGAGGGTCGTGAGGGGCTTAAGTCCGTAGAAGCGCCGGGGCCGCGCACCGGTCCGGACCGCGTGGAGGGCCAGGATGGCGGACAGGACGCAGGCCGCCCCCAGCAATCCCTTCACCGGGGTGCCGCGTCCAGGAAGGTGCCCGCCGCGGCCAGGGGCAGGCGGCGCCCGGCCTTCAGGTCCTGGAGGCAGCGCGCCACCAGCCCGGAGCGGAGGGCCCGACCCGTCAATTCCTCAGGAGTGAGCCAGTGGCAGGCGAGGATGTCCGCGTCGCGGGGGGCCGGCTCCAGGTCCGGGGGTACCGTGCCCGCAAAGCAGACGCGGACGTAGTCCTTCCCGTTGGGCGCGCGCAGCTGGTAGATCCCCACCAGGGCCTCCGGGGTGAAGGGCAGGCCCGTCTCCTCGGCCACCTCGCGCACCACGGCGTCCAGCAGCGGCTCCCCCTCCTCCACGTGACCGGCGGGCTGGTTCAGCACCCGGGGCCCATCCCCTTCCTGCTCCTCCACGAAGAGGAAACGACCTTGGCGTTCGATGAGGGCGGCGACGGTGAGAGACCAGGGCATGGCCCATTGTGCCGGAGGCCCGGTTCCGTGACCCGGTCACGTCGCGACGGAGTTGTGACCGGGATCCTGGGGATCGGAGGGTGGGCTCCCTATGCTCAAGCTGATTTCAGACATCAAAGTCGTTTGAAGGGGGTCCCATGGCTTCTCCCCGCTTCTCCTGTTGCCCGCCCCTGGGGCGCGGGCTCCGCCGGGCCGCCCTGGTCGGGGCCTGGGGCGCCCTGGCCTGGGGTCAGGCCCCCCCACCCGAGATCCAGGTGACGCCCCCCCCGCTCACGGAGGGCATCTTCCCCTGCTCCTCTTGCCACGACGGCAAGGCCCAGAAGCCCAACCCCGTGCGCCGGGAGCTCAAGGACTTCCACACCGACATCGAGCTCAAGCACGGGCCCGAGACCCGCTGGTGCACGGACTGCCACGACCTGCTGGACCGGGACAAATTGCGCCTCGCCAGCGGCGAAAAGCTGGACTTCAAGGTGAGCTACCAGCTCTGCGGCCAGTGCCACGGCGACAAGTACCGCGACTGGAAGGTGGGCGTGCATGGCAAGCGCACGGGCAGCTGGAACGGGCCCAAGCAGTACTACCTCTGCGTGGGCTGCCACAACCCCCATTCCCCGCACTTCGCGCCGCTGGCGCCCATGCCCGCGCCAGCCCGCCCCGAATCCATCCAGGTGCGCAAAGGAGGTGTCCGATGAGCTGCGGGCCCCACCATCCCGGAACGCCCTGCGGCGGGCGCGACGTGGCCATGAACACCGCCGCCCTCGAGGCGGATCCCACCCGCCGGGCCCTCATCGCCACGGGCCTCGCCGCCGTGGCTTCCATCCTCACGGGCTGCGACAAGAAGACGCTGGACGAGTTCACCCAGCACAACTTCCGGGAGCTCTCGAAGGAGGATGTGAAGGGCATCATCGCCCGCCTGGAGGCCGAGTACAGCGAGCAGTACGGCAAGCCCGTGCACGTGGGCACCGAGCCCGCGATGCAGGGGGTCATCTTCGGCTACGCCCTGGACCTCTCCCGCTGCGTGGGATGCCGCCGGTGCGTGCATGCCTGCGTGAAGGAGAACAACCAGTCCCGGGAACCCGAGCTGCAATGGATCCGGGTGCTCCAGATGGACAAGGAGGAGGGCGTCAACGTCCACCACGCGGATCCCTACTACAACCCCAAGGAGGTGCCCGAGGAGGGCCACTTCTACATGCCCGTGCAGTGCCAGCAGTGCCGCAATCCCCCCTGCGTGAAGGCCTGTCCCGTGGGCGCCACATGGCAGGAGCCCGACGGCATCACGGTCATCGACTACAACTGGTGCATCGGCTGCCGGTATTGCATGGCCGCCTGCCCCTATGGCGCCCGCCACTTCAACTGGGGCGAGCCCGCTCTTCCCAGGGAGGAGATGAATCCCGAGACCCACTACCTGGGCAACCGTCCCCGGCGCAAGGGCGTGGTGGAGAAGTGCACCTTCTGCGTGCAGCGCACCCGCAAGGGCCAGTACCCCGCCTGCCTGGAGGTGTGCCCCACCGGTTCCCGCAAGTTCGGGAACCTCATGGATCCCAGGAGCGAGATCCGCTACGTGCTGGAGAACAAGCGGGTCTTCCTCTTCAAGGAGGACCTCAACACCAAGCCGAAATTCTTCTACTTCTACGGGGTGTGAGATGGTCCACAACGTCCGCCTCTTCATCTCCGGCTCCTGGCACCTCATCACCCGGGGCAACCGCCTCTACTACGCCTGGATCGGCTTCCTCCTCCTGCTCATGGCCCTGGGGGGGATCGCCTACGCCAACCAGCTGCGCCACGGCCTCATCGTCACCCACATGCGGGACCAGGTGTCCTGGGGCTTCTACATCGGGAACTTCACTTTCCTCGTGGGCGTGGCCGCGGCGGCCATCATGCTCGTGATCCCCGCCTACATCTACGACTGGGCCCCCATCAAGGAGATCACCCTCCTGGGCGAGCTCCTGGCCGTGAGCGCGCTGGTGATGTGCCTGGGCTTCGTCATGGTGGACATCGGCCGGCCCGATCGCTTCTGGCACATCATGCCCCTCGTGGGCCGCCTCAACTGGCCCGTGTCCATGCTGGCCTGGGACGTGATCGTGCTGAACCTCTACCTCGTCCTGAACTGGGTGGTGGTGACCTACCTCCTCTACTGCGCCTACACCGAGAAGCACTACGTCAAGAAGCTCGTGACGCCCCTCGTGCTGCTCTCCATCCCCATGGCCGTGAGCATCCACACGGTGACGGCCTACCTCTACAACGGCCTGGCGGCCCGCCCCTTCTGGAACTCCGCCATCCTGGCGCCCCGCTTCCTGGCCTCGGCCTTCTGCTCGGGTCCCGCCATCCTGCTCGTGGTGCTGCAGGTGCTCCGGAAGATGACGAAGCTGCGCATCACGGACGAGGCCATCCACAAGGTGGCCGAGCTCATGGCCTACACCATGGGCTTCAACCTCTTCCTCACCGCCGCGGAGGCCTTCAAGGAGTTCTATTCCCAGACCGAGCACGTGGTGTATATCAAGTACCTCTTCTTCGGCCTCAAGGGACACACCACCCTCGTGCCCTACGCCTGGGCCTCCCAGATCTTCGGCCTGGCGGCCTTCCTCCTCTTCCTCATCCCGAAGACCCGCAAGGACTGGCGCACCCTGAACCTGGGCTGCCTGCTCATCTACGCAAGCGTGTACATCGAGAAGGGCATGGGCCTCATCATCCCCGGCCTCACCCCGGATGCCCTGGGTGAGATCTACGAGTACACACCCTCCCTTACCGAGATCACCGTGGCCGCGGGCATCTTCGCCCTGGGTTTCCTCGTGTTCACCCTCATGCTCAAGGCGGCAGTGCCCATGATGCTCGGGGAGTTCACGATCCGGAAGGCCCCGGGGCAAAGGCCTCCAGCCGACCTCGAAGCTCACCCAGGGTGAAGGGTTTCGGCAGGAGGGTCACCGCGGGGAAGGCCTGCGTCAGGTCCAGGGCGGCCTGATCGGCGCGGCCCGTGGCCAGGAGCACGGGCAGGTCGGGGTGGAGGGCCCGGAGGCGGGGGAGGGTGCCCGCCCCGCCCAAGCCCGGCATGTTCATGTCGAGGATGATCAACTGGGGACGGCGGCCGGACCCCAGCCATTCCAGCGCGGCTTCCCCGCTCTCGACGGTGGCCACGCGGTGGCCGAGGGCCTGGATCATGGCCTCCATGGAAGCCCGGATGAGCTCGTCGTCATCCACCAGGAGGATATCCAGGGACCGCGGCGGGGTCTGGAGCCCCACCGGATCGGCCTCCGCGCTCCCGGCGGGGGGGGCCTCGCAGGCGGGGAAGCGCAGGAGCACCCGCGTGCCCCGGCCCGGTTCGCTGGTGATCGTCAGGACTCCGTGGTGGGCCTTCACCGTGCCGTAGACGATGGAGAGGCCAAGCCCGGTGCCCTTGCCCTGGGGCTTGGTGGTGAAGAAGGGGTCCAGGGCCTTGTCCAGCACGTCCTTGGGCATGCCCGTGCCCGTGTCGGCAATCTCCACCTCCACCCAACCCGGTTCCCCATTGCGGGTGCGGAGGGAGAGGGTGCCCCCCGTCGGCATGGCATCCACCGCGTTGACGCAGAGGTTCATGAGGGCGTGGGTGAGTGCGCTGGCGTCGCCGCGGATGGGGCGGAGCCCCTCCGCGAGGTCGAGGTCGAGGCGGACCTTGGCCAGGGTGGTGCGTTCCAGCAGCTGCACCTCCTCCTTCAGGAGGGCATTGAGGTCCAGCTCCTTCACCTCGGAGAGGTCGTGGCGGGCGAAGTCCAGGAGGCGGCGCACGAGACGGCCGCCGCGATCACAGGCCTTGGCGATGGTGGCGAAGGCCTCCTGCGCGGGACTGCCCGGCGGCTGGAGTTCCTGATGCAGGGAGGCGAGCCCCAGGATGGACCCCAGCACGTTGTTCATGTCATGGGCCACGCCCCCCGCGAGGCTGCCCAGGCTCTCCATCTTCTGGGAGCGCACCAGCTGGATCTCCAAATTCAGGCGTTCCTCTTCCGTGCGCTTCCGCTCCGTCACGTCCTCGAACACGGCCACGAAGTGTTCTTCCATGGGCCGGTACACGGACACGGAGTACCACTTGCCCAGGGAGCTCACGAAGGATTCAAAGCGGGCCGGCTCCCCTGTGCGGACGACCCTGCCATAGCGTTCGAAGATTTCCGGATCCGCCTCCCGGATGCCGGGGATCACCTCCGTGACCCAGCGCCCCTCCAAGTGCGCCAAGCCCGTGTGCGCAACGAAGGCCGGGTTCACCTCCAGGTACATGAAGTCGTCGGGGCGCCCCTCCTTGAAGGCCATGCGGCAGAGGGCGAAGCCCTGGGACATGTTCATGAACAAGGAGGCGTAGCGCTGCTCGCTCTCCCAGCGGGAGCGTTCGGCCTCCTGGGCCGCCACCCGCGCGCTGATGTCCCGGGAATTCACCACGATGGCCCGGATGCTCGGATCCTCCAGCCGGTTCACGGCCACGGCCTCCATCCACATCCAGCCGTGCTGCTTGCTGGCGTAGCGGTACTGCACGCTGACCGGCGTACCGGGCTGGGCCAGGCACGCCCCCATGGCCCCGGACACCCGGTCCCGATCCTCGGGATGGATGAACTCGAAGGTGCTCCGCCCCGCCATCTCGCCGGCCTCCAGGCCGTGCAGGCGCTGGGCCGCCGGGGAGTTGTAGAGCAGGTTCCCCTGATCATCCAGGAGGCTCAGGATGTCCCAGGAACTCTCGAGGAGGGCCTGCATCCGCTCCGGGCTGAGGCCAGGATTGGCCTCGGCCTGCATTTGCCGCGAATCAGAACGCTGCATCGACACCACCTGGAGGTGCCTCCAAGCATAGGCCGGATCATCGGATCAGTCGGTCACGATTGGCCCCCGGACCACCGAAGGCTTGCCGCCAGCGCCCCGTCATCAGGCCGACAGATGCCTCCGGCCATCTTGACCCTTCCGCGCCTCGGCCTAAGGCTTGGGGCATCCGTGCTCCCGAGGTCCCCCTGCTCACCACCCTGCTCTCCCCCGAACGCCTGCTGGCCATCGTGCGATTCCAGACGGAGATCGCCAAGGCCCGGCTCGACCTTGGCCAGGTGATCACGCGCACGGCGGAACAGGCCCAGTCCATCCTCGGTGCCGATGGGGCCGCCGTGGAGATGGAACAGGGGGAGGAGATGGTCTACCAGGCGGCCACGGGCATCGCCGCCAAGCAGCTGGGTATGCGCCTGGCCAAGGTGGGCAGCCTCTCCGGCCTGTGCGTCGCCACCCAGCAGATGCTCACCTGCGAGGACGCCGAGGCGGACGACCGCGTGGATCAGGCCGCCTGCCGGGCCGTGGGCCTGCGCTCCATGATCCTCGTCCCCCTGCGCCACGAGGGCCTCCCCGTGGGGGCCCTCAAGGTGATGTCGCGCCGACCCCGGGCCTTCCGCGCCGAGGACCTCCAGACCCTGGACCTCATCTCCGAGGTGATCGCCGCCGCCATGGCCCACGCCACGGAGCACGACCTCCAGGTGGAGGAGGCCCGGGCCCTGTACCGCCGGGCCACCCAGGATTCCCTCACGGGCCTGGGGAACCGGGCCCTCTTCCACGACCGCCTCCACCAGGGACTCGCCCAGGCCCGCCGCACGGGCCACCGGGTCGGCGTCGTCCTCCTGGACATGGATGGCCTGAAGGCCCTCAACGATGCCCATGGGCACCGGGCGGGGGATGCGGCCCTGCGGGCCCTGGGCCAGCGCCTCCGCCAGGTCGTGCGGGAGACGGACCTCGCCGCCCGGCTGGGAGGCGACGAGTTCGCCGTGCTCCTCGCACCCCTGGCCGACCGGGAGGCCGCGGAGCGCGTGGCCCTCAAATTCGCCGATCAGGTGAAGGGCCCCCTGGCCTTCGAAGGCAAATCGCTGCCGGTCATGGCCAGCGTCGGGGTGGCCGTGTTCCCCGAAGATGGAGCCGACCCCGAATCCCTGCTCCAATCCGCGGACGAGGCGATGTACGCCTTCAAGCGGGCCCGCGGGGCCCAGCGCTGACCCCATGCCCGAGATCCGCACCCTCAGCACCGCCACCCTGGGCCGCTACCTGGTGGATCCCGCCGGGCCCGGGGCACCCCTGCTGGTGGGCTTCCACGGCTACGGCCAGCATGCCGGCCACCTGCTGGAGGAACTGCAGCGCATCCCCGGAAGCCGGCGGTGGACCCGGGTGTCCGTCCAGGCCCTCCACCCCTTCTACAACCCGAAGACCCGCGAGGTCGTCGCCAGCTGGATGACGAGCCAGGACCGGGAGCAGGCCATCGAGGACAACCTCGCCTACGTGGGCCGCGTGCTCACGGAACTGCGGGCCGCCCACGGCCACGGTCGGCTGGTCTTCGCCGGGTTCTCCCAAGGGGCCGCCATGGCCTGGCGCGCCGCGGCCCGCTTCCCCTGCAAGGGGCTTCTTGCCCTGGGCGGCGACCTGCCCCGGGACGTAACGGAGGCCTCCCACCTGGTGCTGCCCCCCATGTTGCTGGGCCGCGGGGAGCGGGATGCCTTTTACTCCGCCGACCACCTGGTGAAGGACTTGTCCCTGCTCCAGGCCTACGGGTTCCATCCGGAGACGCTCACCTTCGACGGCGGCCATGAGTGGGGCCCGGAATTCCTGGAAGCGGCGGGGCGGTTCCTCGACCGGGTGACCCTCTAGAAGAGCTCCTTCACCCGCTCCGGTGGCCGGGCCACCACGGCCCGATCCCCCCGCACGACGATGGGACGCTCCAGCAGGATCGGATGGGCCAGCAGGGCCTCGAAGGCCTCCTCCTCACTGAGGTCCCGCGCGGCGTAGTGCTCCGCGAATACGGGTTCGCCCCGGCGCAGCAGGTCGCTGGCCCTCATCCCCAGCTTGCGCAGCAGATCCCGCAGCTCTTCCGCCGAGGGTGGTGTCTCGAGGTAGTCCACCACCTCCGCGGTCACACCCGCCTCCGCCACCAGGGCGCAGGCGGAGCGGCTCTTGGAGCAGCGGGCGTTGTGGTAGATCCGGAGGGGGGCCGACATCCACCCAGTTTAGGACGGACCGTCGCCCCCGCTCTGCCGCAGGTGACACCCTGTAAAAAGCCGCCCCGATCTGCGCCCGTCATCGGTCGCCGGGACAAGCGGTCCCACGTCCGTCCCAACGGCGCTAGACTGGCCTGTTGCCTGATTTTGCGATCCTTCCCAGCCCCCAGGAGACTCCCATGCTCGAGACCTACCGCCAGCTGGCCGCCAAGCGCGCCGAACAGGGCATCCCGGCCCTGCCCCTCACGGCCGAGCAGACCCAAGGGCTCGTGGACCTCCTGATGGCACCCCCCAAGGGCGAGGAGGCCTTCCTGGTGGACCTGCTCACGCACCGGGTGCCCCCTGGCGTGGATGACGCCGCCCGGGTGAAGGCTGGCTTCCTGGCCAGCGTGGCCAAGGGCAAGGAGACCTGCCCCCTGGTGAGCCGGGCCAAGGCCACGGAGCTGCTGGGCACCATGCTGGGCGGCTACAACGTGCAGCCCCTCATCGACCTGCTGGACGATGCCGAGGTCGCCCCCGTGGCGGCGGAAGGCCTCAAGAAGACCCTCCTGATGTTCGACGCCTTCCACGACGTGAAGGAGAAGGCCGACAAGGGCAACGCCTTCGCCCAGGCCGTGATCCAGAGCTGGGCCGACGCCGAGTGGTTCACCTCCAAGCCCGAGGTGCCCCAGGCCGTGACCGTCACCGTGCTGAAGGTGAGCGGCGAGACCAACACCGATGACCTGAGCCCCGCCCCCGACGCCTGGAGCCGCCCCGACATCCCGCTCCACGCCCTGGCCATGCTCAAGAACCCCCGCCCGGGGATCACCCCCGAGGAGCCCGGCGTGCGCGGTCCCATCGCCTTCATGGAGGGCCTCAAGGCCAAGGGCCATCCCGTGGCCTACGTGGGCGACGTGGTGGGCACCGGCTCCAGCCGCAAGAGCGCCACCAACTCCGTGCTGTGGTGGACCGGCGAGGACATTCCCTTCGTGCCCAACAAGCGCTTCGGCGGCTTCTGCCTCGGCGGCAAGATCGCCCCCATCTTCTTCAACACCCAGGAAGACGCCGGCGCCCTGCCCATCGAGTGCCCCGTGGACCAGATGGAGACGGGCGACGTCATCACCATCCACCCCTACGACGGCAAGATCACCAAGGACGGCCAGGTCATCAGCACCTTCGCGCTGAAGTCCGAAGTGCTGCTGGACGAGGTGCGCGCCGGGGGCCGCATCCCCCTCATCATCGGCCGGGCCCTCACGGCCAAGGCCCGCCAGTCCCTGGGCCTGCCCGCCTCCACCCTCTTCCGCCTGCCCAAGGATCCCGCCGCCTCCACCAAGGGCTTCACCCTGGCCCAGAAGATGGTGGGTCGGGCCTGCGGCCTCCCCGAGGGCCAGGGCGTGCGCCCCGGCACCTACTGCGAGCCCCACATGACGAGCGTGGGCAGCCAGGACACCACGGGCCCCATGACCCGCGACGAGCTGAAGGACCTGGCCTGCCTCGGCTTCAGCGCCGACCTGGTGATGCAGTCCTTCTGCCACACGGCCCCCTACCCCAAGCCCGTGGACGTCATCACCCACCGCGAGCTCCCCCACTTCATGAGCGACCGCGGCGGCGTGAGCCTGCGGGTGGGCGACGGCGTCATCCACTCCTGGCTGAACCGCATGCTCCTGCCCGACACCGTGGGCACCGGCGGCGACAGCCACACCCGCTTCCCCATCGGCATCTCCTTCCCCGCCGGCTCCGGCCTGGTGGCCTTCGCCGCCGCCACGGGCGTGATGCCCCTGGACATGCCCGAGAGCGTGCTCGTGCGCTTCAAGGGCGCGATGCAGCCCGGCATCACCCTGCGCGACCTGGTGAACGCCATCCCCTACGCCGCCATCCAGCGGGGCCTCCTCACGGTGGAGAAGAAGGGCAAGAAGAACGTCTTCTCCGGCCGCATCCTGGAGATCGAGGGGCTGCCCGACCTCAAGATCGAGCAGGCCTTCGAGCTCACGGACGCCAGCGCCGAGCGCTCCGCTGCCGGCTGCACCGTGCGCCTGAACAAGGAGCCCATCCTCGAGTACATGCGCTCCAACGTGACCCTGCTGAAGTGGATGATCGCCGAGGGCTACGAGGACAAGCGCACCCTCGGCCGCCGCATCAAGGCCATGGAGGCCTGGATGGCCAATCCGCAGCTGCTCGAAGCCGACAAGGACGCCGAGTACGCGGAAGTCATCGAGATCAACCTCGATGAGATCAAAGAGCCCCTCGTCGCCTGCCCCAACGATCCCGACGACATCAAGCCCCTCAGCGCCGTGGAGGGCGACAAGATCGATGAAGTCTTCATCGGCAGCTGCATGACCAACATCGGCCACTTCCGCGCCGCCAGCCGCGTGCTGGAAGGCAAGTCGGACATCCCGACGCGCCTCTGGATCGCGCCGCCGACGATGATGGATCAGAAGATCCTCACGGAGGAGGGCTACTACGGGGTGCTGGGCCGCACCGGCGCCCGCATGGAGATGCCCGGCTGCTCGCTCTGCATGGGCAACCAGGCCCAGATCCGCAAGGGCTCCACCGCCATGAGCACGAGCACCCGCAACTTCCCCAACCGCCTGGGCGTGGACACCAACGTCTACCTGGGCTCCGCGGAACTCGCCGCCGTGTGCGCCCTCATGGGCAAGATCCCCACGGTGCAGGAATACCTGGACCAGGTGGCCGTCATCGGCAAGAAGGCCGGCGACACCTACCGCTACATGAACTTCGACCAGATCCCGGCCTTCAAGGAGATCGCCGATACCGTCACCGTCTAGGCCCGACTGATGCTTGCGAAGCCCCCGGGACACCGGGGGCTTTTTTTTGGGGGGGGGGGGTCAGGGTGGTGAGTCCTCGCGCTTCGCGGGGCTGCGCCGGGGCGGTGCGATCCCGAAGGGTCCCCCCAACCGGCCCCCAGCGCCTCCCGTCCGTCCGGGATCCCCTTTACAATCAGCGCACATTCCCTGCTCTGCCACACCCTCGCCCTTGCGCGGCCCGCCCCCGGAGGACTCCCTGTACCCACGCGCCCCGCTGTATCTCGCCCTGCTCCTTCTCATCGCGGTGGCCGGTTTCACCCCGTCCTACTTCGCCGTGCTCCGCACCACGGATGGGGTCCACCACTTCCATGGGCTCACAGCCACAGCCTGGTTGGTCCTCCTCGTCCTTCAGTCATGGCTGTTCAAGACCCAGAAGCTGGCGTGGCATCGCCGGCTCGGACGCCTGTCTTTGGCCCTCGTGCCGCTCTTTCTCCTCTCGGGCGGCCTGGTCGTACGCACCATGCTCCAGGCCCGGAACGGCTTCAACCTGGCGTTCGGCCCCCGCCTGGCCGCGGTGGACGTGATCGCCCTCTTCACCTTCGCCTCCGCCTATGCGCTCGCTCTGCGCCACCGCCATGAGCTCAAACGCCATGCGCGCTGGATGATCTCCACGGCCCTGCTCGTCCTGCCCCCGGCCCTCGCCCGCCTGCTACCGCCGATGCTCGGACTGGCTTCATTCGAGACTGCCTTCCACAGCAGCTTCCTCCTCACCGAACTCGCCGTGGGGGTCCTCCTTGTCCAGGACCGCAAGGAGCCTTGGAAGGTCCGGGCCCCTTACCTTGCTCTGCTGGCGAGCCTTCTTCTCCAGCAGGGACTCTTTGTCGTCTTGCCGTGCTTCCGGTGAGTGAAGCCTTCGGCGGGCATGACCAGAAGGAGCCCTGAGGTCGGGGAGACGTGGCGGCGGTCGCCCGACTCCGTTCAGCCGGCCTTGGCCACCAGCCGGTAAATGGGATGCCCCTCCGCGGCGAAGGCCTCCTCGTACTCCGTGCGCACGTTGTCCTCGGGCTCCGCGGCGTGGAGGTCCAGGCTCACGTCGTCCAGCACCCAGCCATGCTGGCTCAGGTGCGCAAGGCTGAACTCGAAGAGCCCCCGATTGTCCGTCTTGAAGTGCAGCTCCCCGCCCGGGGCCAGCACCGTGCGGTAGCGGCCGAGGAAGCCCGCGTGGGTGAGGCGGCGCTTGGCGTGGGCCTTCTTCGGCCAGGGGTCCGAGAAGTTCAGCAGAAGGCGGTCCACCTCCCCTTCCGCGAAGCAGGAGTCCAGCTCCGACGCGCAGCCGAGCACGAGGCGCACATTGGGGCGGGGATCGGCGAGCAGCCGCTGGAGGGCCCGCACCGCCACGGAGGTGGCCCGCTCCATGCCGAGGTAGTTGATCCCGGGGTTGGCCTGGGCCATGCCCATCACGAACTGGCCCTTCCCCATGCCGATCTCCAGGTGCAGGGGCCGGTCGTTGCCGAAGAGGCTCCGCCAGTGGCCCGGGTGGGCGGCGGGGTCCAGGATGATTTCGCTCGGGTGCGCTTCCAGGAAGGCGCGCCCCCCGGGGACGTGACGGAGTCGCATGGGGTACCTCGTCCGGCGTCGACGGGTCGGTCGGGTCCGGGGTTCCATTCTCCCATCGTCCGCGGGGAGGTCTCCAGCCCTTCCGGGGCCACCTGGATGGAAGACAGCTCGAATTCAGGAGGATAGCCTCTTGAACCGATGGCGGAGGGGAGGGCCACCTTCGCCCTCCCGACCGAGCCCCCATGCCCCCCTCCCCCCCCCATCCCGAGCAGGGCGCCGAGGAAGGATTCCCGGCCCGCCCCGAACGTCCCTTGAGCCCCCCCCCGAACGCCTTCGTCGCCGCCGGTTTGGCGGGGGATTTCCTGGCACTCGCCCACGATCTCGTGGGCCTCGGCAGCTACGTGGTCAACCTCCGCACGCAGATCGTCTACATCTCCCGCGAGATGGCCCTGCTCCTCGGCGCGGGCGACGCCCCGTTCCAGATTCCCCTCGAGGCCTACCGCCGGCGCTTCTACACCCCGGAGAGCTACGCCCCCACCTCCGCCAAGGCCGATGCCGCCTATGCGGAGGGACAGCCCGTCTGGCTCGACGCCCGCATCATCCGCGGAGACGGGCGCCTCATCTGGGTGCGTTCGGCTTCCATCCTCCGGACGAATGAGGCCGGCGATCCCGTCCGGGTGGGGATGCTCCGGGATGTCACCGAACAGCGCGAAGCCCAGGACGCCCTCGAGAAGAGCGAGGAGCTGTACCGGAACATCGTGGAGAACGCGCGGGAGGGCATCATCGCCTACGACCGCGATTGGCGGATCTCCTTCGCCAACGCCTGTGGCGAGGCCATCTTCGGCTACGGGCGGGGCGAGCTGCTGGGCCGCCCCATCCGCGACATCATCCTGGAGGAGGACCGGGCCGACCACCTGGCGCGGCTCCGCAAGTGGGAGGCGGGACACCAGGGGGAGTACGAGGGGTGCTACCTCCGGAAGGATGGCTCCCGGGTGTGGCTGCAGGTCTCCGGCTGGACCGTCTTCGAGGAAGGCGCCTTCGCGGGCGTCTACACCATGATCAGCGACATCACCGATCGGAAGCAGGCGGAGGAACGCCTCCGGGCCAGCGAATCCAGGTTCCGGACGCTCATCGAGCAGGCGCCCCTGGCCATGGGGGTGGGCCGAAATGGCCAGACGATCTACATCAACCAGAAATACCGGGAGCTGTTCCAGATTCCGGGGGCCGAGGATGTCACCGGCCACTCCTTCATCGATCACTGGGCCCCCGAATCCCGGCCCATGATCCAGGAGTATGCCCACCGCCGCTCCCATGGTGAGCCGGCGCCGAGTGAATACGAAGGTGTGGGCCTGAGGAGAGACGGGAAGCGGATTCCCATCCAAGCCTCCGTGACCGTCGTGCAGCTTCAGGAAGGCCCCGCTTCCGTGGTCTTCCTTATAGATCTCACAGAGCGCTGTCGGGCGGAGGAAGCGCTCCGCCAGGCCGAGGAGCTCTACCGAGGGATTTTCGAGGGCGCCGCCGAGGGGATCTTCCGCACCTCCCCCGAGGGCCGCCCCCTGGCCGCCAACCCCACCATGGCCCACCTCCTGGGATTCGATTCCCCGGCCCAGCTCCTCGAAGAGGTCCCGGACACCGGCGCGGCCCTCTGGCCCACCCCCGCCGATCGTCAGCGGTTCGCAGAGGCGCTGGATGCTCACGGGGAGGTGCGGAACTATGAAGGGCAGCTGAAGCGCCGCGACGGCACCCTCTTCTGGGCCCTCACCAGCGCCCGGAGGGTCTCGGGCCCCGATGGACGTCCCCGCTACTTCGAAGGCTTCGTCAGCGACATCACGGAGAAGAAGCAGCTGGAGGAACAGTTCCTCCGCGTGCAGCGCCTGGAGAGCCTGGGCATGCTGGCCGCGGGCATCGCCCACGATCTGAACAACGTCCTTCAACCCATTGGCATGGCCGTGCCGCTGCTCCGTGCCACGCGCGTGGACCCCAAGGAAGAGAGGATCCTGGACATGCTCGAGCGCAGCGCCGAGCGGGGCGCGGGTCTCGTCCGCCAGATCCTCGGCTTCGCCCGGGGTGCCGGCGGCGAGCCGCAGCTGGTGCAGGTGAAGCACCTGCTCCGGGACATGGTGGACATGATCCGGCAGACCTTCCCCAAGTCCATCGTGCTCGAGGAATCCCTGCCCAGGGACCTGCGGCCCGTGCTGGCCAATCCCACCCAACTCCACCAGGTGCTAATGAACCTCTGCGTGAACGCCCGGGACGCCATGCCCCAGGGGGGTACCCTGCGCCTCTCCGGCTCGGAGGAGTCCTTGAGCCCGGAGGCGGCGGCCACCCTGCCCGGGGCCCGGCCCGGCAAGTGGCTCGTGCTGGCCGTCGAGGATACCGGCACCGGCATGCCCCCCGAGGTGCTGGCGCGGATCTGGGACCCCTTCTTCACCACCAAAGACCTGGGCAAAGGCACGGGGTTGGGTCTGTCCACCGTCCGAGGCCTCGTCGAAGCCCATGGGGGATTCCTCGCCGTGGACTCCCAGCCGGGCCGGGGCACCACCTTTCGCGTCTACCTCCCCTCGGAATTTCCCGGCCAGGCCGTTTCAGCCTCCCCCGCCCGGGCCACCTCCCGCCAGGGGCATGGCGAGCGGATCCTGTTCGTCGACGACGAGCCTTCGATCCGGGATCTGGTGGAACGAACCCTCACCCACGCGGGTTACGAGGTAATCCTCGCCCAGGATGGCGCTTCCGGATTGGCCTCCTTCCGCGCCCAACCGGATTCATTCGCACTGATCGTGACGGACATGGACATGCCCGGCGTGGATGGCCCCACCTTCGCCCGCGCCGTGAAGGCCCTCCAGCCCGCCACCCGGATCCTCGCCGTGAGCGGACTCGAACAGGGCCAAGGGGACGTGGACTGGCATGGCTTCGCCGAAGCCTTCCTCCTGAAACCTTTCCCGCCCAGCGAGCTGGTCACCGCCGTGCAGCGCCTCCTGTCCATGGCCCCGGGCCCACTCAGTACCTGACGGCCTCGACGATCAGGTACTCCCGCCCCCATCGCACCTTGCGGTCCACGGCCGCGCGATAGCCTTCGAAGAGGGCCACCAGATCCCGGCGGAAGGCCGCGGCCCCCTCGGGGTCGAGGGCGAGGTGCGCCATCCGGGTGGGTCCGTAGGCCTCCAGGAAGAGGTCGGCCACGGCCTCGGGGGTGTCGGCGCATTCGGGGCAGTCGCCGGGCTCGAAGCGGAAGGTGCCGAAGGCCGGGGCCAGAAGGCCCTGGACCCAAGCGGGATCCCCCCAGGCAAAGGGATTGGGGCTTCCCGGCGCCGGGGGCCGGTGGCGCCTCACCACGTCGAACATCCGCCCCACGCCTCCTTCGGCCGTCCAGGCCTGGATCACGAGCCGTGCGCCCGGACGGGCCACCCGGGCCAGCTCCGCCGCCACGCGGACGGGATCCGGCGCGAACATGATGCCGCAGGAGGAGAGCAGCACCTCGAAGCTCGCGTCGGGGAAGGGCAGCGCCTCCGCATCCCCCTCGGTCCAGGCGATGTCGCTCCAGCCCGCCGCCCGGGCCCGCGCGCGGGCCACCGCCAACAGCTCCGGGGTGAGGTCCAGGCCCGTCACCTCCGCGCCCCGGGCCCGGGCGGCCAGGGCCGTGTTCCCCGTGCCGCAGGCCAGATCCAGCACGCGCTCCCCGGGCCGCGGGGCCGCCACGCGCACCACGTGCTCGGCCACGCCCACGATGCCGCGGGCGACGCGCTCGTACTCCCCGGCGGCCCAGACCGCGCGGTGCTTCTGCTTCACGTCGTCCAGCACAGGCATGGCCGCCTCCTACTTCGCAGCACAGGGGTGGAAGTCCGCCGCCCGGTCCATGGCCACGCTGATCACCAGCTCCTCCTGGGCGATGGCCCAGTGGGGCGCGCCTCCCGGAATGGTGATGAAGCTGCCGCGGCCCAGGGCCATGCCCTTCGCCGCCTCCACCGTCTCCCCGCCACCGAAGAGGCCCGAACCCGAGACGAGGGTGACGGTCTCGGTGGCCGTATGGGTGTGGGGCGGAATCGTCATGCCCTTGGGGAACCTCATGAGGAGCACGGAGGGACCGCCGCCGGGATCGCCGCTCTGCACCGCCAGGAAGGCGCCCTGGAGGAAGGGATGGGGGCCCCAGGGCACGTCGGTGGCCTTCACGAGCTTGGGGGCCTGCCCGGCGAGGGGCAGCGTGGCGAGTAGGAGCAAGGTGCGGGTGGCGTTCATGGGACCTCCGGGTTGGGATGTCCCAAGGTGGGTCGCAGCCCGTTCGCCATCCCTGGAGATTTCCGGGAGAATGCGGGCCGGGGGCCCCCCGTGCGCTACCGCTTCGAGGACTTCGAGCTGGACCCCGTGGCCGGGGAGCTGCGCCGCCGGGGTGCGCCCGTGGCCCTGGAACCCCAGGTCTTCGCCCTGCTCCAGCTGCTCGTGGGGAACGCGGACCGCCTCGTGAGCCGCGCCGAGGTGGTGGAACAGGTCTGGGAGGGCCGGGCCGTCACCGACTCCGCCGTGGACAGCCGCCTCAAGGCCCTGCGCCGGGCGCTGGGGGACGATGGCGCCACCCAGCGCCTCGTGCGGACCGTGCACGGGCGTGGCTTCCGCTTCGCAGGGTCGGTGACCATCGAAGCCCCCGCCGCCCCCGTCCCGGAGCCGGGCGGCCGCCCCTCCCTGGCCGTGCTCCCCTTCCAGCCCCTGGGCGACCTGGGCCCCTACGCGGCCGTAACGGACGCCCTGCCCCACGAGCTCATCGCCGAGCTGGCGCGCCTGCGCTGGCTCCTCGTCACGGCCCGGGGCTCCGCCTTCCGTCTGCGGGATCCGGCCCTGGATCCCCTCAGCGTGGGTCGCATCCTGGGCGTGGGCTACCTCCTGCGCGGCGCCGTGGAACTGGAGGGGCGGCGCCTCGTCCTCAGCACGAACCTGGTGGATGCGCGGGATGGCGCCCTGGTCTGGGCGGAGCGGTTCACGGGGGACCTGGCCGACATCCACGGCCTGCGCGCCGAGCTGCGGGGCCGCCTCCTCGTGGCCCTGGAGCTGCGCATCCCGGAGCACGAAGTGGTCCGCACGCGGCTCTCGGGCACGGAGGACCTGGACGCCTGGGCCGCCTACCACCGCGCCCTGGACCACATGTACCGCTTCAACCGCGAGGACAACGCCGCCGCCCGGATCCTCTTCGATCGGGCCCTGGCCCTGGATCCCCGCTTCGCCCGGGCCCATGCGGGGCGCTCCTTCCTCCACTTCCAGACCGCCTTCATGCGCCACACGGAGGATCTGGAAGCGGAGACCCGGGCCGCCCGGGCCTGCGCCGAGCGGGGCCTGGAGCTGGACCCCTTGGATCCCTTTGTGAACTTCACCTACGGCCGCAGCTACTGGCTGGAGGGGGACCTGGACACGAGCCTGCAGTGGCTGGAGCGGGCCACGGAGCTGAGCCCCCACTACGCCCAGGGCATCTACGCCCGGGCCTGGACGGAAGCCATGGCCGCCCGCCCGGAGCCCGGTCGCGCCCACGCCGACCTGGCCATGCGCCTGAGCCCGCTGGATCCCCTGCACTACGCCATGCTGGGCACCCGGGCCTTCACCCACCTCGCCGCCAGGGAAGACGCGGAAGGCGCGGACTGGGCGGCCCGGGCCGCGCGATCCCCCGGCGCCCACGTGCTCATCCCCCTCATCGCCGCCGGGGCCCACGCCCTCGCGGGCCACGCGCCCGAAGCCGCCCGCTGGGCCGCCCAGGTGCGCGCCCGCCGGGAGGGCCTCACCCGGTCGGACTTCTTCCGGTCCTTCCCCCTGCGGGATCCCGACTTGCGGACGCGGCTGGACGGGGCCCTGGCGCAGCTGGGGTTCTGATCAGCGGTAGAGCTGCGCGATGGCCGTGAGGTTCGCCGCGCCGAGGCCCGCGGCCTGGGCCTTCCCGAAGGCCTCCGCAGCCGCGTGGGTCAGGGGCAGGGCCGTGCCCGCCGCCCGCGCCGCGTCCTCGGCGTACCAGAGGTCCTTGCGGATGAGATCCACGGTGAACCGGGGGGCATGGTCCTCGGCCCCTATGAGGGTGAGGAAGCCCTTGGCGGCAGGACTCATCACGGGCAGGTCGGGCAGCACCCGGAACACGGTGTCGCGGTCCAGGCCCCCGTGCACGAGGAGGCCGACGAGTTCCCCCAGCGCCGCGGTCTGGATGCCGAGCAGGGCGTTCACGGCCAGCTTGAAGGCGGCGCCGGAGCCCGTGGGCCCGAGGCCGTGGATGGCCGCGCCCATGGCGCCGAGCAGGGGACGCACCGGGTCCAGCACGGCGGCCTCGCCACCCACCACGAAGATGAGCTGGCCCGCTTCCGCCGGGGCCAGGGAACCGAGCACCGGCGCATCCAGGAAGGCCACGCCCGCGGCCCGGGCCTGCCCGCCCAGCTCCCGGACCCAGGCGGGGCTCAGGGTGCTGCACTCGATGAACACCTGGCCCGGCTGCGCGGCGCCGAGCACGCCGGTGCCGGGGAACGCCCACACCTGCTTCGAAGCCTCATCGTCACGCACCATGCTGATCACCACCTCGGCGCCCGCAGCGGCGTCCCGGGGGGAGGCGCAGGCCAAGGCGCCCAGGGCCACCAGGGGCTCCATGGCCGCGGCGGTGCGGTTGTGCACCCGCAGAAGGTGGCCGGCCTTGAGGAGGTTCGCGGCCATGCGGCGGCCCATGGCGCCGAGTCCGATGAAAGCGATCGTGGTCATGGCGTGCTCCGAGGGGGAATCAGGGCCGTTCGGTGACCGGGTGGGCCCCGGCGCCCGGCAGGGGGGCGGGGGCGTCATCGGCCAAAAGGGCTTCCAGGGACGGGTGACGGTACACCACCGGCGCCTGGTGCTGGAAGAGCCCGCCCGTATCCGCCGTGGGCCCGTAGGTTGAGTGGAGATCCTTCCCCAGCACCCGCGCCAGGAGCGTGAGCTGGCCCCGGTGGTGGGCGCTGTGGGTCATCCGCCGCACCAGCACCCAGGCCCGGCTGCGAACCTCCTGGAAGAAGGTCGTGTCTTCGGTGAACCAGGGCTCGGGCTTCGCCTTCAAGGCGGCGAGGCGCGCCTGGGCCGCGGCGGCGTAGTGCTGGATGAAGCCTTCGCAGCGTTCCTCCGCCGGCAGCGGGGGCAGGCCCGCATCCAGGCCGAGCATGGTCTTCATCCAGGTGTCCTCGCTGACGCACTGGTGCACCATCTGCTCGTGCAGGGTGCGGGCCCGGGGCTCCACCCGGTGCTCCAGGTCCGCGTCCGTGAATTCCCGCCACACGGCGAGCGTCTTGAAGAACTCCGTCTCGTAGCTCTCCACGAGGAAGGCGAAGGCGTGGGACATGGGACCTCCTAGGCGGTGAGGTAACGCTCCCGCAGGGACTGCATCTGCCGCAGGAAGGGGCCCGGGTCGCCGAGCCCGCGGGCGAGCACGAGGCTGCCCTGGAGGGCCACCAGGGCGTGCTCGGCCCGGGCGGCGGCCTCGGCCTCGGGCAGGCCCGCATCCGTGGCCAGCTTCGTGAAGCCCGCGGCCAGGCGTTCCATCACGGCCTTCACCGCCGCCTTCACCTCGGGCCCGCCGCTGATGGGCATGACGTCCAGCAGGCAGGACTTCCGGCCCTGCGCGTAGAAGCCCTCCAGGGCCTGGACCACCGATTCCAGGCGCTCGGCCGGGGCGCCCTCCGCCTCCAGGGGCCCGAAGACGTTTCCCTCCAGCCAGCCCCAGGCCAGCCCCATGACCCCCTGGGCCATCTCCGCCTTCCCGCCCGGGAAGTGGTGGTAGAGGCTCGCCTTCCCCAGGCCCGTGACCTCGGAGATGCGGCTCAGGGAGACCCCGTCGAAGCCGCAGGCGCGGAACTCCTCCAGGAGGTTCATCAGGATGCCCTCGCGGGTCGATCGCTCACCATTCATGAACTTAAGCCTACACCGAACGATCGGTACAAAAAGCCCTTGACGAATGATTTTGAGGGCTTAGGATTGAACTGTACCGATCGTTCGGTCCAACCAAAGGAGCCCCACCATGAGCAAGACCGCCATCGTCCTCTTCTCCGATCCCAAGGCCGGTACCGAGGAAGCCCTCGGCCGCTGCTTCAACGCCCTCTTCCTCACCTACGACCTCAAGGAGCGGGGCGAGGACGTGGCCCTCATCTTCCAGGGCGCCGGGGTCCGCTGGGCCACGGAGCTGACCAAGGCCGACCACCCCGCCGCCCCCCTCTTCCGGGCCGTGCACGACAAGGTGGCCGGCGTCTGCGGCGGCTGCGCCGACGTGTTCAGCAGCGCCGAAGAGGTCCAGGCCACCGGGCTGACCGTGGGCCGCGACCTGCAGATCCCCGGCACCAAGGGCGTGATCAGCCTGGCCGAGTACCTGGCCAAGGGCTACACCCTCGTCACCCTCTGATCCCTCTCAACCCCATCCATTCCAACCCCAAACGAAGGAACTCCCATGCGCCACCTGCTCCTCACCTCCCTCCTCGCCGTCGCCCTGGGCGCCTCCGCGCAGGCTCCCACCCCCGCCCCCAAGGCCCCCACCGCCGCGACCATGAACCTGCTGGGCCCCGGCGTGGGCGTGGAAGGCTTCGACCCCGTCTCCTACTGGCCCGAGGGCGGCGGCAAGCCCCAGCAGGGCACCATCAAGCTGACCTACGTTCATGAGGGCGTGGCCTACCGCTTCGCCAACGAGAAAAACCTGGCCACCTTCAAGACCAACCCCAGCCACTACCTGCCCCAGTACGGCGGCTACTGCGCCTGGGCCCTGGGTGCCATCAACCAGCGGGTGGACGTGAACCCCCACCACTTCGTGATCCGCGACGGCAAGCTCTACCTCTTCTTCTCCGACGCCAACGTGGTCACCCGGGACCTCTGGAAGAAGGACGCCGCCGCCCTCGTGGAGAAGGCCGACGCTGCCTACGGCAAGCTGCTCGCCCAGTAAGCCCCTTCACCGCCGGATCCGGGCCCGTGCCTTCCTGCACGGGCCCTGGCCCGAGTTCCCGGGAGACCCCATGGCCGCCAAGTTCCACGAGATTGCCTTCACGGCGTCCGTTCGTCAGGCCCAGGAGCGGTTCTACGGGCGGTCGCACCAGATCGAAGGGACCCGGCCCCCGGACGCCCTCACGGCGGACGAAGCCGCCTTCATCCGCGCCCGGGACAGCTTCTACATGGCCACCGTCAACGAGCAGGGTTGGCCCTACCTCCAGCACCGGGGCGGGCCCGCGGGCTTCCTCCACGTGCTGGGCCCCCAGACCCTCGCCTTCGCCGACATCAGAGGCAACCGCCAGCTGATCTCCACGGGGAACCTCACCGCCGACGACCGCGTGTCCCTCTTCCTCATGGACTACGCGGCCCAGGCCCGGCTCAAGGTCCTCGGCCGGGCCCGGATGGAACCCGCCCAGGACCTGCCCGAGTGGGTGGCGCAGCTCGCGCCACCCGACCTGGCCCCCCGGGTGGAGCGCATCTGCTTCATCGACGTGGTGGCCTACGACTGGAACTGTCCCCAGTTCATCACGCCCCGCTTCACCGGCCCCGAGATCGCCGAGGCCGTGGCGCCGCTGAAGGCCCGCAGCGCGGAGCTGGAGGCGAAGCTCAACGGGCCCCACCCGGAGCAGCCATGATCGAACACCCCTTCCACGAAGGTGAGCTCGCCGTCCAGGCCAAGGCCGGGGAGGCCGACAACGCGGTGCTCAACAGCCGCATGATCGCCGCCACGATCATGCGGCCCGCCCT
This sequence comes from Holophagaceae bacterium, assembly GCA_035254125.1. Taxonomy (GTDB): domain Bacteria; phylum Acidobacteriota; class Holophagae; order Holophagales; family Holophagaceae; genus JAFDVN01. The sequence continues at coordinate 3,026 of DATFAX010000157.1, read as the reverse complement.
GCCCTTCATGGCGAAGCAGCCCTGGGCCATCCTCGGCGGCCCCGACGCCGAGGGCCACCTCTGGTGCTCCGCCCTCGTGGGCGAGCCGGGCTTCGTGGCGCCCAGCGCCGAGGGCACCGAGGTGCGCTTCGACCTCGCCATGGCGCCCGTGCACCCCGCCAATCCCCTGCTGGCGGACCTCACCCCCGGGCGCATGCTCGGCGGCCTCTTCATCGAGCTGGCCACCCGGCGGCGCCTGCGGGTGAACGGCACCGTCACCGGCCACTCGGCCACGGAACTCCACCTTGCCATCACCGAGTCCTTCCCCAACTGCCCCAAGTTCATCCAGAAGCGCACCTTCGAGGGGCTCACCGGGGCCACCCCGCCCACCTTGGAGGTGCGCGAGGGCACCGACCTGGGCACCGCCGAGCAGGCCTGGATCCAGGGGGCCGACACCCTCTTCCTCACGACCCTCCATCCGGAGCGCGGCGCCGACAGCTCCCACCGGGGCGGCCCCGCCGGCTTCGTGGAGGTGGTGGACGCCACCACCCTCCGGCTCCCGGACTACGCCGGCAACAGCCTCTTCCAGTCCTTCGGGAACCTGGAGGTGGATCCCCGGGTGGGCCTGCTGGTGCCCGACTTCCGCACCGGCGCCCTGCTTCACCTCTCGGGCACCGCCCAGGTGCACTGGGGCGGCGGGGCCGGCACCGGGCGGACCCTGGAGGTCCGGATCCAGCGGTGGCGGGTGGTCCCGCCGACCCTTGGCAGCCCCCGGTGGACCTTCGTGGACGCCTCGCCCTTCAACCCCTGACCCGAACTCACCCCCCCGGCCCACCCGCCGATGCTCCCTTTCAAGCTCCAGGAGGTCCCATGTACGTCAAGGACATGCTCGCCAAGGCCCGCAGCGCCGAGCCCATCACCGCCGTCGAGGCCCGCGAGGCCATGCTGGGCTGCTTCGTCACCATCCACGGGGAGACCCTGAAGCGCGGCGCCACGCTGCTGGGCAAGGCCCTCAGCGACGAGGAAGCCGAGCGCATCGCCCGCACCAACATGCAGACCTACATGGGCGCGGCCTGGGACAAGCCCACCGCGAAGGCCCTGGCGGATGTGAAGGTCCGCCTGGATCAGAAGATGAACTTCTCCAAGGCCCCCCAGGAGCTCCAGGACCTCCACGACCAGGTGTGCACGCTCATCGTGGGCAAGGTGAAGTAGACGGCCCTCCGAGGGACTGGGGGAGGCCGTGGGAGGCGGGATCCCGGTGCGCGGGGGATTCCCGTTCTGGCTTTTTTCCGCATCCGTGGTAGATTTGACAACTCTTAACCACCTTGCGGGGGGTTCCCATGGCGATCTTTGAAGGACATCTGCGAGTACAGAAGGGCGATCGGTTCGCCCTCGTATGCGCTCGTTGGAACGACTTCATCGTGGAACGCCTGGTGCTGGGAGCCCAGGACTGCATCCTCCGCCACGGCGGAACCGAATCCCAGATCGACGTGATCAAGGTGCCCGGGAGCTTCGAGCTGCCCCTGGCCGCCAAGTGGGCCGCCCAGAGCGGCAAGTACGCGGGCGTCTGCGTGCTGGGCACCGTCATCCGGGGCGGCACCCCCCACTTCGACATGATCGCCGCGGAGGTCACCAAGGGCGTGGCCGCCGTCTCCCTGGAGAGCGGTGTGCCCATGGCCTTCGGGGTGCTGACCACCGACAGCGTGGAGCAGGCCATCGACCGGGCCGGCGTGAAGCACGGCAACAAGGGCTGGGAAGCGGCCCAGAGCCTCCTCGAGATGGTGGACCTCCGGGCCAACTTCAAAGTGAAGGGCGGTAAGTAGATGGGCGTTCGCCGCCGCGGGCGCGAGTACGCCCTGCAGATGCTCTATGCCATGGACCTCACGGGCTACCAGCCGGACCAGGTCTTCGCCGGGTTCTACGCCCTCCAGGACCTGAACCGCGACGCGTTCTACTACGCGCGGCGCCTGGTGGACGGCGTGCACTCCCACCTCGAGGAGATCGACACGGCCCTCACGCGCTTCGCGGAGAACTGGAAGATCCACCGCATGGCCGCCGTGGACCGGAACCTCCTGCGCCTGGGCCTCTACGAGCTCATCTACGTCCGCGAGATCCCCTTCCCCATCGTGATCAACGAGGCGCTGGAGATCGTGAAGGAGTTCGGCGACCAGGAGGGAACCCAGTTCCTGAACGGCATCCTCGATGCGGCCCGCAAGGAGTACCGCAAGGACGAAGTGGGCTCCCGCCCCAAGGGCCGGAGCAAGGTCGTCGACCCCGCCGATGAGGATGAACTTCCGGAAAAAGCCGACCCTTCGGCTGATGCCTAACCCAAGGTAGACTTCACCCTTTCCCCTGTTTCGCAACAGCGTCGGAGCATAGTCATGAGCACCGCCCGCAAGAAGTCCGCAGTCAAGGCCAAGAAGGCCGTAGCCCCCAAGGCCGCCCCCGCGCCCAAGAAGGCCGCGACCGCCCCGGCCGCCCCCTCCAAGGCCGTGGGCCTGGAGGAGATCAAGGCCCTCATCGCCCTCGTCTCCAAGGAAGCCTTCCAGGAGTTCGAGTTCGAGGCCGGCGAGCTGAAGTTCCGCATCCGCAAAGACGGTGGTGCCCCCGTGATGGTGGCGGCCCCCGCCCCCATCGTGCCCACCGTGTTCGGCAGCCCCGTGGCCCACGTGCCGGCCCAGACGGCCCCCGTGGCCGCCCCGGCCCCCGCCGCGCCCGCCGCTCCTGCCGAGGAAGCGGGCATCCACTACATCACCAGCCCCATCGTCGGCACCTTCTACCGGTCCGCGAACCCCACCGCCCCCGCCTTCGTGAACCCCGGCGACCGCGTGCGCCCCGGCCAGACCCTCTGCATCGTCGAGGCCATGAAGCTCATGAACGAGATCGAGTGCGACATCGCCGGTGAGGTGGTGCGCGTGCTGGTGGAGAACGGCCAGCCCGTGGAGTACGGCGAACGCCTGTTCGCGGTCAAGGTGGGCTAGCACCATGGTCGCCATCAAGCGCAAGGGCCACCTCGTCCACCCCCCGGTTCCCGGGAAGGAAGAGCC
>DATFAX010000156.1:0-39299 GCA_035254125.1 Holophagaceae bacterium | reverse complement strand
AGGATCACGTCCAGCATCGGCCACTCCAGGTCAGAATGGACCCAGCATACCGGGGGTTCCATGGACATCCAGCGCATCGGCATCGTCGGCTGCGGCCTCATGGGCGCAGGCATCGCCCAGGTGGCCGCGGAGGCCGGCTACTCGGTGGTCTCCAAGGAAGTGGACGAGGCCAGCCTCGCCAAGGGCCTCACCCGCATCACCGCCCAGTGGGACAAGGCCGTGGCCAAGGGCAAGCGGAGCGCCGAAGACGTGGCCGCCTTCAAGGGCCGCCTGCAGGGCCGCACTGCGTGGACGGACCTCGCCGACCGCGACCTGATCATCGAGGCGGTGCCGGAACGCCTCGACCTGAAGCTCGCCACCTTCGCGGAGCTGGAGAAGGTGGCCAAGCCCGGCGCCCTCCTCTGCTCCAACACCTCCAGCCTTCCCATCACCCAATTGGGCGCCGTGCTCTCGCCGGGTCGCCACGCGGGCCTCGCGGGCCTGCACTTCTTCAACCCCGTGCCCGCCATGCCCCTGGTAGAGATCATCCGCACCCTCGCCACCTCCGCCGACACGGTGGGGGCCCTGCGCGCCTTCGTCGCCAAGATCGGCAAGACCCCCGTGCTGGCCCCGGACGCCCCGGGCTTCATCGTGAACCGCCTGCTGGTGCCCTACCTGCTGGATGCGGCCCGGTGCGCCGAGCAGCGCCTCGCCTCCACCGAGGATATCGACCAGGGCATGAAGCTGGGCTGTGGCCACCCCATGGGCCCCCTGCACCTCTGCGACTTCATCGGCCTGGACACCATGGTGAACGTGGCGGAGGTCATGTTCGCCGCCTACGGTGAACCCCGCTTCACCTGCCCCCCGCTGGTGCGTCAGATGGTGGCCGCCGGCCGCCTGGGTCGAAAATCCGGCATGGGCTTCTACCGCTGGGAAGGCGAGCAGCGCCTCGAGGCCCTGCCCCTGTGACACCACTCCACACCTGGCTTTCCGCCCCCGGGTTTCTCGGCACAGGGGCCGCCCGGGGCTCCGACCTGCTCCTCCTGGGGCTCGTGGCCCTCGTCGTCCTCGTCGGCCTGGGCCTCCGGGCCGCCCGTCGCGGCCTCTACCGCCGCCACGCCCTGTTCATGGGCTCCGCCTCCCTCATCCTCCCCCTCGTGGTGGTGATCTTCACCGGGTGGACCAAGGCCGGTGGCCCCCGGGGCGGGCGGCCCGTGCTGCCGGACCTCCTGGGTGTGCACCTGATGCTCGCCACCCTGGGGCTGGCCGTGATGCCCGTGGCCGTGGGCCTGGGCCTCGCCGCCCTCCGCTACCGCGAAGGTCGGAGCCGAGGCGCCGCCTGGCCGCGCCGCCACCGCCTCGCGGGGTACGCCGTGGCCACCCTGCTGGGCACCACGGCGATCACGGGGATCCTCGTCTACGGCTGGCGCTACCTGATCCGCTGACTAGGGCCGGAACGTGAGGTGCCGGCCCTCGGGGCGGTAGAGCCGCGTGCGCTGGCCTTCGGGATCCCCCTTCAGCCAGTCCGTGAACTGATCGAATCGGTGGTCGCTGCCGAAGTGGCCGCTCACCCCCAGGGGCAGCACGAGCGTGGTGGCATCGGGCTCGCTCCAGTCCACCACCATCCGCATGCTCTGGCCGAAGGCCGCGCCGGTGACGCGCACGCTGCGGGAGGAACCGCCGATGGGGGCCTGGGGCGGATCGAAGATCCAGCTGAGCACCTTGCCCGCCCGGCCCAGGGGATGGCGCATCCGCACGTGGTTCGTCTCCCCCCAGGCCTTCGCCGGGGTCTTCCGAGCCTCCTCGACCACCTCCGCCAGGAAGGCGGCCTTGTCCCCGAGCCCCGCCCGCTTCCAGGTCTCCCCATGGGCGCGCAGCGCAGCCAGGAGCGGGGCTTCGCTGTTGGTCCACGTGAATTCTCCAGGCTCCAGGGCGGTGCCCGCCAGCAGCTTTTCGAGGAGCGCCTTGCGCAGGGTGCGGTTCAGGGTGGTGGCCTCGGGGAAGAGGGTGCTGTCCACGGTGGCCGCGCCATCCCAGCCCAGGAAGCGGGATTTCATGTCCTCCGGCAGGAAGGGCAGCCAGGCTTCCATGAGCTCCCGGTGGGCGAGGCTCACCTCGTCGCGCTGGAGCAGTTCCATGGCGCCGCGATCCAGGTCCCGGCTGCGCGCCAGCTGTTCGCGGATGCGCCGGGCCCGGGAGGGCGAGGCCCACTCGGTGGCCACGGGCACAGGGAAGCTGGTACCCACCGTGCGGTTATTGGCGGTGATGATGATGCCCGAGGGGGGATCCAGCACCCGGGGCAACTGTGCCATGGGCAGGTAGCCCTTCCAGTCGTTGGCGGGGTCGTCGCCCCGCCGCGGCACACTGCCATCATCTCCAGGGCGGCGGAGGGGGATGAGCCCCGTGGCGCGCCAGCCCACGTGGCCCTCGCGGTCCGCATATACGGCGTTCTGGGCGGGCCCATGGAAGTGGTCCAGGGCCGCATTGAAGGTGGTCCAGTCGCTGGCGAAGAGGTGCTGGGTGGTCACCCCCAGGTTGCCGGGCTCCAGGGCCGCCCAGTGGAGGCTGTACCCATCGGCCACCTGGGGACCGTGGGCACCCTCCTGAACTTCCAGCAGGTCCTCCCCACCATCCTTCACGGCGATGCGCTCCCGGCGGACCTTCGCCGGCTTCTCCACGTACAGGTCCTGCACATCGGTGCCCAGGTTGGTGAAGCCCCAGGCGATGCGATCATTGTGGCCGATGGCGATGCCCGGGAGGCCCGGCAGCGCCACCCCTTGCACGTAGCGGCCCTTCAGCTCGATGCGCATGGGGAACCACAGGTTGGGGGCCTGCAGCCCCAGATGGGGATCGTTGGCCAGGAGCGCCTTGCCCGTGGTGGTGCGGCGGCCCGCCACGGCCCAGGCGTTGCTCCCGATGCCATCGGTTCGCCAGCCCAGGCCCGCCCCCATGGGCAAGGCGAAAGGAAGCTCTCCGAGGTCGGCCTTCTTCTTCAGCCGGATCTCCGGCGAATCCGCCACGGGCGCAGGCGGCGCGGCCATGAAGGCTTCGGTGCTTGGGCGGGGCTCCGGCTTGGCATCGGGCCAGAGGGGGCCATCCCCTTCCACCACCTTCGGCATCAGGAAGTCCCGCGTGGCTTGCGGCAGCTTGGCCAGCTTCCCGGCCATTAACTCGGACTTCCAAGACGTGGAGAGGTCCTCATGCATCAGGAGGAGGGTGCGCAGGGAATCCGCCGGGGTCCAGGGGCGGGGCTTGATGCCCATGAGTTTGAATTCCAGACCCCAGCGGCCCTCGTGGGAGGTGATGAAGGCGTTCACGCCATCGGCGAGGGCCTTCAAGGTCTCCAGCTCCTCGGCCGGCAGCTGGGCGGCGGCGGCCTCGGCCACCTGGGCGAAGCCGTAGGTGCGGTGCAGGCGGTCCAGGGGCAGCGCGGCCTCCCCGGCGATCTCCGCCAGCTCCCCGCCGGCGGCCCTGCGCTGCAGCTCCATTTGGAACAGACGCTCCCGGGCCATGAGGTAGCCCTGCACCCGCAGGGCATCCAGGAATTCCTGGGCCAGCACCGTGGGCACGCCCCGTTCATCCAGCCGCACTTCCACGAAGCCCTTCAGCCCGGCGATCTTGGGCACCTCGAAGTCCGGCACCTGCCGCCGGACCTGCCACCAGGCGCCCAGGGGGACCAGGGAGACCAGGAGCGCCGCCCCGGCGATCCACAGGGCCACCCGCGCCTTCCGAGGCCAGGGATAGACGATGCGGGCCCCCGCCCCCTGGTACCGGTCGTACCGCAGGCCTTGGCGAATGAAGATCCGCTTAAGGGACATGAACACTCCGGGGGTTTCCGGGAAGGGTACCAGTTCGGTCGCGGAAGGGGGCCCGCGGATGAGCTTCAGATCGCGAGGGCGGGAGGAAAAACCGGTGTGCGGGCTCAGTCCACCAGGAGCGGCGCCAGACCTTTCCACATCGTCTCGGCCACCTTCCGGGCACCCGCCTCGTTGGGGTGGATGCCGTCCGCCTGGTTCAGGGCCGGGTCCAGGGCCACACCTTCCAGCAGGAAGGGGATGAGGGCCACGTCCTCCGCCTTGGCGAGGCGGGGATAGAGGGCTGCGAAGCCCTGGCGGTAGTCCGGTCCCAGGTTCTCGGGCATCTGCATCCCCACGAGCAGCACCCGCGAACCCTCCTGGCGACCGCGCCTCAGGATGGCCCGCAGGTTCCCTTCCGTGGCCTTCAGGGGCAGCCCCCGCAGGCCATCGTTGGCCCCCAGCGCCACCACCAGCACGTCCACCTTTTGCTTGTAGAGCCAATCCAGACGCGCGAGCCCCCCGGCGGTGGTGTCGCCGCTCACGCCCGCGTTCAGCACCCTCCAGCTCCGACCTTCCGCGGTGAGCCGGGCCTGGATCAGGGATGGATAGGCCTGGGACTCCGGCAGCCCCAGGCCCGCCGTGAGGCTGTCCCCCAGGAAGGCCACCGTGTGCTTAGCGACCATCGGCGCGGCCGGGACTGGCACGGCGGGATTCTGGACAGCCGCCTTCCGATCGCAGGCCAGAAGGAACAGAAGGGCGAGGGGAATCATCCGGTGCATGGGGCCCATCCTGGCAGATAGTCTGGTCCCTCCGGAGGCTCCTTGATCGAACTCAGCGGCGTGTCCAAGGTCTTCGAAGCCCCCGGCGGGGAGCGTCTCACGGTGCTGAATGCCGTGGACCTCCGCCTGCCCACGGGGCGGGCCGTGGCCATCCAGGGCCCCAGTGGCAGCGGCAAGAGCACGATGCTCGCCCTCATGGCGGGGCTGGAGCGGACCTCCTCCGGCCGCGTGACCGTGGACGGCCAGGATCTCGGCGCCCTGGACGAGAAGGGCCGGGCGGCCTTCCGGGCGAAGCGCCTGGGCTTCGTCTTCCAGGCCTTCCACCTCCTGCAGCCCTTCAGCGCCCTCCAGAACGTGGCCATCGCCGCGGAGATCGCGGGTGTGGACCGACCGCTCGAACGCGCCCGGGAGGTGCTCGCCCGTGTGGGGCTCGAAGGCCGCCTCGACCACGTGCCCGCCCAGCTCAGCGGCGGCGAGTGCCAGCGCGTGGCCATCGCCCGGGCCATCGTGGCGCGCCCCCCCATCCTCCTCGCCGACGAGCCCACGGGCAGTCTGGATCCCCGCAATGCGGACGGCGTCTTCGAGCTGCTCCTGGAACTGCAGCGGGAGCTTGGCAGCACCCTCGTGCTGGTGACCCACGATCCCCACCTCGCCGACCGCCTCCAGGCCCGGGTGGTGCTGGAGCGGGGTCGCATCGCCGCCACCGAAGGGCTCGCATGAGCGCGGGTTCCTGGTCCTACGCCGCGCTCATGGCGGTGCGCGAGGCCGCGCGCCAGAAGGGCCGCCTGCTCATGGTGGTGCTCTGCCTCGCCGTGGGTTTCGCGGCCTTCGCCGCCACCTACGGCTTCTCCTCCCGGGTGCTCGCCGCCGTGCAGGCGGAGAGCCGGGGCTTGCTGGGCGCCGATGCATCCATCAGCGTCCCCGGCCTCATGAAGGCGGAGCTGCGGGATCGGGTGCAGGCGGACCCCGCCGTGGTCGGTCTCGCCCAGGTGGTGGACTTCCCCACCCTGGGCGCCACGGGCGAAGGGACCTCGGAACAGGCGCGCCTCCTGGAGGTCCGCGCCGTGGCCGGTGCCTATCCGCTGCAGGGCCGCGTGGACCTGCAGGAGGGCGCCGGATTGGCCGCGGCCCTCCCCCGGGGGGTGGTGGTGGAAGGTTCGCTCGCCCAGGCCTGGGGACTCTCCGTGGCCTCCGGTGGCGCATCCGAGACGGAGCTCCTGGCGCGCCACCAGGCCCTGCGCCTCGGCGGCCGCGCCGTGCCCGTGGCTGGCATCGTCGCCCAGGATGACGCCCGCCAGGCCAGCGCCTTCGCCCTGGGGCCGCGCATCTACCTCGCCCTGGACCGGGCGCGGGACCTGGGTCTCGTCACGGCCCGGGCCCGCCTCAGCTCCCGCCTGCTGCTGAACCTGCGCCCCGGCACCGAGGCCGAGGCCCTGCCCCGCCTCAAGGGCCTGGCCCGGTCCCTGGATGCCAAGGCCCGCGTGCAATCCCACGAGGAGGCCGCCGCCCAGCTGGCGCAGCCCCTGCGCAACCTCAATCGCTTCATCCGCCAACTGGGCCTGCTCACGCTGCTGCTGGCCCTGCTGGGTTCCTGGGCCATCCTCGCCGCCTTCCTGGATGGTCGCCGCCGGGACGCCGCCATCCTTCGCTGCCTCGGCGCACCGCCGGAACTGGCGCACCGAACCTTCGGCCTCCTCACGGGGGGGCTCCTGATCGCGGGAGGCACCCTCGGCACGGCGCTGGGCCTCCTGGCCGCGCGGTGGATGCCCAAGGCCCTGGCGGAGCTGATTCCCCCCGCCCTGCGCGCCACGTCGCCCGGCGCGCCGCCCCTCCTGGAGAGCCTCCTGGCCCTGGCCCTGCTGGCCCTCATGGTGGTGCCCGCCCTGGCCCGCTTGGGCGCCACGGCGCCCCTGGCCCTTCTCCGGGACGGCGCCGAGCCCCCCGTGCCCCGGCGCGTGGCCGCGCTGGCCTGGGGCGGCGCCGCGGCCCTCGCCGCCTTCCTCGTGCTCCGCAATGCACCCACCGTCGGTGCGGGCCTGGGCACCCTCCTCGTGCTCGGAGTGCTGCTGGGCACCCTCGCGGGCCTGCTGCGCCTGCAGCTGGGATTCTTCCGCCGCAGCGCCGCGCGCATGCCCCTGGGCCTGCGCCTCGCCTTCGGGCAGCTGGGCGCGCGGCCCGGGGTCTCCACGCTCGTCATGAGCGTCATGGGCCTCGCCCTCTTCCTGCTGCTCGCCGCCCACTTTGTGAAGGCCGACCTCGTGGCGCCCATCCTCCAGGCCAAGGCCGGCGACGGCCGCCCCAACGTGTTCCTGCTGGATGTGCAGCCCCAGCAGGTGGCCCAGGTGCGCGCCCTCGCCCTGCGCCTCACGGGCCACGAGCTGCGGGAGGCGCCCCTGGTGCGGGCCCGCCTGCGGGCCGTGGCGGGCCAGGCCGTGGAGGAGGCCGTGGAACAGCCGAGGGACGACGCGGGCAAGGAACCCACCCGCGGCGCCCAGTTCCGCACCCGGGAACAGAACCTCACCTGGCGCGCGAAGCCGGGGCCTTCCGAGCGCGTGACGGTCGGCCGCTTCTGGACCGAGGATGGCCAGCCCCATGCGGAGTTCAGCCTGGAGGAGGGCTTCGCGAAGGACATCCGCGCCCGACTCGGTGACGAGCTGCGCTTCGACGTGCAGGGCCAGGAGGTGCGCGGCACCGTGACCAGCCTGCGGCGTGTGAATTGGCAGAGCCTCGCCCCCAACTTCTTCATCGTGGCCCACCCTTCGCTCCTGGAAGGGGCGCCCGCCCTCACGTTGGCGGCGCTCGAAGCCCCGGAGGCGGCCCAGCGCCAGGCCCTGCAGGGAGCCCTGGCCCGCGAGGCCCCCAACGTCACCGTGGTGGACCTCGCCGAAGTGGGCGCCAAGGTGGGTCGCGTGCTGGACCTCGTGAACCTCGTGGCGGCGGCCCTCGCCACCCTCATGCTGGCCTCGGCCCTGCTCGTGCTGTCGGCCAGCCTCCTCTCCAGCCGCCTCGGGCGCCAACGGGACGTGGCCCTGCTCCGCACGCTAGGGGCCGGCGAGCCCCTGCTCCTGCGGAGCCTCGCCTGGGAGTTCGGCCTCCTGGGCGGCGCCGCGGCCCTCACCGCCGGCACCCTTGCCTGGATCGGCAGCTGGCTCTATGCCCGCAAGGTGCTGGACCTACCCTCGGAGCCCAGTCCCTGGTTGGCCCTGCAGCTGCTCGCCCTGGCGGCGGCCCTCACCCTGGTCGTCGGCTTCCTGGGCAGCCTCCGCGCCCTGCGGGCGGAGCCCCTGGCGGTGCTGCGGGGGGAATGAACGGGCTTAGAGGTTGAATTCCTTTGGGGCGACTTGGTAGGCCCGCCCCCCGTCCCCAAGGCGAAAGAAAAGCTTCATTCGAAACCGAACGGGAATTGCCACGCCTTGATCCAGGTAGGGTTTGAACACGTGGCTACGGACGAAAGCTTCCCCATGCAACCTCAAGGCCGCGTCTCCCCAGAGAGTGGTCACGCGGGTGGGCATGCCCTTCTCATCCACCCACACTTCGATGATCAGGTCCCCTTGTGTGCCCATGATCCTGGCCTGAGAAGGATAGGGTCCCAATTGTCCACGCTTGACGAGCGAGGTGGAGGCGTACGGAACCCGCTTCGGGGCGCCTGGCTCGAATTGAAGGGGATCCTCCACGAAAGCAACCTTGGGGGCTTCAGGAATCTGGGCCTGGCCTGGAATCTGAGTCAGCCCCAAGAACAGGAGATACGCCAAAACCTGGCAATGCAGGATCCGCTTCGAGTGGTTCGAGGACGAAATGAAAGAATCCAAATCGTTCAAGGGAACTCCTACAGTTTATGGCCAAGTCGAGCGCAGAGACGCCATTCGGGAAGGCCTATGGAGACTCCCCCAGGCTATCGCCACCATTTCAGACGGATCACCTTACAAGTCCGCGTCCAATCCCCATTTCCCCCCGATTCACACTGGGGCCCCACCACATGGTGGGAATCCATTGGAATAGAGGTCAATCCAGCCGCAACCCCACATCCAACTTGTCGATGATCCCCGCCCAGTCCCCGTCCTCCTGAAGCCCCTCCCGCAAGAAGGCCGCCTGGGCCGGATTCCAGAAGGGCGCCTGGGCCAGGGGCAGGTGCGACGGCAGGGGTCGGTGCTTGGCCAGGAAGGCCTGGATCGCGGGCGGATCCGAGGGCAGGCCCAGCTGCACGAAGAGTTCGGTCATCAGGTGCACGTGGGATTCCATCGATACTCCAACTCGAGGTACCTCCAACCTTGGCCGGAATCGGAGGCTGCGCAAAACGGATCCAGATCCGGTGGGTCCATCACCCGCGGCCAAGGCGGGGGTCGTCATCCCCTGACGATGTCCACCGAGATCTCCACGGCCGTCTCGGTGCCCCGGTTCTCGAGCCAGTGGAGGGTATGCCGATCTTCAGGCCACCCGACGCCCGGGCCGTACTCGGTGGCCACACCATTCCGGTGATCCGTGATGGTGCCCTGCAGGATGTAGACAGTGCCGGGACGGTCCTTGTGGTCATGAACGGGGCCGAAGACGGCGCCGGGGGCCAGGGTCACTTTGCGCATGCGGAGCTGTCGGCCTTCCAGGCCCTCGATCTCGGGGCCGAGGTCCACGGTGGCCAGCAACTCCACGGTGACGCCTGTGGGATCAGGTGCCGGGGGCGGGTGGACCATGTCGACCTCCTCGGAATGAGCGATGGCCCAGCCTGGGCCTGAACGGAGGTTTCCGCAAGACGGAACGCCATCCAGCCCGGAGAGGCCGGTGAGGAATCGCTCCCACCGGCCTCACCGGCCCAATCGATCTCCCAGCCGACCTTCGGCTACCAGGGATCCATCACCGTCTTGCCGGCCTTGGCGTGGTTCAGGGCCCGGAGTCCGATGTCGGTGCGCATCTGGCGTCCGGGCCAGGTGGCCTTGTCCGCTTCGGCCAGCACCTTCCTGCGGGCGGCTTCCAGGTCCCCGGCCACGGTGACGAGGTTCATGACGCGACCGCCGTTCGTGGTCCAGGTGCCGTCCACCTTCTTGGTGCCCGCGTGGATCACGGTGAGGCCGGGATCGGCGATCGTGATGGGCACGCCCTTCTTGGCGGTCTCGGGATAGCCCTCCGCGGCGAGGACGAAGGTGATGGCGCAGCCGGGCTTGAGCTTCACCTCGGTGCGATGGAGCTGTTGCGAGCCCACGGCCAGCAGCAGGGTGGCGAGGTCCTCATCCAGCAGCTCCATGAGCACCTGGGTCTCGGGGTCGCCGAAGCGCACGTTGTACTCCAGCAGCTTGGGACCGAGGTCGTCGTACATGACCCCGAGGAAGAGGACGCCGCGGCCCACGAGGCCGTCCTTCTGGAGGCCCTGCACGGTGGGTACCACCAGCTCCTCGCGGATGCGGGCGAGGTCCTCGGGGCGCAGGAAAGGCAGCGGGCCGAAGGCGCCCATGCCACCCGTGTTGGGGCCCTGGTCGCCCTCGAAGATGCGCTTGTGATCCTGGCAGGCGGGCAGCATCACGAATCGGGCGTGGTCGGCGGTGACATCCACCAGCACGTGCTGGCTCAGCTCCATGCCGAAGAGGGCCTGCTCCAGCACCACGGTCTTCGACGCGTCGCCGAACTGGCCGTCCATGAAGGCGCGCAGGGTCGCGAGGGCTTCCTGCTTGTCCCCGGCCAGCACCACGCCCTTGCCGGCCGCCAGGCCGTCGGCCTTGAGCACCACGGGGTAGCGGTGGGGCCAGGCTTCGATGAGGGCGGCGCCCGCCTCAAAGCTGTCCACCGTATGCGAGGCGGCGCACGGCACGCCGTGGCGTTCCATGAAGGCCTTGGCGAAGGCCTTGGAGCCCTCCAGCTGGGCCGTGGCTCGGGGATGGCCGAAGACGGGGATGCCCATGGCCGTGAGCGCATCGGAGAGGCCCGCCACCAGCGGCGCCTCGGGGCCCACCACCACCAGGTCCGGCTTGTGCTCGGCGGCCCAGGCACTGATCCCGGCCACATCCTCGCCCTGAAAGGGGAGGCAGGTGCCCAGTTCGGCAAGGGCATCGCTGCCCGGGGCCGCGAAGAGGGTCACGGGCGTGGTTCCGCCCATCAGCTTCCGCGCCATGGCGTGTTCGCGACCCCCCGAGCCCACCAGCAGAATCCGCATCGTCCCCTCCAATCCTCCAGTATCCCAGGGACGGCGGCCTTCGCGAAGCGGCGAGAGCCTGAGCGTTCACCCCGAAGGCCTCGAACCCGAGTCCTGAATCGGAAAGCCACCCTCCCTGTCACCGATTCCTGTTCGCGGCCCCGCCCCGGTGTTCCACCCCCGTGCGCGGGAATTGACCCCGAGTTCATGGCGGCGTCCGGGGGCGGACGTAGGTTCTTCCCCACTGATCCACCCATCGCCTTCGCCTTGGGAACTCGCCGCCACCGGGCCACGCGCCCAGATCCTTGACTCGTCCGGGCCGCCCATCGGCGGCAGGGGAAGTCCGACCCGGCATCATCACAGGAGGCGCCCATGCGCTCCATGAACGTGCTGTTCTCCCTCGTCCTCGCCGCCCCTCTGGCCGCCCAGGACTTCGCCCCCCTCGCGCAGGCCTCCCGGAACGTGTACCCCGCCAAGCAGCACTTCGGCGTGGTGTGCGACTACAGCTGGAGCCGGGAAGCCGTGCAGAACCTCGCCACCGCCGTGGGCCCGGACGCCCGCATCACCGTGGTGGACATGCGCTTCGCCGACCAGGCGGGACGGGCGCGCACCGCCCTCCAGGCCTCCGGCGCCGAGGTGCTGGTGCTGATGCCCCAGGATCGCCTTGTGCGCGACGGTTCATTCCAGGCCACCTTCTTCGCCCGCAGCCTCGGGGCCTCCATCCCCACCCTGGGCACGAAGCGGGCGGCCATGGACAATGGCGCCGCCCTGGCCATCGGGGAAGACACCCACTTCGAGCTGATGGTGGGCAATCAGTTGCGCGGCATCATCGGCCCTGTGCAGGGCGGAGGGACCTCCGGCATGGCCGCCCTCCGGATGGCCCCCATCGAGGTGGTGGGACTGGCCCGCTAGGCTCCAAGCCTCCCTTCCGGCGTGGCCCGCTCCGTCCCTGCGCCACGCCGGCCTTCCTTCAGGCCCAGGTGCCCCCGCCCATCACCCCCAGCAACCACAGGAAGTGCCGCCGCAGGAAATCCAGCAGCCGGGCAGCCCGGGACCTCCGGATGTGCGGCGGGGGAAGGGTTCCGGGGGAGGGTTCCGAAACCGTGGCCGTCCCCCCGATCGAGGTGCGCCGGTCGCCCCGGAGCTTCAGGCCGGGCATCTGCCCGGAGGGCTCTTCCGCCACGGCCGCGGTGAAGCGGTAACCCTTGCGCGGCAAGGTCTCAACCAGCAGGGGATGGTCCGCATCCTCCTCCAGAGCCTGGCGGAGCTTGGACACCGCGGTGTTAAGGCCATCCTCGAAGTTCACGTGGATGCCCTCGCCCCAGACCCGCCGTCGCAATTCCTCCCGCGTGACGACCTTTCCGGGCCGCTCCAGCAGGCACACCAGTACCTTCAGCGGCTGCTCCTGGAGATGGGACCGCACACCGTGATGCCAGAGTTCTCCGGTGTAGGGGTCCAATTCAAAATCCACGAATTTCACGAGCGGCATCGCACCCTCGCAATCAGCGCCAAGCCCCAATGTGAGGCGGCTGGGGCAACTTTCAAATCACTTTCCACATCCGGGCGGGAAGGAATCTCAACCGCATCTGAACGTGGCCTGAACACCGCCATAACCACAATGAAAACTCGAGTACCCCCAGCATCTCCGAATCAATCCTGAATTCATGGCGAGTCCAGATTGCGCGGCCGACCTTCCTGATGCGGTCATCCCGCCGCTCCAACCGGGCCGCGAGCCCATCAAGGAGGTTCCCCATGTTGAAGGTCCCAACCCTCCTGCTGCTGATCTGCGTGGGAGCCCAGGCACAGACGTTCACGTCGCTGGCCCAGACCGTTGCCGCCAACTTCGCCGATACCCACCACTTCGGCGTGGTCTGTGATTACGGCTTCAGCCGTCAGGCCGTTGAGGAGCTAGCGACAGCCCTCGGCGCCGACAATCGCATCACCGTGGTGGATCTGAAGGCGCCCGGGGCCACGACCCAGGCTGCCGCCACCCTCGCCCAGAGCGGAGCCCAGATGCTGGTGCTCATGCCCGAGGATCGCTACGTCCGCGATGGTTCCTTCCATGCCACCGTGGCCGTGCATGCGATGCCGGGCACCATCCCCGCCGTGGGAACCAAGTCCGCCGGGCTCGACAATGGCGCCATCCTCGTCCAGGGCCCGGAGACCGGGGGTGTCATGCTGTTGAATCCGAACCTGCCTCAGGGATACCTGGACAAGGTCTGGATCACCAACCGCGAAGCTTTCCTGACGCCGAGGGGCGCCACCGTGCAGGTGTTGAACGCCGTCCGCTAGGGGTCGGCAGCGCCCTCGCGGGGGCCCGGGGATCCTTCCCCGGGCCCCTGCCCTATTTGGCTTCCAGCCAGCTCTTCCCCTGCCGGACCTCGGCCGCCAGCTTCACGCCCAAGGCCCCCAGATCATCGGCCCCTTCCATGGCCTCCCGCAGCAGCTCGGAGGCCCGATCCGCTTCCGTGGGCGGGCACTCCAGCAACAGTTCGTCGTGTACCTGCAGCAGCAGACGGGCCTTCAGCCCGGCCTCCGCGAGGCTGCGGTGGAGGCGCACCATCGCTCGGCGCATGAGATCGGCAGCCGTCCCCTGCACCACGGTGTTCACGGCTTCGCGCAGGCCCTGGGACTGGAACTGCTTGTTGCTGCTCTGGAGCTCCGGGATGCTGCGGATGCGGCCCCAGTGGGTGCGCACGAGCCCCTCCTGGATGGCCTTGGCCTTGGTGCCCTCGATCCACTCGGCCACCTTGGGCATGCGCTCGAAGTAGCGTTCGATGAAGGCCTTGGCCTCCTTCTGCGACACGCCGATGTTGGCCGCCAGCGCGAAGGCCCCCTGGCCGTACAGGAGGCCGAAATTCACGGCCTTGGACGCGCTGCGCTGCTCGGAGGTGACCTCCTCCATGGGCACACCGTAGACCTCGGAGGCCGTGCGGCGGTGGATGTCCTCGCCCCGCGCGAAGGCCCCCAGCAGCACGGGATCCTCGGCCAGGGCAGCCACCACCCGCAGCTCGATCTGGCTGTAGTCCGCGTCCAGCAGCACCCAGCCCGGCTCGGGCACGAAGGCGGCGCGGATGGCGCGGCCCTCCTCGGTGCGCACCGGGATGTTTTGCAGGTTGGGATCATTGGAGGCCAGACGCCCGGAGGCGACCACCGCCTGGTGCAGCTTCGTGTGCACGCGGCCCGTGAGGGGGTTCACCATGAGCGGCAGCGCGTCCACGTAAGTGCCCAGCAGCTTGACCATCTGGCGGTGGCGCAGCAGCTCCCGCGCGATCTCGGCGTCATGTTCCGTGGCCAGCTCCTCGAGCGTTTCCTCGTCGGTGCTCGGCGCCTTGGTCTTGCCCGTGTACTTGATGACGGGCAGCTTCAGCTTGTCGAAGAGGATGCGACCCAGCTGGGCGGGGCTGTTGAGGTTGAAGGCCTCGCCCGCCAGCTCGGTGACGCGGGCCGCGGCGCGCTCCCGCTCGGCACCGAACTCGGCGGAGAGCTTGGCCAGCACGTCCAGGTCCAGGCGGACGCCCGTACGTTCCATGTCCGCCAGCACCTCCACCAGGGGCAGGTCCACCTCCCGGTAGAGCAACCGCAGGCCATCGTCGGAGAGCCGGGGGGTCAGCTTGCCCGCCAGCTGCAGGGCGAGGTCCGCGTCCTCGGCGGCGTACTGCACGGCCTGGTCGAAGTCCGCCTCATCGAAGCGCTTCATGGCCTTGCCCTTGCCGACCACATCCTCGAAGGCGATGGGCTTGATGTCCAGGTGGCGCACGCTGAGGTCGTCCAAGTTGTGGCGCATCCCGGACTCGGCGAGGAAGCTCTGGATCATGCTGTCGTCGGCGATGCCATGGATCGGCAGGCCATGGCGCCCCAGCACGATGAGGTCGTACTTGAGGTTCTGGCCCACCTTGCCCACCGCCGGGTCCGCGAAGAGCGGGGCGAGCACCTTCCGCACCTCGGCGAAAGGCAGGTTCCGGGGATCCAGGTGGGTCTTGAGGCCCGCGAAGTAGGCCTCGGGATCCCCGGCCAGATCCAGGTCCGCCTCGGCGAGCCCGCTGTCCGGCAGAAGGCCAGGAAGGGAACCCTCCGTATCCTGGCTGGGGGCCTTGAGGTGAGCCAAGGGGAGGTAGAGGCCCTCGTTGGGCCTCCAAGCGAGGCTGATGCCCACCAGGTGACCCCGCGTGGCTTCGATGCTGGTGGTCTCCGTGTCTACGCCGAACCGCCCCGCGGCGCGAATGGCGGCCACCGCCTCCTCCACGTCCTTCAGCGACCGGGCCGCCCGGTAGCGGCGCTCGGTGTGGCTCTCGGCGGCGGTGGCGGTGAACTCCTTGGTGAGGGACTGGAATCCCAGCTCCTTGAACGTCTCCCGGGCCTTGGCCTCGTCGAGGCCCTTGTAGCCCAAGTCCTTCGGGTGGAGGGGCAGCTGCAGGTCCGTGACCACGGTGACGAGGCGGCGGGTGAGGTCCAACCAACCGGTCTCGGGATCCAAGCTCGTCTCCAGGCCCTCCCGCTGCTTGGGCTTCAGCTCCGCCTTGGCGGCGATGACGCCATCCAGGCTGCCGTACTTCTCCAGCAGGGTGGCCGCGCCCTTCTCGCCGATGCCGGGCACGCCCTTCACGTTGTCGGAGGCGTCCCCCAGCAGGGAGAGGAAGTCCACCACCTGCTCGGGCCACACGCCCATGCGCTCCTTCACGCCCGCGCGGTCGTGCCACACCTCGCCATCCTTGGTGTTGAGCACCTGGATCCGCAGCTCGTCGGAGACCAGCTGAAGGAGGTCTTTATCGGGGCTCACGATGACGGCGGGCAGGCCGTGGGCGGCGGATTCCTTGGCCAGGGTACCCATCACATCGTCGGCCTCGTAGCCGTGCAGCTCCACGATGGGGATGTTGAGCGCTTCGATGAGCTGGCGGATGAGGGGGATCTGCGGACGCAGGTCCTCCGGCATTTCATCGCGGTTCGCCTTGTACTCGGGATAGATCTGGTGCCGGAACGTGGGCTCCGGCGTGTCGAAGACGCAGGCGATGTGCGTGGGCTGATGCTTCTCCAGGAGCTGGAGCACGATGCGCACGAAGGTGTAGGCCGCGCCGTTCTTCAGCCGGGGATTGGCGAAGTAGGAGCGGAAAATGAACGCGAAGGTGTCGAGGAGGTAGAGGCGCTGCTCGGGCATCCCCCCAGTCTGCGCTAGAGGTCCAGCGGCGTGAACGCCCCGTTTTTCGCCACCGCCAGCCGGATGGGGCGCAAAGGGCCCTTCTTCGGCAGGGTCACCTCCACCCACAGTGCCTCGCCCGGGGCCCGGCGGGAGGGGTCGGGCACGTGCTCGGGGATGAAGAAGGCCAAGGGCTCCTCCAAGGTCACCGACGTCCGGGGGGCCTGGGTGGGGCCCGGGGCGTTCCCCGCCCAGCCCGCGACCCGGTGGGCGCTGGGCCCGGAGGTCGTGGGGATGGCCCGCACCCGGCCGCCCTCCACCCGGAGGTCCACCTGCGTCCAGCCGTACCGATCCTCCCAATCCACCCCTTCCCGTCGGCCGGGTAGGCCCTTCCATTCGGCCTCCCGGATGGGCACTTCCACCCGCAGGCTCACGTAGCGGCCCCGGATGGGCAGGTCGGGATCCACGGGCGCGGCCCTCAGCCAGACGCGGGGTCGGGTGGCGCGATCCAGGAGCAGCTTCCCCCCCAAGCTGAGCACCAGCAGGAGCTGGATCGCGCCCAGCAGGAGGCCCTTGCGCAGGCCGGTCATCGGGCACCTCCGTCGAGGATGCGGGCGTTCAGGCGGCGCCGCAGCCGCTCCAGTTGCCAGCCGCCCAGCAGGAAGAGGAGTCCCAGGCCCATGAGGCCCAGGGAGCGACCCAGCTTGTCCATGACGGAGCTGAAGTAGAAGAAGAGCAGCGTCAGGGCGAAGCCCGCGATGCCCAGGTTCACCCGCTCCCGGCGGCCCTCGTGGAGGCCCCAGAAGACCAGTCCCACGGCCCCCAGGGCGCACCAGGCGTAGAGGGGCAGCTCATGGCCGTTCATGATTCCCAGCAGCCACACCCACAGGGCCGCGGCCCCGTTCATCCAGGCTTGCTTCCCCCGCAAGCGGACCGCCAGGACCAGCGGAATCACCAGGGCCACGGCCCAGCCCAGGGTCAGCAGGCCCAGGGAGGCCTCCCGCCCGTCCCCGCGCCAGCCGTGATCCCGGGCCGTGGCGATGACGAAGAAGGTCAGCGGGATCACCGCCAGACCGCCCGCCCACATGAGGGCCTTCCGCAGGGGCCGGTCCCCATCCCCGCGCCGGCCCGTGAAGTAAGTGAGGGCGAGGAGCAGCAGCCCGAAGGCCAACACGCGTTCCTCCCCCGCCCAGGAACGCCAAGGTTCCGTGGCCACCACCCACTCGCCCCCCAACCAGATGGGAGTCAGCAGGGCCGCCAGCAAACCCTGCACCCAGTCCCGCAGCAGCGCGTATCCGATCCAGGCGCCCAGGGCCCAGAGCATCACGCCCCCGGGCCAGTTCTCCTCCAGGTTGAAGATCTGGCCGGCCATGAAGATGCCCGCGCCCAGGGCGAGGGTCCCGACCCCCTGCAGGGCCGTGGCCAGGCGGGGCATGCCCTCCGAGAACCAGGCGCCCGCAAGGTGGAAGGCCCCCACCGAGATCAGCACGGCCATGAATCGGGTACCCGGCGCCATGCGTTCCCAGTGGGCCGCCACGAAGAGCAGGACTCCACCCGCCAGCATCAACGCGCCGAAGGCGATGGCCAGCAGGGCGGGCCAGTGGAGGCGCCGCTCCGGTTCGTGCGGGGCTTCGAAGGCCCGGATGCGGTCCGCCAGGGCCCCCTCGAGCAGGCCCGCCGCAACCCATCGGTTCAGCTTGTCATCCAGGGAGTCCATGGGCCCTCCATTTCCATACGCCATCGTATGTGAATCTGAATCCCGTGCAAGCCCTACCCGGAGACTCCCCAGCGGCTGAGGAACTCCGAGCGGTGAGTGCGACTCAGGACGCAGTGGCTCCCATCTTTCAGCACGAGGAGCCCGTCGCCGTGATCCCAGGGCTCCAGGCGGGCCACGGCCTCCAGGGCCACGACGGCGCTCCGGTGCACACGGCAGAAGCGGTGGGCGGGCAGCCGGGACTCCAGATCCTTGAGCGCCTTGCGGAGTTCGAACACGCCCCGCTCCGTGTGGACCCGCACCACCTTGCCATCGGCCTCCAAGCGCAGGATGACCCGCAGGGGCAGGGCCTCCAGGCCCCGCTCACCTTCCACCAGCAGGCGCTCGAGGGGGGCCTGAGCCACCCGCTGCAGCAGGGCCCTCACGGGTCCCCCCTGCCCTTCCCGCAAGGCCAGGGCCCGATCCAGGGCCCGCTGGAAGCGGGGGCCATCGTAGGGCTTCAGCAGGTAGTCCGCGGCGGCGGCGTCGAAGGCCTCCAGGGCGAAGCGGTCGAAGGCCGTGGAGAAGACCACCAGGGGCCGCGGCTCACCCAGGGCCTCCAGCACCTCGAAGCCCGTGAGCCCCGGCATCTGGATGTCGAGGACCAGCAGGTCGGGCTTCAATTCCCGCACGAGGGCCACGGCGCGCAGCCCGTCCTGCGCCTCGCCAACCAGCTCCACCCGGGGATCCGCATCCAGGAAGCGCCGCAGCTTGGCGCGGGCGGGCCCCTCATCATCGGCCACGAGCACACGGATCCGCTCAGGCACCCGGAGCCTCCAGCGGCAGGATCAGCTCCACGGTGGCCCCGCCTCCGGGGCCGTTGCCCGCCACGAGGCCCGCCCGATCCCCGTGCAGGAGGTTCAGGCTGCGGCGGAGGTTCTCGAGGCCCAGGCCGCCGGACTCCGAGGGCGTGAATCCGACCCCGTCATCCATCACCTGCAGGCGGGCGGCCCCGGCCTCCCGGCGAGCGGAGACCTCGATGGTCAGCGTCCGTCCCGCCTCACCTTCGTTGTGCTTGAGGGCGTTCTCCACGAGTCGCTGGAGCGCGAAGCGGGGCACGGGCAGGCCACCCATGCCGGGCTCCACCACCACCGCCACCTTCACCCGGTCGCCGAAGCGGGCGCGAACGAAGGCGAGGTAGTGCCCCAGGTGGTCCAGCTCCCGCTGCAGGGGCCACGTGGGGCCGTCGGCCTGGAGGTTATCGCGCAGCATGAGCCCCAGATCCGAGATGAGGCTGTCGGCCTTGGGCACGTCCTCATAGATCACAGCGCTGAGGGTGTTCAACGCGTTGAAGAGGAAGTGGGGATCCAGCTGGGCCGCCAGGGCCTGGAGGCGAGCCTCGCGCAGCTCGGTCTCCAGGCGGGACAGGGCCAGTTCCCGCGCCTGCCGGGCCTGCCGCAGGGCCACGGCGTGCAAGATGGCCGCGAGGCTGGCGAAGGCGAAGAGGTCCTTCCCCCCCTCACCCAGGATCCGGGGGACAAGTTCCCCGTAATGGTAGGTGCCCCATCCCACCCACCGGTAGAAGAGCACCCGCAGGCCCCAGAGGCCCCCCACGTGGAGGATCCAGAACAGCAGGGTGCCCGCCAGGTGCAGCGCCAGGAAGCGCCCCCAGCGCACCCCTCGCCAGGGCGCGTTGAGCACGACCGCTTGGATGAGGGGCATCAGGGCCCATACGACGAGGCCGGAGGTGAGTTCCCACACGTAGGGCTCCGGCCAGGGCACGTCCGCGCGGCTGCCCTGGAGATCGAAGTTCACCATGGCGCCCCGCCACAGCGCATTCCCCAGGAAGAAGGCCCCCGTGAGCGCCGCCCACCGGCCCGTCACACGGGGCCAGCGCCAGGGGACGGGGGCTTCGGCGGGGATCATCAGGAGGGCTCACCTTGGAGTATGCCCGGAGCCGGGAGCCGCTCCACCTTCCGGGGCCCCATGCCCATCAGGGGGCGCAGCCATGCCAGGTGCGCGGCGCCTTCGCAGAGGGCCCAGGTGGCGCCGAAGGAAGCGGCCGTGAGGGTGAGGAAGAAGGTCCAGGGCGCCAACTGCAGGCGCAGCATCCACCACCCCATCACCACGATCACCGACTGGTGGAGGATGTAGAACGGGTAGGCCAGGGCCTGCGCGTGATCCAGCCAGGGGCGGGAAGCGGTGACGAAGGCCCGACCGTACCCCAAGGCCGCGCAAAGTGAAGCCCAGATGGCGCCGTAGAAAGCGAGGTAGGCCACCGGCGCGGGCAAGTGCTCGAAGAAGCGCGACACCGTGAGGAGCCCCAGGGCCAGGAGCAGGTGCCCGCGGCGCAGGTCCAGCAGGCGTGCTTCAGTCCGGGGGAGCCGACCCAGCAGGTGCCCGGCCAGGAAGAGCCCGCCGTAGAAGACGAGGTTCTTGGGGTCGTGGAGCAGGTCGTGGGTCTCCTTGAAATTCCGGAAGATGAAGCGACCGCCGAAGATCACCAGCGCCAGGCCCCAGAGATTGCCGCCCCGGGCGAGGAAGGCGTCGGCCTTCGCCAGCCAAGCCTGTCCGCGGTCCGACTTGAACCAGGCGAAGCAGGGCAGCGCGAGCATGCAGAAGACGAAGAGGTAGGCCACGAACCAGAGGTGGTGCCAGCTCAGGCTGCCCTTGGGATAGGGCACGCCCTGGAGCACCGAGGGCCAGAAGGCCAGGTAGCCCTGCGTCGTCTGCCCCGTCCATACGCGCTCCACCCAGATCTGCGGCGGCACGATCACGAGCATCCCGAAGGCCAGGGGCAGCAGCAGGCGCTTCACCCGGTCCCTCGCGAAGGCGCCCACGCTCCGCTTGCGCAGGGCGAAGGCCGTGGCGAGGCCCGCGATGAGCATCAGCAGGGGCATACGCACCATGTGCAGCACGTCCATGGGCCCGTTCAACACGGGCAGGAGCACCGGGGCCTTCACGTGCCAGGGATCGTCCACATTGAACATGCGGGCGGAGTGGTAGAGGTGCAGCAGGAGGATGCAGCCCACCCGGAGGGCATCCAGGTCGGGGCGGCGGGTGGAAGGTGCGGTCGGGGTCATGGGGGTTTCCTCGGCCCCCAGCCTCCCTCGGAACGGCCGCTCCGCCCCCGGATCCGGAACGAGTCGGATCCGGGAGGGAACGAGCCGGATCATTCCGCCGTAGTCGCCGCCTGATCCCGCCAGCGCTCGAACAGCCGGCGCCGGCGCGCCATGAGCCCCTCGGCGTCGGGCAGCCGGACCACAAGCCGCTCCAACTGGGCCAGGTAACCCGGTTCCCGGAAGGCTGCCCGCACCTCGGCCAGGTGGGGGTGGAGCTTGGCGAACACCGCCACGTGCTCGGAGTTCGCCTCCTGGAACAGCGCTTCGTCGATGGCCCCCCGGTTCACGAGGGCCGCGGCCATCTCCCAGTAGGTGGTGACCATGCGGAAGGGGGCGCTCCCATCGAAGCCACCGACCATCACCCGCACGATGTCCTCGGCGCCGACCGGGTGGAACCGCTCCAGGAACCAGCGCCGGGCGGCCCGGAACTCGGGGTCCCGGCGCAGTTCGTAGAGCTTGAGGATCAGGGTGCCGTCCGCCTGCATCGCGCTCACCCTTCCGCCCGCTGGAAGGACTCGTAGCGCAACAGCCAGCGCCCCTGCTTCTTCACCCGGTACTCGGTGACATGCTCCAGCACCGGTGGCTCCCCGGGGGTGGTGAGGGCGATCAGGGCGTGGACGAAGACCCCGTCGGGCCCGGCCACGTAATTCACCTCCTTCAGCTCCACGCGAAGCGGTCCCTTGGCCAGGAGGCCGGTCCACCGGGCCCGCAGGGCCTCGGGGCCCTTGGCCAGCCGGCCGTCGGTGCCCACGGCCTCGGCCCAGGGGTCGTAGAGGGCCAGGATGCGGTCCACGTCGCCGGCGGCGATGGCCGCCAGGCGGGCTTTGGTGAAGGCGAAGGTGCCTTCGTCGGTGCCGGGGGCCGCCAGGATGAGGGCGGGCAGGAGCAGGGTGGGCAGCATGGGATGCCTCCGAAAAATCCCCCAAGGGGATTGTTTCGAACGATCGTTCGTTTTATTCTTGGTGTCAAGGGAGGTCCCTTGACCACCGCCGCACCCCCCAAGGCCCGGAAAGGCCATCTCACCCGCAGCGCCATCCTGGAGGAGGCGGTCCACTTGGCCTCCGTCCATGGGCTGGAAGGCCTCTCCATCGGCCAGCTCGCCGAAGCCACGGGCCTGAGCAAGGCGGGCCTCTTCGCCCACTTCGGCTCCAAGGAGGGCCTCCAGCTGGCCACGGTGGCGGCTGCCGGGGAGCGCTTCGTGGCCGCCGTCATCGAGCCCGTGAAGGACCTGCCCAAGGGCCTGCCCCGGCTCCGGGGTCTTCTGGAGTCCTGGCTGGCCTACGGCCCCTCGAAGACCTTCCGGGGCGGCTGCTTCTTCGCCGCGGCCAGCACCGAATTCGACGGCCGGCCCGGCCCCGTGCGGGACCGGGTGCGGGAGGCCATGAAGCAGTGGACCGGCCTCCTCAAGCACGCGGTGCGGGAGGCCGTGGCCGAAGGTCACCTCCGCCCGGAGGCCGACCCCTCCCTCCTGGCCTTCGAGTTCCTGGCCCTGGCCATGGGGGCCAACAACGCCTATCAATTGCACGACGATCCCCGCGCCTTCGACTTGGCCCGGCGCGCCTTCGCCGCCCGCCTCGACGCCCTGGTGAGCCCATGATCGACCGCCTCCTTCGCCGCACGGTGGCCCTGCTGGAGCGGGTGCATCCCCCGAGCACCAGCCGCCTCGCCCAGGCCCTCTTCATCACGCCGCCCCGCCACCGGGCCCCGGCCCGGGAGCGGGAATCCCTGCGGCACCTGACGCCGCTCCGGATCCCCTACGGAAAGGGCCATCTGCGCGCCCACAGCCGCGGAACCGGCCCCCTGGTGCTCCTCCTCCACGGGTGGGGCGGCC
This sequence comes from Holophagaceae bacterium, assembly GCA_035254125.1. Classification (GTDB taxonomy): domain Bacteria; phylum Acidobacteriota; class Holophagae; order Holophagales; family Holophagaceae; genus JAFDVN01. The sequence continues at coordinate 16,849 of DATFAX010000156.1, read as the reverse complement.
GGGGCGGGCAGCTGCGCGGCTTCGCGGCGGCCCTGGCGGATGCGGGCTTCCGGGCGGTGCTCCTCGATGCCCCCGCCCACGGCGGCAGCCCCGGCTGGCAGTCCAGCATCCCCCAATTCGCCGAGGCGCTCAGGGCGGCGGAAGCCCACCTGGGGCCCATCCACGGCATCGTGGGCCACTCCCTGGGCGGCATCTCCACGCTGGCCGCCCTGGCCGATGGCCTGGAAGCGCGGCGGGCCGTGGTGGTGGCCGCGCCCTCCCACCCCCAGCGCTTCTACCGCCACCTCCTGGAGCGCCTGGGCGTTCCCCCCACGCGGTGGGAGGAACTGGAAGCGGCCTTCGAAGCCCGGGTGGGGCGCGCCTGGCGCGAGGTGGAAGGTGCCGCCCTGGCCCGGCGGATCACCGTGCCCCTGCTCGTGGTCCACGACGACCAGGATCGGGAGATCCCCCTGGCGGAAGCCGTGGCCACGGCCGCCGCCCAGCCCGGCGCCCGGCTCCTGACCACCTCGGGCCTGGGCCACCGTCGCATCCTCAAGGACCCCCACGTGATCCGGGAGGTGGTGCGCTTCATGGGCAGCGAGCCCTGCGGGCCCGCCGCCCTGGAGCGGGAGCTGGCCTATCCGGACTTGCGCGACTGAGCGCGGATCAGAGCCGCAGGCGCGACAGCACCAACCCGTTGGGCGCCCAGGCGGCGAGGAAGCCCCGGGGCCGGCCCAGCCCGTTCAGGGCTTCCAGATCGATGGGATGGGTGGCCGGCGCATTTCGGCGCTCCGACGGGAAAAGGTGGGAAAAGGCATCCAGCTCCGCCGCATCGGTGAGGACCACCCGTTCCTCCACCCACACCCGCTCGGCCATGGCGTTCACGCGGCTCACCTGTTCTCCGTGCATCGGCATCTCACACCCCCGCTGGGACTCCGTTGTCCCCAAGGTGGGCACCCGGCCCCGCGCAGCCTGTGCGCGGGATCATGACTCCCCGGGTCGGGATTCGGACGGTCCTGGATCCGCGCGGCGGCAGGCGGAACCGAGGTTGCGGCCCCCCGGAGGGGGCCCCACTGTTCCCGCAGGGGAAGGGAGGTGCGCCTTGACCAGCCGCGTCATCGTCGGGATCGACTTCTCGCCCACCTGCCGGAAAGCCCTGGCCCGCGCGGCCGTGTGGGCCAGCCAGCAGGGGGCACCGCTGCTGGCCCTGCACGTGCTCCAGGAACCCGGCGCCGCCCTGCCCACGGCGGGCTACGAATTGGCGGAACCCGCCTGGGTGGACGCCGTGGAGGCCAAGGCCCGCGAACACCTGGCCGAATGGGTGGCCCCCTATCCCAGCGCCAAGACCGAGGTGGTCTGGGGTTCGGCCCCGGATCGGTTGCTCGAGCGGTGCGATACCGATTCGCTCCTCGTGGTCGGCCAGAAGGGCCGAAGCCCCTGGGAGCGTTTCCTCTTCGGCGCCACCACCTCCAAGGTGGTCGCCAAGGCCCCTTGCGAAGTGCTCGTGGTGCCGGCGGATTCCAAGCACCCCTGAGCCCCGTCATCGGGGTGCGGGAGGTTGCTGAAGGCCCCCGGCACGGGGGCGGCCGCGGGCATCGAAGCCCCGCGACGGAACCCCATCCCCAGGACGCTGGGGTCGATGCCGCGGGAAGGGCCGAGGGTCATGACGTCCCCCGGGAGCCTTCCGGTGGACCGTGCACACCGGCCACGAAGAGTTCGAAGCGCCCCTTGGGCCCCCGCTTCGCGGCGTACATCGCCAAATCCGCCTGGTGCAGCAGACGCTCCGGAGGCATGGGCACCTGGGTCAGGGCCACACCCACGCTGGCGGAGATCCGCAGGTCCTCCCCTTCCAGACGGAAGGGCTGGGCCACCAGTTCCGTGACGCGCTGGGCCACCTTGAGGGCCGCCGCCGCATCCTCGATCTCATCCAGCAGGAGGATGAACTCGTCCCCGCCCATGCGGGCGAGGGTGTCCTCCGGCCGCAGGCATTCAGCCAGTCGCGTACCCACCTCCACCAGCAGCTGGTCGCCCACGGCGTGGCCCATGCGGTCGTTGACGGGTTTGAACCCGTCCAGATCCAGGAAGAGCAGCGCCAGCGTCCGGGGACGCCGCTCCAGGGAACGCAGGGCCTGGGTGAGGCGGTCCAGCAGCAGGGCGCGATTGGGCAGTCCCGTGAGGTCGTCGTGGAAAGCCTTGTGGGCGTAGAACTTCGTTTCGGTCACGTCCAGCAGGCCCACCACCGAGCCCAGCAGCCGTCCATCGGCGCCCAGGATGGGATCCCCATGGGCCAGCAGGACCTTGGCCCGCATCCCCGGGGAGCGGAGCACGAGTTCCAGCTCGTGCACGGGTTCGCCGCGCCGGGCCCGGGCCATGGGGGTGTCCGGACCCTCCAGGGGCGTGAGGCCATCGGCCTTGAAGAGCCGGCCCGGACGGCCTTCCAGCAGCACCTCCGGGGAACCCAGCAGGCCCTGCGCGGCCCGGTTGAACACGCAGGTGGCCCCTTCGCGATCGGTGGCCACGATGCCCTCGGAGAGGCTCTGCAGCAGGGCCTGATTGAAGGCCCGCTCCTCTTCCAGGGCCCGGTTCGCCCCCTGGAGCACCCGCACCTCCCGCCGGAGGAGGAGGTAGAGCAGGCCCGCGGTGGCCAGCACGAAAGCGACGTTCCGCACCACCCAGTGCAGGTGAGAGGGCCCGAAGGTCTGGAGCCCCTCCAGCCTCCGGTCCACGAACCACCCACCGACCCCCGCCAGGAGGGCGTAGATCAGCACCCAGCGGTAGGGCGCGGCATCCATGAAGGCCAGGAGGCGCTCCATCCGGGAGGTGCTACCGGAACCGCTCACCGTCATGGCCGGCCTCCGCCGATCCCGAGTCTAGGCCGGGGTGGATCCCCGTCACGGGATTCTCGCGTGCTCGAGGCAGTCCCGAACCTCCTCGTCGGTGGTCTGCCCGAAGGTCTCGTACCACTGGCCGATGGCGGAGAAGGCCTCAGGGCGGCGGGGGCAGACCAGCAGATCCACCTCCCGGGCCAGCTCCGCGCAGGTGTCCGGTGGGGCCACGGGCACGGCCACCACGATGGAGGCAGGTCCCTGGCTCTGCAGGGCCTGGACGGCCGCCCGCATGGTGGCCCCAGTGGCGAGGCCATCGTCCACGAGGATGAGGGTCCTGCCCTTCACCTCCAGGGGGGGCCGGTCCCCGCGGTAAGCCTCCACCCGGCGCCGCAGCTCCTTCCGCTCCCGCTCGAGCACCCGGGCCACGGCCGCTTCCCCCGGCCGGGCCATGTCCAGCACCTCGGGGTTGTACACCACGACATCCCCCTGGGCCAGGGCTCCCATGGCCAATTCCTCCTGGCCGGGCAGACCGAGCTTGCGCACCACGAAGACATCCAGCGGGAGGTGCAGCGCCTCAGCCACCTCGAAGGCCACGGGCACGCCGCCCCGGGGAAGCCCGAGCACCAGGGCATGCTTCCAGTCCCGGAAGGCCTCCAGGGCGTGGGCGAGGATCTGGCCGGCTTCGGCGCGGTCCCGGTAGAGCCCGATCACGGGGCCTCCCCCCGGCGCCCGAGGTGGGTGCGGAACCAATCGGAGGCATGCCCGGCCACGGTCCGCAGCGCCCCCAGCTCCTCGAAGAGGTGCGTGGCCCCACCCACAAGGCGGAGTTCCCGCTCGCAGTGCGTGAGCCGCTCCAGGGCCTCCTGGTTCAGCGTGATCACCTCCGGATCCAGCCCGCCGACGATGAGGAGGGTCGGCGCCTCCACCTTGGGCAACGCTTCCACGGCCAGGTCCGGCCGCCCCCCTCGACTCACCACGGCTCCGATGTGCGCCTCCGGATCGGCCGCCACCATCAGGGCCGCCGCGGCTCCCGTGCTGGCCCCGAAGAGGCCCAGGGGCAGGGATTCCAGGGCCGGCTCCCGGGCCGCCCACCGGGTGGCGGCCCGCAGCCGGGTGGCCAGCAGATCCAGATCGAACCGGTATTCCCGGGTGACTGCATCCAGGCGCTCCTCCGGGGCCGTGAGCAGGTCGAACAGCAGGGTGCCAAGCCCCCCCTTCTGGAGGAACCGGGCCACGAACCGGTTGCGCGGACTGTGACGGCTGCTCCCGCTGCCATGGGCGAAGAGCACCAGCCCCTCGGGCCGGGGCGGCAGGGTGAGGGTGCCTTCGAGTTCCACCAGACCGCACGGGATCCGCACCTGGCGTTCCCCGGCGATCCAGAGTTCGGGATGGGTCAGTGCCATGCGAGCCTCCCCGGGACCTGCCCCGGGACCGCGACCCGACGAAGGTGCTCCCGCCGGAAAGGGAGGCGCCAGGCATGCGCTCCAGGGGCCCATCTGCCCGGACGCCCGGGGGTGTCGGCCGAAACATGCGGCGGGGGTCGGGTGATGGCAATCATGAGCCCGGTGGTCGGGTATGGGCGGAGGTGACGTCCCCGCTGGATTCCCAGCTCCCGAGCGGATTCCGGGCCGGACCGGTCGCTTGCGCCCCCGCCTCGGGGGAGCACCTTGGGGGCCAGTCGACACGATCGCGGGAAGGTGTCACGTGGCCCAGAGTGGACTCTCCAAACCGGCCCCGGAACCCGGGGCCACGCCGAACCTCCCCGATTACGAGCGGGCCTGCCGGGAATTCACCTGGAGCGCCGCCGAGGCCGAGCTGGGCGGCCCTGCCAACATGGCCGAAGCCGCCGTGGATCGGCATGCGCTCGGGGCCAAGGCGGGCCAGGTGGCCCTCCGCTTCCTCAGCCCCGAGCGCCCGCCCCTGGACCTCACCTTCGGCGACCTCAAGGGGCTCACCAACCGCTTCGCCAACGTGATCACCACCCTCGGGGTGCTGAAGGGGGAACGGGTGTTCGCCCTGCTGGGGCGCGTCCCCGAGCTCTACATCGCGGCCCTGGGCACCCTCAAGCGGCGCGCCGTGTTCTGCCCGCTCTTCTCCGCCTTCGGCCCCGAGCCCGTGCGCACGCGCCTGGGGCTGGGCGAGGCCCGGGTGCTCGTGACCACGCCCTCGCTCTACCGGCGGAAAGTGGCCCCCATCCGGGCCCAGCTGCCCGAACTCCAGTTCGTGCTCCTGGTGGGCCGGGAGGAGGCGGGTCCCGGCACCTTGGCGCTGGACTCCCTCCTCCACGCCGCTTCCGACACCTATTCCATCGGCCCCACCCATCCCGACGATCCGGCGCTGCTCCACTTCACCAGTGGCACCACGGGCACGCCCAAGGGGGCGCTGCACGTGCACCAGGCCCTGGTGGCCCACTACGCCACGGCGAAGCTGGCCCTGGACCTGCACCCCGACGACCTGTTCTGGTGCACGGCGGATCCCGGGTGGGTCACGGGCACCTCCTATGGGATCCTCGCCCCCCTGGCCCATGGCATCACGAGCCTGGTGGACGAGGCCGAATTCGATGCCCCCCGCTGGCTGGACATCCTGGCCACGCAGGGGGTCAGCGTCTGGTACACGGCGCCCACCGCCATCCGAATGCTCATGAAGGCGGGCACGGACCTGGTGCGAAGCCGCACCTATCCGCGGCTGCGCTTCCTCGCGAGCGTGGGGGAGCCCCTGAATCCCGAGGCCGTGCTGTGGGGGAAGGAGGCCTTCGGGCGCCCTTTCCACGACAACTGGTGGCAGACGGAGACAGGCGGGATCATGGTGGCCAACTACGCCGCCATGGAGATCCGGCCCGGCTCCATGGGCAAGCCCCTGCCGGGGGTGGAAGCGGCCATCGTCGTGCCGGACGCCGAGGGGCACCTCGTGGAGGCCCCGCCCGGCCAGGAGGGCGAGCTGGCCCTGCGGCCCGGCTGGCCCTCCATGTTCCGGGGCTACTGGAACGATCCCGATCGTTACTTCAAATGCTTCCGCGATGGCTGGTACCTCAGTGGCGACCTGGCCCGCCGGGATGCCGACGGCTACTACTGGTTCGTGGCCCGGAAGGATGACGTCATCAAGACCTCCGGGCACTTGGTCGGTCCCTTCGAAGTGGAGAGCGTGCTCATGGAGCACCCCGCCGTAGCCGAGGCGGCCGTCATCGGGAAACCGGATCCGGTGGCCTTCGAGCGGGTGAAGGCCTTCGTGTCCCTGAAGGATGGTTTCACGGCCGGCGAGGCCCTCCTGGAGGAACTCCTGGGCTTCGGCCGAAAGCGGCTGGGCGCCGCGGTGGCCCCCAAGGAGATCGCCATCGTGGACCGGCTGCCCCGCACACGCAGCGGCAAGATCCTGCGCCGCCTGTTGAAGGCCCGCGAACTGGGCCTTCCGGAGGGCGACACGTCCACCCTGGAGGCCTGAGATGGAGCCCTCCCCCCTCACCCTGCTGAAGGAGATGATCCGCATCCGGCGCTTCGAGGAACGCTGCGCCGAGGCCTACAGCGCCGGTTCCATCCGGGGCTTCCTCCACCTCTACATCGGCGAGGAGGCCGTGGCCGTGGGCGCCATGCATGCGCTCACACCCGAGGATGCCGTGGTCTCCACCTACCGAGAGCACGGCCACGCCCTGGCCCGGGGTCTGGACATGGGCCCCCTCATGGCGGAGATGTACGGCAAGGCCACGGGATGCAGTCACGGCCGTGGCGGTTCCATGCACCTCTTCGACGCCCAGCGGCGCTTCTACGGCGGTTACGCCATCGTGGCCGGGGGCATCCCCGTGGCGGTGGGGCTCGCCCTGGCGGACAAGCTCCGGGGGCGCCCCACGGTGACCGCCTGCTTCTTCGGCGATGGCGCCGTGGCCGAGGGCGAATTCCACGAGTCCATGAACCTCGCGGCCCTGTGGCGGCTACCCGTGCTCTTCCTGTGCGAGAACAACCTCTACGCCATGGGCACGGGCCTGGCCCGCCACCAGGCCCAGACGGACCTGCACCACAAGGCCCGGGGCTACGGGGTGGCCTCGGAGGTGGTGGACGGCATGAACGTGGAAGCCGTGCTCGCGGCCACGCGTCGGGCCGCGGAGGTGGTGCGCCTGGGCGAGCCCTTCTTCCTGGAGGCCCGCACCTACCGCTTCCGCGCCCATTCCACCGCAGACCCCGAGCTCTACCGCACCAAGGAGGAGGTGGAGGCCTGGAAGGCCCGGGATCCCATCCGCGCCCTCGCCGATTGGCTGCAGCTGGAAGGGGAGCTCAGCGAGGCGGGCCTCCGGCGCATGGAGGAGGAGGTCATGGCCGAAGTCGCCGCCGCCGTGGCCTTCGCGGAAGCGAGCCCCCTGGAGCCGCCGGAGCAGCTCCTCCGCCATGTGACGGCCGGGCCCCAGTTCCAGGAGGCGCTGCCATGAACGTGCTCGAAGCCATCCGGGGACGACGTTCCATCCGCGCCTACGGGCCGGAGCCGGTGGACGAGGGCCGCGTGCGGGAGCTCCTGGATGCCGCGATCCACGCCCCCAGCGCCATGAACCGGCAACCCTGGGCCTTCGTCGTGATCCAGGATCCCGCCCTGCTCAAGTCCATCTCCGATCGCGCGAAGGCCCATGCCCTGGCCCACCTGGATCCACGCGCACCCCACGGGTTCCGGGAGACCCTCTCCAGCCCCGACACCAACCTCTTCTACGACGCGGGCACCCTCATCCTCATCTGCGCCTCCGCCGAGGGCGGCTTCGCCCCAGGGGATTGCTGCCTCGCCGCCCAGAACCTCATGCTGGCGGCCCACGCCCTGGGCCTCGGCACCTGCCCCATCGGCCTCGCCCTGGGCTGGCTGGGCCTGCCCGAGAGCAAGCGGGAGCTGGGCATCCCCGCGGGCTACGCCCCCGTCCTCCCCCTCATCGTGGGACATCCCCGGGAACACCCACCCCTGCCGCAGCGCCACCCGCCCGAGGTGCTCCGTTGGATCCGGAGGGAGCCATGACCGTCGTCCTGACGTATCGCGAAGCCATTCGCCGGGCCCTGCGGGAGGCCCTGCTCACGGATCCCCGGGTCTTTCTCATGGGCGAGGATGTGGGCCGGTACGGCGGCGCCTTCGCCGTGAGCAAGGGGCTGCTGGAGGAGTTCGGGCCCGACCGCGTGCGCGATACGCCCCTCTCTGAATCCGCCTTCGTCGGCGCGGGCATCGGCGCGGCCATCGGGGGCATGCGGCCCATCGTCGAGGTCATGACCATCAACTTCAGCCTGCTGGCCCTGGATCAGGTGGTGAACAACGCCGCCACCCTGCGCCACATGTCCGGCGGCCAGATCGGCGTGCCTCTGGTGGTGCGCATGGCCACCGGCGGCGGGCGCCAGATGGCCGCCCAGCACTCCCACAGCCTTGAGGGCTGGTATGCCCATATCCCCGGCCTCCGCGTGGCGGCCCCCGCCACCGTGGCCGATGCCTATGGCATGTTGCTGGCCGCCCTCCGGGAGCCGGACCCGGTGTTCCTCTTCGAACACGCCACCCTCTACCCCCTGGAGGGCCCCTTGGCGGTGGCCCCCGTGGATCTCGAGCATGCGGCCCTTCGTCGGATGGGCCGGGATATCTCACTCATCACTTACGGCGGCTCCCTGCCCAAGACGTTGGAGGCCGCCGAGCGCCTCGCCCGCGAGGGCGTCGATGCGGAGGTCGTGGACCTGCGCCTGCTGCGCCCCCTCGACATGGAGACCGTGCTCGCCTCCGTGGCCCGCACCCACCGTGCCGTGATCATCGACGAAGCCTGGCGCACCGGCAGCTTCGCCGCCGAGGTGGCGGCCCGAATCCAGGAACAGGGCTTCGACCTGCTGGACGGCCCCGTGCTCCGGGTCTGCTCCCAGGAGGTGCCCATGCCCTACGCCGTCCACCTGGAGCGCGCGGCCCTGCCCCAGGTGGAAGACATCCTCGCGGCCGCCCGGGAATTGGCAGGCCACCATGTATGAGCTGCGCATGCCCAAGCTCGGGGCCGACATGGACCGCGGCAAAGTGATGGCGTGGCGCAAGCGGCCCGGCGAGGCCGTAACCAAGGGCGAGATCCTGCTGGACGTGGAGACGGACAAGGCCGCCGTGGAGGTGGAATCCTACACGGACGGCGTGCTGGAAGAGGTTCTGATCCCGCCCGGCGAACGGGTGCCCGTGGGGACCTTGCTGGCGCGCCTGCGCCTGCCCGGCGAAGCCGCCCCGCCCGCGCCCCCGCCGGTGCACCCGGAGGGGTCCCGGGTCAGCGCCACACCCGCCGCCCGCCGCCGCGCCGCGGAGCTGGGCCTGGATCTCGCCACCCTCCAGGGCCACGGGCCCGGCGGCCGGATCCAGTTGGAGGATGTGGAGCCTCCCGCCACGGCGATGGCTCCGCCCCCACCCACCGCCCCGGAGGATCGCGCCCTCCGCATGCGCCAGGCCATCGCCAGTGCCATGGCCCGCAGCAAGCGCGAGATCCCCCACTACTACCTCTCGCACACCCTGGACCTGGGCCCCGCCGCCCTCTGGCTCGCCCAGACCAACGCCGCCCGCCCCGTGGACCAGCGCCTGCTGCTGGGCGCCCTCCTGCTCAAGGCCACGGCCCTGGCCCTGCGCGAGGTACCCGAGCTCAACGGATTCTGGGAGGACGGCGCCTTCCGGCCCGGGACCGGCATCCACTTGGGCCTCGCCGTTTCCCTGCGCCAGGGCGGGCTCATCGCCCCCGCCCTCCACGACGCCGATCGGGCCCCCCTGGAAGATCTCAATGCCCGCATGGCGGACCTGGTGGCCCGGGCCCGAACTGGCGCCCTGCGCAGCTCCGAACTGACCGAGGCCACGGTCACCGTCACGAGCCTCGGGGAGCGCGGCGTGGAAGCGGTGTTCGGCATCATCCACCCGCCCCAGGTGGCCCTGGTGGGCCTGGGCAAGGTCGTGGAGCGGCCGTGGGTGGTGCAGGGCCGGCTGGAGCCACGCCTCGTGGTCACCGCTACCCTCGCCGCGGATCACCGGGCCAGCGACGGGCACCGCGGCGGCCGGATGCTGGCCACCCTGGACCGCCTCCTCCAATCCCCGGAGGTCCTATGACCCGCGAGGTGCTGCGCGCCACACTCCTGGCCCTGCTGGGCCACCTCGCCCCCGAGGCGGACCTCAGCGCCTGGCCCGACGGGGCCCCGCTCCGGGAGGAGCTGGATCTGGACAGCGTGGACTTCTACGGATTCATCCTCGCCATCCACCAGCACCTCGGGGTCACCATCCCCGAGGCCGACTACGCCCGGCTGGGCACGCTCCGAGGTTGCCTCGACTACCTGGAGCCCCGTCTCGCCCGGGAGTCCGTGCCGTGACTCCCCAGGCGGAGGCGCACCGGACCCCCGGCCCTTCCCCGGAGGCCCTCCCCGGCCCCCTGCGCATGGAACCCGCGCCGGGGACGCACCTGCTGCGTTACGTGGGTGATCAGCTGCGCCTGCGCCTGGGCCCCGCGCGGCCGGGCTGGACCGCCCGGGTGCGCACCACCCTCACCCGCGCCGGGGCCCTTCGGCAGGAGGTCGTGGACCTGGCCGCTTCCGCGGGCTCCGAGCGCACCTTTGCAGGGGCGGCCTGGCGGGACCTACCCATGCGGGAGGACCGCGAGGGCTGGGTGCTGGACTGTCCCCTGCTGGAAGTGGGCGTGTTCCGAGCCAAGGCCTTCGCCGTGGATCTCACGGGACGCCAGCACTGGCCTGAGGGGGCGGATCTCCACCTCTCCGTGCATCCCGATGGGCTGCGCACCGCCAACACCGTGTACTGCGCCTTCCCGCGCCTCCTGGGCCCCGGCTGGGGCGGCGAGGTGCCCCCGGCCGTGGCGGACCTGGATGCCCGGGGCTGCACCGTCATCCCCGCCAGCGGCACCTTGCGGGACCTCACCGCGCGGCTGCCCCACATCTTCGGCGCCCTGGGCTGCCGCATCCTCCACCTGCTCCCCGTGGGCCCCGTGCCCACCACCTTCGCCCGCATGGGGCGCTACGGCAGCCCCTACGCCCAGCTGGACCTCACTCAGATCGACCCGGCCCTTGTGGCATTCGATCGCAAGGCGACGGCCGAAGACCAGTTCCGGGAGCTGGCCTCCGCCGTGCACCAGCGGAGCGGCCGCCTCCTCCTGGACATCGTGGTGAACCACACGGGCTGGGGGGCCCGCCTCATGTCGGAGCATCCGGAGTGGTACCGGCGGGACGCCGCGGGCATCCAATCTCCCAGCGCCTGGGGCAACACCTGGGCGGACCTGGCGGAACTGGAGGGCCGCGATCCCGCCCTGTGGGAGACCCTCGCCCAGGCGCTCCTCGTGTGGTGCCAGCGCGGGGTGGACGGCTTCCGCTGCGACGCGGGCTACATGGTGCCCCTGCCCGTGTGGGAATACGTGATCGCCCGGGTGCGGCAGGCGTTCCCGGAGACCGCGTTCCTGCTCGAGGGGCTGGGCGGCGCCTGGGAGGCCACGGCGGAGCGCCTCGCCGGGGGCATGCAGTGGGCTTATTCGGAGCTCTTCCAGAACGAAGGCGCCCGGGAGGTCTCGGGCTACTTGGACCACGCCCTGACCCAGGGGGCGCGCCTGGGGCCGCTGCTCCACTACAGCGAGACCCACGACAATCCGCGGCTGGCGGTCCGGGGCCGGGACTGGTCCCTGCTCCGCAACCGCCTCTGCGCCCTCACCAGCCAGAGCGGCGCCTGGGGCTTCACCAGCGGCGTGGAGTGGCTCGCCACCGGGAAGGTGGACGTGCACGAGCCCTCCTCCCTGGCCTGGGGGCAGCGGCCGAACCTGGTGCGGGAACTGGGCGACCTGAACCGCCTCCTCGCCCACCACCCCTGCTTCTTCGATGGCGCCGCCACCGCGCGCCTGAGCCCCGCCGACAGCCCCGTGCTCGCCCTGCTGCGGGTCAGCGCCGAGGGACTGGACCGGGGCCTCGTGCTCGTCAATCTGGATCCCACCCGGCCCCAGGGTCTCGTGCTCGACGCCGAGGACGCGGCCCGGGTGGGGCCCCTGCACATGGAGCTGCTGGGCCAGCCGCTCCCCCCGCTGGAGCCCCTGGCCGATGGCGGACTGGCCATCCACCTGCCGCCGGGTTGGGCGGGCTTCCTTGTGCGCCAGCGCACCCCCGTGGGCCTGGAGGGCGAGGCTTATCGCACGCGCCGGGCCCAGGCCGCCTGGGCGATGCAGGCCCTCGCCTGGGTGCTGCCCAGCGAAGCCTTCGGCCCCTGCGACTGGGTGCAGCTGGGACGCCTCGCCGCGGCGGATCCCGGAGGGCTGCTGGAGGCCCTGCCCCACCTGGACGCGCGCACGGCGGCCACCGATCCCGTCTCCGCCACCCTGGCGGCCCTGGCCGCGGGGCCCGCGACCTATCCCGCCCTCGTGCGCTGGGCGGCCGCCGACGCCCGCCGCATCACCCCCGTGCCCCCGGGCCATCCCGTGCTCGTGATCCACCCGGGGCCCTTCACCCTCCAGGTGGAGGGGCCGGACGACCCTCCCCTGCACCTCCGCGCCGTGCCCGTGGAACAGGGATTCGTGGCCGCGCTGCCGCCCCGCCATCCGGAGGCGGACCACGACGTCGCCCTCGCCCTGCAACCCGAGGACGGCTCCGGGCAGGCCCTCCCGGCCACCTTGCGCTACCTCACCGCCCATCCGAAGGTGCCCCTCTCCGGCCGCAGTGGCCACGCCCTCCTGGTGAATGGGCGGGGCGGCTACGCCCGCATCCCCGCCGACCTCTTCCGCGTGACCTCCAAGTACGACGCCCTGCTGGCCGCAAACCTGGATCCCCGGCGCCCCGTGGACCGCCACGTGCTGGCCAAGCGGCTGCGCATCTGGGCCATCGCCGACGGCTTCCTCACCGCCCTGGATGGAGCCTGCCTCGCCACCTTCGAAGCCGGCGCGACGGCGCGGTGGCTCTGGACGCCCCACGCCGGGGAAGGCCGCCGGGGCGCCGTGGCGCTTGAGGCCTGGATGCCGCCGGAGGAGAACACGCTGCGCCTGCGGATCGCCCGCCTCCCCTCCCGGCCCGGCGACCGGCCCCTGCCCGCCGAAGCGGAACTGCGGTTGACCCTTCGCTTCGATCTGGAGGACCGCAACCACCACCAGGAGACGGAGGGCTCGCCGCAGGCCGACGCCCACTTCCGCGAACACACCCACGGCCTTCCCGATCGGCCGGGCTTCCGCTTCGCGCCGGCGCCGGAGCGGAGCCTGCGCGTGGCCTGCGCCCACGGGAACTACCACCCGGAGCCCGAGTGGAGTCGCGGCATCCCCCACCCGGAAGAGCAGGTCCGAAGCCAGCGGGACCGAGGTGATGCCTGGAGCCCCGGGTGGTTCGAGCTGATCCTCGCGGAGGGCGAGTCCGCGGAGGTGGTGGTGACAGCGGAGGCCACTGAACCGGCCCCGACCGGTCCCCCGGCGGACCCGCCCGCCCCGGACCTGGAGGCCGCCCTGCGGAAGGCCCTGCCCGCCTTCCTCGCGCGCCGCGACGGCGCAACTTCCGTCATCGCGGGCTATCCATGGTTCCTGGACTGGGGCCGGGATGCCCTTGTGGTTGCCCGTGGCCTGCTGGCCGCCGGACGGGAGACCGAGGCCCTCGGAGTGCTCCGGGCCTTCGGGGCCCTGGAACGGGAGGGCACCCTGCCCAACACCCTGAACGGCGCCGAGGACGGGAATCGCGAGAGCAGCGACGCGCCCCTGTGGTTCGCCCTCGCCTGCGACGACCTCGCCCGGCGCCTCGGGGTCGAGGCCCTGAAGACCCCGGCCGGGGGGCGCACCCTCCTTCAGGTCCTCGCCTCCATCGCCCGTCACACGGTGCGGGGCACCGCCACGGGCGTGAGCCTGGACCGCGAATCGGGCCTGCTGTGGAGCCCCGGCCACTTCACGTGGATGGACACGAACCACCCGGCGGGTACGCCCCGCGAGGGCTACCCCGTGGAGCTCCAGGGCCTGTGGCTGCGGCTCCAGCAGCTGCTCGCGCGCCTGGGGGAATGCGCTCCCGGCGAGCCCTGGGCGGCCACCGTGGAGCGGACCCGCCGCAGCCTCGACCGCTTCTGGCGGGAGGACCTGGGCTACGCCTCGGACACGCTGCACGCGGCCCGGGGCGTGCCCGCCTGCTCCGCCCTCGGCGATGATCACCTCCGCCCCAATCAACTCTGGCTCGTGACCCTGGGGCACTGGTCCGGCCCCAGGGCCCGCCGCCTCGTGGCCGCCTGCGGCCGGCATCTCCTGGTGCCCGGCGCCCTCCGCAGCCTGGCCCCGCGGGACGTGGTGCGCCCCCTGGCGGTCCTCGGCGCCCAGGGGCAGCCCCTCAACGACCCCCACCGGCCCTACTGGGGCCACTACGAGGGGGATGAGGACACCCACCGCAAACCCGCCTACCACAACGGCACCGCCTGGGTTTGGCTGCTGCCCCTCTACGCCGAGGCCCTGGCCGCCGCCTGGCCCGACGATCCCGCAGCCCGCGCCGCGGCCCGCGCCCTGCTCGGGTCCTGCACTGCGCTCCTGGGCACCGGCGCCCAGGGCCAGTTGCCGGAGCTCCTGGACGGCGATGCCCCCCACCGGCCCCGGGGGTGCGACGCCCAGGCCTGGAGCGTGAGCGAAACCCTGAGAGTCTGGCTCGCCCTGAAGGAGGCCCCATGACCTCGGTGCTCGGCGAGCTGGATCGCCACCTCCTCGCGGAAGGCACGCACCTGCGGGCCTACGAACGCCTGGGGGCGCACCCCGCCTGGCGGGGCGATGTGGCGGGCACCGCGTTCGCCGTATGGGCCCCCAATGCGCGCAGCGTCGCCGTGGTGGGGGATTTCAACGGTTGGGACGGCCGCCGCGATCCCCTGCAGCGGGTGGGCGGGAGCTTCTGGGAGGGCTTCGTGCCCGGCGCCACCCGGGGCCAGTGTTACAAGTTCGAGCTGGTGTCGGCCGCGGGCGAGCTCCTGCCCCTCAAAGGGGATCCCTTCGCCTTCGCCCTGGAAGGGGCTCCCGGCTGCGCCTCCCTCATCCACGGCCTCCCGGGGCACGTCTGGGCCGACAGCGCCTGGATGCGGAACCGGGGCCGCCGCCCCCACGAGGCACCTCTATCCATCTACGAGGTGCACCTGGGGTCCTGGAGGCGCGGCGAGGGGGGCCGCTTCCTCGGTTACCGAGAATTGGCCGAGCGTCTGGTGCCCTATGCCGCGGGCCTGGGCTTCACCCACCTGGAGCTGCTGCCGGTCATGGAACATCCCTTCTACGGGTCCTGGGGCTACCAGCCCCTGGGCCTCTTCGCGCCCACGGGCCGGCACGGCTCCCCGGAGGACTTCGCCGCCTTCATCGACGCGGCCCACCAGGCGGGCCTCGGGGTGATCCTGGATTGGGTGCCCGCCCACTTCCCGGAGGACGCCTTCGGCCTCGCCCGCTTCGACGGCACCTGCCTGTTCGAGCACGAGGATCCGCGCCAGGGCCGTCACCGGGACTGGAACACGCTCGTGTACAACGTGGGGCGCCTGGAGGTGGCGAACTTCCTCCTGGCCTCCGCCCTCTTCTGGCTGGATCGCTTCCACGTGGACGGCCTGCGGGTGGATGCGGTGGCCTCCATGCTCTACGCCGATTACAGCCGCCCCGAAGGGGCCTGGATCCCCAACCGCCACGGGGGCCGCGAGAACCTGGAGGCCGTGGACTTCCTGCGCCGCCTCAACGAGACGGTGTACGCCCGCTTCCCCGACACCTTCACCATCGCCGAGGAATCCACGGCCTGGCCCGGGGTCTCACGCCCCACCAGCGGGGGGGGCCTGGGCTTCGGCTTCAAGTGGAACATGGGCTGGATGAACGACACCCTGGACTACCTGGAGCGGCCGCCCTTCTACCGCCGCTACCACCACGACCAGCTCACCTTCTCCATGCTCTATGCGGGCAGCGAGAACTTCATCCTGCCGCTCTCCCACGATGAGGTGGTGTACGGCAAACGCTCCCTGCTGGGCAAGATGCCCGGCCCCGCCTGGGAGCGGTTCGCGAACCTGCGCCTGCTGCTGGCCTACCAGCACGCCCACGGGGGCAAGAAGCACCTCTTCATGGGCTGCGAGTTCGGCCAGGTCGACGAGTGGGATCACACCCATCCCCTCGCCTGGGAGCTCACCGACCGGCCCGAGCATCGGGGCATCCAGGCCCTCGTAAGGGACCTCAACGACCTCCACCGGAGCCTCCCGGCGCTGCACGAGGGGGACTGCGAGCCCTGGGGTTTCCGCTGGGCGGATTGCGGGGACCGCGACCACAGCGTCATCGCCATCCTGCGCCAGGGGAAGGACCCGCAGGACCTCCTCCTGGCGGTGCTGAACTTCGCGGCCCAGGTCCGCACCGGCTACCGGATCGGCGTGCCCCGGGGCGGTCCCTGGTCCGAGCTGCTGAACTCCGACTCCGCCCACTACGGCGGCTCCAACGTGGGCAACCTCGGCGGGCTCACCGCGACCCCCGTGCCCGCCCACGGCTTCACCCACTCGCTCAACCTCACGCTCCCGCCCCTGGGAGCCCTCTTCCTCCGGCCCGCCTGACCCACTTCAAGGAGCGCGTCATGGAATCCCACAAGGACAAGCTGCGGCGGATCGCCCACAACCTCTGGTGGACCTGGCGGTCGGAAGTGCGCTCCATCTTCCGGGATCTGGATCTGGAGATCTACGACCGGGTGCATGGCAACCCCATCGGCGTGCTCAAGGCCATGGATCCCGCGGCCCTGGACGAGCGGGCCACGGAGATCGACCTGCCCTCCCGCATCAACCGGGCCCTGCGGCAGCTCTCGGACTACCTGAGCCCCGTCACCACCTGGGGCCTCACCAACGCCGGGGCCTTGAAGTACCGCCCGGTGGCCTACTTCTGCGCGGAGTTCGGGCTGCACGAATCCATCCCCCTCTACTCCGGCGGACTCGGGGTGCTGGCCGGCGACCATCTGAAGGCCGCCTCGGATCTGGGAGTGCCCCTCGTGGGCGTGGGCCTGCTCTACCGGGAGGGCTACGTGCACCAGGTGCTGGACGCCCAGTACTGGCAGCAGGATGTGAACGAGCCCTACTCCATCGAGGACCTGCCCCTGGAGATGGCCCTGGAGCCCGACGGC
>DATFAX010000155.1:0-31370 GCA_035254125.1 Holophagaceae bacterium | reverse complement strand
CGAGGGTTCCGTGGTCGTCAACACCGTCCGCGAGAACAAGGGCAACTTCGGCTTCAACGCCGCCACCGGCGAGTACGGCGACATGGTCGCCTTCGGCGTGATCGATCCCGCCAAGGTCACCAAGTCCGCCCTGCGCAACGCCGCTTCCGTGGCCGCCATGATGCTCACCACCGAGGCGATCATCAGCGAGATCCCCGAGCCCAAGGCTCCCGCCCCCGCCGGCCCCGGCATGGGCGGCATGGAAGACATGTACTAAGCCTCACGGCTGGTTGCATTGAAGGGCCCCGCTTCGGTGGGGCCTTTTTTATGGGTGGGATCAGCGCTTGCGGAGGACGCCCCAGATCACCAGCAGGATCGCCGCCATCACCGCGAGCCCACCCGTGGCCAGGAAGGCGGCCCGGGAGCCCCAGGCGGTCATGAGCACCCCCATGAGCAGGCTGGCGGTGAGGGCCGCAAGGCCCAGGGCCAGCTGCAGGGCGCCGTAGCCCGTGCCCCGGTGCTCGGGGTGCAGGAGGTCCCCGAGCAGGGCCTTTTCCACCCCCTCGGTGAGGCCATAGAAGGCCCCGTAAGCCAGGAGGGCGGTGGCGAAGCCCAGGCGACCGGGGCTGAGGGCCATGGCGGCATAGGCGAGACCGTAGACGGCCCAGCCCGTGGCCAGGAAACGCACCCGTCCCGTACGGTCGGACCAGCGTCCCGCAGGCAGGGCCAGCAGGGCGGCCAGGAGGTTGAACGCCACCAGCAGTCCCAGGGTCTCGCGGAAGGAGAAGCCCAGTTCCCTCGCCCGGAGCACCAGGAAGGCATCGCTGGAATTGGCCAGCCCGAAGAGCAGGACCAGGGCCAGGTAGCCCCGGATTTCCCGGGGTAGGGTCCAGGCCAGGGGCTTGGTGGTGACGATCCGGGGGACCCGGGGCAGCCACAGGAAGACCAGCAGCACCGCCACGAGGCCGGAGGGGAGGGCGAGGAGCACGAGGTGGCGGAAGGCCCCGGCCTCGAGGGGGCCCCGCCCGAGGCCGAGGACCAGCACGAGGAGGAGTCCCGTCACGGCACCCAGGGTGTCCAGCATTCGGTTGAGGCCGAACTCCCGGCCCAGGGCGCCCGCAGCGGCGGCGTCGGCCACCATGGCGTCCCTCGGGGCGCTGCGGAGGCCCTTGCCCACGCGGTCCAGCACCCGGGCGAGGCCGAGGCCCCCGGGCAGGTGCAGGGCCAGGTAGAGCACCTTGGCCAGGAAACTCAGCAGGTAGCCGCCGGCCACCAGGGGCTTCCGGCTCGTCATCCGGTCGGAGATCCAGCCCGAGACGGCCTTAAGGCCGATGGATGCCGCCTCCGCCGCGCCCTCCACCAGGCCCACGAAGGCTGGCGTGGCGCCCAGTCCCGCGGTGAGGACCAGGGGCAGGGCCCGGCTCAGGGCCTCGCCGCTGGCGTCATTGAAGAAGGAGACCCAGCCGAGGCGGGTGGAGAGACCCGGGCCCCGGCTCGGGGTCACAGCCGCCGCTCCACCCGCTCGATGGCCACGGCCTTCTTCCCTTCCGTGGTGATCACCACGGCGTGCAACTGCAGGTCCCCTTCGGCCACCTCGTACTTGGCCTTCAGCGGGCCCAGGAAGCGGCTCAGGCTGGCGTCCTTCTTCATGCCGATGACGCCGTCGTAGGGGCCCGTCATGCCGATGTCGGTGACGTAGGCGGTGCCGCCGGGGAGCATCTTGGCGTCCAGGGTGGGCACGTGGGTGTGGCTGCCCACCACCGCGGCCACCCGGCCGTTGAGGAAGTGACCCATGGCCTGGGCCTCGCTCGTGGCCTCGGCGTGCATGTCCACGATCACGAGGTCAGCCCGCTCCTTCATGAGGAGGGAATCCACCGCGCGGAAGGGGTCATCGCACGTCGGCATGTGCACCCGCCCCATGAGGTTCACCACCATGACCTCCAGCCCTTCCGGCGTGTGGAGCTTCACGAAGCCGGCGCCCGGCGTGGTCGGGGGATGGTTCAGGGGCCGCAGGAGCCGGGGCTCGGCCTTGAAGTAGGTCTCCACGCCCTTCTGGTCGAAGGCGTGATTGCCCGTGGTGATCACGTGCACGCCCAGGGTGTCGAACCACTCCTTGGCGATGCGCTCGGTGATGCCGTGCCCGTGGGCCGCGTTCTCCCCGTTCACCACCACGAAATCGATGGCATGGGTACGTTTCAGCTCCGGAAGGTAGGCCTCCAGGAGCCGCCGCCCCGGTTCCCCCACCACATCGCCCAGACACAGGATCTTCATGCATCCATATTCGCATGACGGCCGGCACCCACGAAAAGGAGGCCCCGAAGGGCCTCCAGTTCGTCCATCTGTTGCGACCTAGAACTTCAGCTTGAGGCCGAATTGAACTTCGCGAGTGCTGAAATCGCGTCCACCCACGGCACCAAATGCAGGCTGACTCGCGCCGGTGGCAGTCGTGGCGAATTGCTGGTCGGTGTTCACAGTCTGGGAGGCCCAATTGAAGACGTTGAACACGTCGACGATGCCCTCGATTTCCAAAGTCCTCCAAACACGGAAGGCACGGGAAAGGCGCAGATCCATGGTGCGCTCGTCGGCTTGACGGAGGCTGTTGCGGCTTCCGTAAGCCATGGCGTTGGCCACGCCATCACCATTCAGATCGCGAGCATCGTAGGGGCTGTAAGGCAGACCCGTCGAGTAGTTGAAGCGCATGGAGGCCTGAACCCCATAAGCCACGGGGAAGTAGGCCATGAGATTGAGGACCATAAATCGGTCATTATCCGAAATCCCGACAGTGCTGCGGGGGTTGGAAGGGTTGGAAACCTGGGCCGCGCCCGCCTCGCTGAAAGGGCTCACGAAATTACCAATATTGAAGCTGGAGGTATAGGTTCCGCGTTCGCCACTCTGCATGTCATTGGCGCGGGAGAACGTGAGGTTGGCGGACAATCCGGCCTTTTCGCTCCACTTCTTGTTCATGGTGAAGGTGAGGCCCTTGTAGTCTCCGATGCCATCACCCTTCACGAGGAAGACGTTCCCGAAGCCAGCAGCCGGATTGCCTGATCCGCCCGTGAAGTTGAGCGTGCGGCCACGCACGACGGCGGTATTGGGGCGACCCGAGGTGCTGAAGGTGTTCAAGTCCTTGACATACCCATCCCGGTAGATCGAACCGCCGATCTGATTCAGGTTGATATTGAGAAGGTACTCAAGGTTTTCGTATTTAACGTAGGTAGCCTGCACCCCGAAGGTAAGGCCATTGCCCATGTCCTGTTCCACCGAGAGGCTCGTCTTTTTGGCCCGGCTCATCTTGTTTTCGGGGTCCCAAATCTGGGTGGGGGCAGCGCTACCCGCAGGGTAATTGCCAGAGGCCACCAGAGCGGCGAGTGCGCTATCCGAGACCTTGCTCATGTCCTGACCGGAGATGAGGTTGTGGCTCAGGGCCCCAGAATTGAAATCCGTGTAGATGTTGGTCTGCTGGGTGGGCGTCGCACCGCTCGGGCGGAGCGTGAAGCTGTAATTGGTGATGGTGTTGCCGTTGCCAGTCATGGTGTTGGCGACGAGCAGCATGGGGGTGGGGGTGGAGAACCAGCCGTAACCACCTCGGACCACGGTCTTGTTGTCGCCGAACACATCAAGGCTGAAGGCGAATCGAGGATCATAGGCGTTGGACCCGTTGGGAGAATCCAGCCCCTTGAGGTTCGGATTGGGGAGAGGGTTGTGGCTAAAGCTCTGGCTGGTATATCGGAGGCCAGCCATCAGCATGAGGCGCTTGTCAAGGAACCCCTGGTACTGGCCCTGGAGGTAGGCGGCGTTCAGGTTGTCATCGATGCTCACGCGCCCACCGTTGTAGCTGGTGGCGCCGGAATAGGTGACGGTTCCGGGGGTTGCGGCGCCGAGTGTGCCGCCGGACCAAGCTGCGGCCGCAGCATAGGTACTGAAATTGAACACACCCGCGTTGTTCTGGAAGAACTGGTTCAGGACGTTGATCTTCTGGAAGTCCACACCGCCCATGACTGTGAAATCACCGTGGGCCCAGGTGGTGTTGTTCACGAACTGGGTCGTGAATTCATTGCTCTCCCGAGGGGACGAGGAACGGGTGCCCGCGCCGAAGAAACCGCCCTGGCCGGGGAGCCGAAGCTCGGGAACGCCATCGGCGCTGTTCTTGCGGAAGGGGCGGCGCTCCACGGCTACCTGGATGCGGCTGTCGCTGAAGAGCTCATCGGTCCAGACATCATTGGATTCGACCACCCAGGAGATGGCGCTGGTCTTGTTGAGAATCATGTTGCTGGCGCCACTGTTGGTGGCGTTGTTGATGTTGTCTTCGAACTTATTGAAGTTGACGCGTCCCACCAAGCGGTGGCGATCATTCAACGTGAAATCCAGGCGCCCGAAATAGGTATCGTTGGTGCGCTTCTGGTTGTATCGAAGTCCGGGAATGCCCAAGGCCTGATTGCCACCCTCTTGGCCGAGGGTGTGGCCGTCGGTGGTCGTGATGACGTTAAATAGATTGGAGGCGGCGAAGGCTGTGAAATCAGCCAGGGTATTTCCAGAGCCGGCCACGGTACTAGTCGGGGCAAAGTTCGGGGTGATGCCCCGGTTCGTTTCGTAGCTCTCGGCGCCAGCGAAGAAGAAAAGGCGATCCTTGATGATCGGGCCACCGACGTTGAAGTTTTCGTTGGTGGAGTTGCCGGTACGGGTCAGGCCGGTCTTGGTGTTGGTAGTGCCATTTGGGTCGTATGGGACCGGCTTGACACGGGCCATCCATGAATCATTTCGGATGGAAAGGAGGGTGCTGCCAGTCCATTCATTGGTACCGCTCTTCGTGATGGCATTGATGACGGCGCCAGCGGCATTACCGTATTTGGCCTCAAATGGATTGGTGATGACCTGAAGTTCCTTGATGGTATCGGCACCGAAGGCAAAGGGAATCACGGCGCCACCGCGCTGTTCCCCGAAGAACGCAGAATTGTTGCCAGCGCCATCAATTTGAAGATTGTTGAAGATCTGACGGCCACCCTCGACGATCGTGCGACCCGACTGGCCCGAAGTCACGCCGGGGTTCAACTTGGAGAGGTCGGTGTAATTGCGGGTGACGAGGGGGATCGACTGCACCAACTTCTCATCCACCACGCTGACATTGTTCACCTGGCGGGAATCGAGGCTCTCAGCGGCGGCAACCACTTCGACGGTGGCTGCGGCTTCGGCGGCGTCTAGGGCGAAGGACAGCACGGTGTTCTGACCCAGGGTGACGCGCACGTTGGTGTCTTTGATTGACTTCAGGCCCGGGGCATTAATCGTGATCTCGTAGTTGCCTACGGGGAGGAGGGGGAAACTGAATTCACCCGAAGGGGAAGTAGAGACGTTGCGGGTAAGGCCCGTCTCAATGTTTCTCACCATCACGTGTGCGCCAGAGGCCGCGGCGCCCTTCTTGTTCGCCACGGTGCCTCGGATAGCACCTGCGGTCGTGCTGCTCTGCGCGTGGGCGGCCACGGCGAGGGACAGGGCGGTGAGGATGCGGAGTTGACGGCTGCGCATTATGTCTCCATTCGGAAAGTGGTTCCCGGGGGAATTGGAACCGAGAGTATCCCATTCACCCCAGGTCGTTGGTAGGAACGATTCGGTAACAAGAACTACCCGGGGTAAGTTTCGGGGCGACTTCCCGAAGCCTGACGGAACCATCTGCTAGCCTGGGGCACCTCGAACAGCAGATGCCCATGCCCATATTTCCCCCCGCGCTCCAAGCTCCAGCCCAGCCCGCCCAGGCGGCCCCTGCCGTTCCGCTGATGGCGGTCGCGGACATCCGACCCGGGATGAAGGGGGTCGGCCGCACCGTATGGCAGGGCGGGAAGATCGATTCGTTCCAGTTCGAAGTCATCGGGGTCATGAAAAATGCTTCACCCGGCAGGACCCGCATCTTGGTCAAGGCCAGTGGGGGACCCCTGGCGGAGTCGGGCATCATCCAGGGCATGAGCGGCAGCCCCTGCTACATCGACGGCAGGCTGGTGGGCGCCCTGTCCTTCGGGTTCGGAAGCCAGAAAGAGCCCATCGGGGGCATCACGCCCATCCTCGAGATGCTGGACCAATTGAAGGAGCTGCCGGAGACCTCCGCGCAGCGGACCCCCCTGATCCTGCCCAAGCTCGAGCCGCCCCGGGTGCTCAAATCCGCCCTCTCGGGTCAGATGATTCCCCTGGCCACCCTGGGGGACTTCGATCCCCAGGCGCTTCCCCTGGTGCTGGGCGGGTCGGCTCTGGGGGATACGGCCCAGGCCTTCTGGAAAGACTCGGGGGTGCGCTTCGTGGCAGCCGGGGCTTCGGGCAGCGCCGCGGGCGGCGAGGCGAGCCCCCTGGAGCCGGGTGGCATGGTGGCCGTGAACCTTGTCCAAGGTGACTTGGACATGTCGGCCAGCGGCACCATCACCTACGTCGACAAGAAGCGGGTGCTCTGCTTCGGCCACCCCATGTTCAACCTGGGAAGCGTGGACCTTCCCCTCTGGAGCGCCACCGTGGCCACGGTGATGCCCAGCTACGCCATGTCCTTCAAACTGAGCACCCCGGTGGCGCCCGTGGGTGCCCTCCGCCTGGACCGCAGCAGCGGCATCGTGGGCGTGCTGGGGGCGGAAGCCCGCATGGTGCCCCTGCGCCTGGGGTTGAACCTGGGCGGGAAGCGGAACCTCAATTTCCGGTTCGAGATCATGGACCACCCCGTGATCACCCCGGCCCTGGCCGCCACGGTGCTGGCCCAGACCCTCGATACCCACAGTCGCGGCCTCGGTTTCCAGAGCCTCTCCATGCAGGGGAACATCAAGGTGGCGGGCCACCCGCCCATCCTCATCGAGAACATGGTGGCGGACCTCAATCCCGGGCGCCTTTCGCAATTCCTGGGGGCCATGCTCCAAGGGCTCACCTTCAACCCCTACGAGCGCCCCGTCATCGAGGGCATCTCCCTCACGGTGAAGGCCGAGGAGCGGCTGGACCTCACCAGCGTGGCGGGTGTCCGCATCCTCAAGGCCCGGGCCAAACGGGGCGAGGTGCTGCCGGTGCTCGTGACCCTCCAGAACATCCAGGGGGTCCGTGAGACGGCCACCTTCAACGTGCAGGTGCCCCTGTCCGCGGAGAAGGGCAAGGCCACCCTCCTCGTGGGGGACGGCCTCAGCCTCATGGCCACGGACCCCGATGAACGGTCCGTGGAAGTGACGAGCCTGGGCGACGTGGTGCGCCTTCTCAACGGCGCGATGCGGAACAACCATGTGTACGCCCTCCTGATGCAATCCCAGACCGGCGTCGGCCTGCGGGGCACCCGCATCGAGGGGGTGCCGCCGAGCGTGGCCACCTTGGCGGGGCTGGAAGGCCCGTCCACCACCTCCAGGCTCCAGCGCCGGATCATCGGCCGTGCGTATCTGCCCCTGGAGCGCGAGGTCAAGGGCCTCACGCAGGTTGAAGTCGAGATCGAGTAGCCAAGGAATCCCACGTGAACCGAATCGCGCACCTCCTCGCCCTGCCGGCCCTCCTCGCCTCCGTGCCCGCCCTCGCGCAGGCAGGGAGCTTCGGCCAGGCTCCTTCGCCCACCACGTCCACCGTGTTCTCCGGCTTCAATGACTGGATCGGCAGCGACACCCACGGCGTGCGCATCGGCGCGGACGGCCGCGTGCGGCTCGCACCCGCCCTGCGCCGGGTGGGGCAGGTGCCCGAGGGGGTGATCTGGTGCGCGGTGTCCGATGGCCAGGGCGGCCTGTTCATCAGCGCCGGCACCGAGGGCAAGCTCTTCCGCTACCAGAACGGCCAGGTGCGGCCCTTGGCCCAGGTCAAGGGCGGCATTGTCTTCGCCATGGAGCGGATGGGGCAGGACCTCATCGTCGCCCCCAGCGGCGAAGGAAAGCTCTTCCGGATCCTGCCCAATGGCGATGTGAAGCCCTTCGCGGACATCGACGCCAAGGTGGTGTGGGCCATGAAGGCCGGCGAAGGCGAAGTGACCGTGGCCGGGGCGAGCGAGCGCGGGGCCGTGCTCATCAAGACCCTTGAGGGCCAGAGCCGCCGTCTGGCCGAACTGCCGGAGGAACCCGCCTTCACGGCCCTGCTGCAGGATGGCGAGGGTGGCTGGTACCTGGGCACCCATGGCCGGGGCCTCGTGGGCCGTTACCGCGGGGGGGACAAGGTGGAGATCCTCATGGACACCCCCTTTGAGGAGGTGCGGGCCCTGGCGCTCCACGAGGGCCAGCTCTACGTGGGGGCCAACAACGGCTTGGCGAAGCAGATGCTGTCCGGTCAGCTGGAGCGCCGCGAGGGCTTCCTCCAGGCCGAGGCCGCGCCCAGTGCCCGCAGCGGCGTGTTCCGCCTGGGCAAGGATCGGGTGCCCGAACTTCTGTGGCAGAGCGCCCAGAGCCAAGTCTTCGCCCTCACGGCCTGGAAGGGGCAGTTGCTGGTGGGCACCGGCAATCGCAGCCGCCTGTTCTCGCTACCGATGACCCGGGGGCAGGAACCCTTCGCCGTGGTGCAGGAACTGGGCACGGCCCAGGCCACGGCCTTCGTGCCCGCGGGTTCGGAGCTGCTCGTGGTGGGCTCCAACCCCGGGGAACTGCACATGCTTTCCGAATCCCAGGCCACGGAAGGGACCTTGGAAAGCCGCGTCCTCAAGGGCGCGCCCCTCGCCGATTGGGGCCGGGCCTACGTGGGCGCCGAGGTCCCCCAGGGCACCAACGTGGAACTGCAGTTCCGCACGGGCAACACGGAGACGCCGGATGGCACCTGGGCCCCCTGGACGCCCCCCCTCCGCAGCGGCGAGCGCCCGAACGTGTCCCCGAGCCGCTTCGCGCAGTTCCGCCTGAAGCTCTCCAGCACCCGGGGCGGGGCCACCCCCACCGTGGAATCCGTGACCATGCACGCCGCGAGCCGGAACCTGGCGCCCGTCTGGGAAGGTGTGGACGTGATGCCCCCGGGCCTCGTCATCACCCGCAACGCCCCGCCCGAGGACATCGGCATCGAGCGCGTGCCCCTGGAGACCCAGAAGCTGATCCCGGCCATGGGCTACCTGGGCAGCGAGAAGCGCAGCTTCCGCCGGGCCGCCCAGAGCTTCGTCTTCCGGGTCAATGATCCCAACAACGACACCCTGCAGTTCCAGTTGCGCCTGGTGCCCGAGAAGGGCGCCCCCATCCTCCTGGAGAAGGCCTGGCGCGAGCGCTTCTTCAGCATGGACACGCTGCCCGTGCCGGATGGCCGCTACCGGCTGGAAGTCACCGCCTCCGACCAGCCCACGCAGCCCTTCAACCTGGCCCTTGAGAGCACGTGGCGCACGCCGGCCTTCGTGGTGGATCACACGCCCCCCATGATCTCGGAGCTCACAGCCATCCCCGAAGGGGAGAACCTGCGGGTGCGCTTCACGGCCCGGGACGAGATGAGCGTGCTCAAGGAGGCCGCCCTCAGCGCTGATGGCGATCGCTGGATCCAGGTGGCGCCCGAGGATCGGGTCTTCGATCAGACGGAGGAGCGCTTCGACGTGGTCATCCCCCGGGACATGGTCAAAGGCGATCGTCTGGTCGTCCGTGTCACGGACCTTCAGCTGAACGAGCAGAGCGCCAGTGTCACCATCGGAGTCACGCCCCGGAAGTAACTCGGCGTTCGCTGGTCGCACACGGGATTCCAACGGGGCTTCCCCTCGGAAGCCCCGTATACTTAGGCACCTTTCCGGAGTGCCCATGCGACGGTTGGCCCTCGCCATCCTGGCCCTTCTGCCCCTGACTGCCCAGCAGCCCAGGGCGGCGGAGCCGAAGCCCTTCAGCGAGCAGATGGAAGGGCTCACCTTCCGGAACATCGGCCCCTTCCGGGGCGGCCGGGTGACGGCGGTAACGGGTGTGCGCCGGCAGCCGGGAACCTATTATTTCGGCGCCACCGGCGGAGGGGTGTGGAAGACCACGGACGCCGGGGCCACCTGGACGAACCTCTCCGATAAGGACTTCAAGACGGGCAGCGTGGGCGCCCTCGCGGTGGCGGAGTCGGATCCCAACGTGGTCTACGCCGGCATGGGCGAGGCGCCAATCCGCGGCAATGCCAGCCATGGCGACGGCGTTTACCGGAGCACCGACGGCGGGCTGAGTTGGAAGCACGTGGGCCTCAAAGCGACCCGGCACATCGCCCGGGTGCGCGTGCATCCGCAGGATCCCGACACGGCTTGGGTGGCCGCCCAGGGCCACATGTACGGGCCCAACGCGGAGCGCGGCATCTTCAAGACCACGGATGGCGGGAAGACCTGGCGGAAGGTGCTCTTCGTGGACGAGAAGACGGGGGCCAGCGATCTGGCCCTGGATCCCGCCAACCCCCGCATCCTCTACGCCGGCTTCTGGCAGGTCATCCGCAAGCCGTGGGAGCTGGTCAGCGGCGGCCCCGGCAGCTCGCTCTGGAAGAGCGTGGACGGCGGCGAAACCTGGAAGAAACTCACAGAGGGTCTGCCCGAGGGCCTCATCGGCAAGGTCGGCGTGGCGGTGTCGCCCGCGCGGCCGGGCCGCGTATGGGCCCTCATCGAGCACCGCACCAAGGGTGGCCTCTACCGCAGCGATGATGGGGGCGAGAAGTGGGTGCACGCCTCCGACAGCCACGGTCTACGGGAACGGGCTTGGTACTACACCTGGGTCTACCCCGATCCCAAGGCCGAGGACACCGTCTGGTGCCCCAACGTGCTCATGCACCGCACCACCGATGGCGGGAAGACCTGGATCCCGGTCGGCGGCTTCGCTCATGGCGATCACCACGACATTTGGATCGATCCCGATGATCCGGCCCGCATGATCGTGGGCAATGACGGTGGCGCCACCATCACCCTCAACGGAGGCCGCTCCTGGTCCACGGTCATGAACCAACCCACGGCCCAATTCTACCGCGTGGCGGTGGACGACCGATGGCCCTATTGGGTTTACGGCGCGCAGCAGGACAACAGCACCGTGGCCACCCCCAGCGCCACGCCCTGGTTGGGCATCGATCAGACCGACTGGCGTCCCGTGGGCGGTGGCGAGAGCGGCTGGATCGCGCCGGATCCCCTGAATCCCGACATCGCTTATGCCGGCGAATACGGCGGCCAGATCACCCGATACGACCACCGCACCGGGCAGACCCGCAACATCATGGCCTGGCCCCAGCTGGGGAGCGGGAGGCCCACTTCGGCCCTCAAGTACCGCTTCAACTGGAACGCGCCCCTGATCATCTCCCGGCACGATCCCAAGGTGCTCTACCATGCCGCCCAGAAGCTCCTGCGCAGCCGCGACGAGGGTGAAACCTGGGAGGAGGTGAGCCCCGACCTCACCCGCAACGACCCCGCCACCCAGGTGGCCAGCGGCGGCCCCATCACCATGGACGTGAGCGGCGCCGAAGTCTACGGTTGCATCTTCGCCCTGGCGGAGTCCCCGAAGGAGAAGGGCCTCCTGTGGGCGGGCACCGATGATGGCCTGCTGCATCTCACCCGGGACGGTGGGAAGACCTGGACCGAGGTCACCGAGGCCCTGCGCAAGGCGGGCCTCCCTGAGCGCACGCAGATCAACGCCATCGATGCTTCGCCCTTCGATGCGGGGACCGCCTGGGTGGCGGCCACGCACTACCGCTGGAACGACTTCCGCCCCCTGATTTTCCTCACCCGCGACTACGGCAAGACTTGGCAGCAGCGCACGGGCGGCCTTCCCTCGGAAGCCTGGGTGCGCGTGGTGCGAGAGGATCCGGCCCGCAAGGACCTGCTCTACGCGGGGACCGAGACGGGCCTCTTCGTCTCCTTCGACGGCGGCCGCGCCTGGCGGTCCATCCAGCGCAATCTCCCCGTCGTGCCCATCACCGACCTGCTGGTGAAGGGGGAGGACCTGGTGGTGGCGACCCAGGGGCGCAGCTTCTGGATCCTGGACGACCTCGCCGCCCTGCGCCAGTGGGAGGACGAAGTGGCGGCGAAGCCCCTGCACGTCTTCAATCCCGGCCCCGCCATCCGCATGCAGCAGTGGCTCCAGGATGAAAGCGAGACCCCCAATCCCGCCCTCGGCGCCAATCGACCGGTGGGTGCCGCCCTCGATGTCTGGTTGAAGGAGGTGCCGAAGACCCCGCTCACCGTGGAGATCTGGGATGGCACCACGCTTCTGCGCCGCCTTTCCTCCGCCAAGCGGGAGCCGGAAGGGGACCTCAAGGCCCGCCAGGAAGCCGAGGCCCGGGACCGGGAGCGCATGAAGGACAAACCGCTGGAGCTGAAGGCGGGCCTGAACCGCATCCGGTGGGACCTCCGCATCCTGCCGCCCTGGATCGCGGCCAAGGCCGTGTTCAACGAAGGGGACAAGGCCCCGCCGCGCGTGGCCCCGGGCATCTACACGGTGAAGGTGAAGCTGGGGGCCGAGGAGGCGGTGCGCCGCCTGGAGGTGAAGGCGAATCCGAGCGTGAAGGTCGGTGCCGCGGATTTGCAGGCCCAGTACGCCCTGCTCCGGGACCTGAGGGACCGGCTGGATGAGAACCATCGGGCCGTGACCCGGCTGCGGGACCTGCGGAGCCAGGTGAAGGCCTGGGGTGAGCGCCAGGAAACCCTCCGGGCGAAGGCGACCGCCCTGGCGGCGAAGCTGGAGACCCTGGAACGGAAGCTCACCAACCCCGACATCCAGTCCGACGAGGACGACCTCGTCTATCCTCCGATGCTGGACCACGACTGGGTGTACCTCGCCTACCTCGTGGGGTCCGCGGACGCCCGTCCCACCGCCGGGGCCGTGGCCATGGCGGCCCGGTTGACGGAGGCGCAGGGGGCCGTGCTCAAGGCATTGGCCGATCTGGAGGCCGGCGACTTGGCCGCCTTCCAGAAGGACCTGGAGGCTGCGGGCCTGCCCCGCATCATGGCCGCCGTGCCCGCGGAGTAGCCGTGTCCCAGCCCGCCTTCTGGCCCATGTACCTCAAGGCCCACCGCAGCCGGGGCAATCGCCGCCTCCACGCACTGGGCACCTTGGGGTACCTCGCGGGTCTGGTGTGGATCGCAGTCCATGGGGCCTGGATCTGGACGCTGGCCCTGCCCCTGTGGGCCTATGGCTGCGCCTGGACGGGCCACTTCGGCCTGGAGAAGAACCGCCCCGCCACCTTCGGTCACCCCTTCCTCAGCCTCTGGAGCGATCACCGCATGGTGGCGCTGATGCTGGCGGGCAAGCTCGACGCGGAGTTCGAGCGGCTCGGGATTCCCCTGAAGGATTGAGGTTCAGCCCTTCCAGAGACCGGGCCACTTCCGGGGATCGTTGGGGTGGCCCGGGAAGATGTCCCTCAGGTCACGCAGGCCCAGGTGGCGCGTGAGGGCCTCGCCCAGCAGGTCGCGGAAATCCGTGGTCATGGGCACATCCCGGCCCTCATGGAGGTGCTCCTCCCGGAGGCTGCGCCAGCCCGGGGCCAGCACCCGCCCCCCGCGAAGCCCGCCCCCGGCGACGAGGGCCAGCCCCCCGTGGCCATGGTCCGTGCCGCGGTTCCCGTTCTCCTTCACGGTGCGGCCGAACTCCGTGAGGGCGACCACCATCACCTGATCCCGCCGGGGCCCGAGGTCCTGCAGGAAGGCCCCGAGGGCATCGCCGAAGTCCTGGAGCCGGTTCGCCAGGAGGCCCTTGGCGTTGCCCTGGGCCACGTGGGTGTCCCAGCCCCCCACGTCGGTCACGGCCACGCGCAACCCCACGTCCGCCTTGATGAGCTGGGCGATCTCCAGGAGGCGCCGGCCGAAGGGGCCCGTGGGGTAGGTGGCCCCGGGCGCGAGGCTCCGAGGATCCTTCTGCTGCAGCACCTTGATGGCATCGAAGGCCTCCTGCCCGGTGCCGCGGAGGCTTTGGTCCAGCGCCTGCCGGTACATCCCCTCGAACCCGCCCCCAGGGGTGGTGCCCTGGATGCGGAACTCGGCGAGGCTGCCCATGGCCACGGCATCGCCTCCCATGAGCACCCGGGGCAGGCTCGGCTGGAGGGCCACGGCCTTGAGAGGGGAGGCCCCGGTGAGCTGCTTCACGGATCGACCCAGGAAGCCGTCCTCCGTGCGCTTCACGCCGGGGGTGCCGCTCTCCAGGAAGTCCTGGGCATCGAAGTGGCTCCGGGTGAGGTCGGGTGAGCCCACCTGGTGGAGGGCGGCCAAGGTGCCGTCGTCGTAGAAGGGCTTGAGGGCCGCAAGGGCCGGATGCAGCCCGAAGGCGCCATCCAGTTTCAGCGCGGCGCCCTCCCCGCTGGCGGGTAGGTGGATGGTGGGGCGCACCTCGGGGTATCGGGCCTCCTGCAGGGGAGGGCAGAGGCTGAGGCCATCGGCCGCCCCGCGCATGAGGATGAACACGAGGGTTTTGCCGGGAGCGGCGCCTTCGGCCGCGTTCAGCAGGCGGGGGGCGTAGCCCAGGCCCACGGCGGCGAGGGAGGCCCCTTGGAGAAAGCATCGGCGATCCACGTTACCTCCGCTGGAACTCGGGGGAGCCCAGGAGCAGGCCCACCAGCTTGGCCCGGTTCAGGGGCCGGATCTCCCCATCGGGCATGCGGGGCTCCTCGCCCTGGAGCTCCTTGAGCAGGGCGCTGCGGGTGGCTTCGCTCAGGGGGCGGTGGAGGAGGAGCCGGCCCAGCCGGTCCAGGGCTTCCTCCGGGGGGGCGCCGCGGACGGCGCTGCGGAGGTCTTCCCGATCCCAGCTCACGGCCTTCACCTGCTGCCGACCCAGGGCCATGCCCAGTTGGACGCGGTTCACCAGCGCGCCGGTGCTCACCCAGGCCTCCGCCGTATCCTTCCAGCCCGTGGGCGGCGCACAGCGATAGGGGGGCTGGCCCATGCGGTTCAGCTGGGCGATGAGGGGCAGGGGATCCTCGAGCGTGGCATCCAGGCCTCGGAGGGTGGAGGCCATGAACTCGAAGGGGGTCTTCACCTTGGCGAGGTGGGCCTCCGCGGACCAGAATTCGGGACTGAAGAAGACGGCCGCGTAGGTCTTCCGCAGATCGCCGCCGGAGCTGAGGAAGACCTGGGCCACCCGTTCCACCAGGGCGGAGGGCGGCTGGTCCGCCACGAAGCGGCGGCACAGCTTCGTGGCGATGAAGCGCGCAGTGGCGGGATGGGCGGCCAGGAGGTCCAGCACGGCCTCCCCGTCCTTCACGCCCCCGGCGGTGATGGCCTTTCCCAGCACCACCTTGTCGCCGGCGTCGTGGGCTACGGGGCGGAAGCGGGGTGTCGCGGCCTGCCGGGGCTGATCCAGGGTCCAGCCCGTGAAGCAGCGGGCCACTTCACGCACGTCGGCCTGGGTGTAGCCGCCGTCCACGCCCAGGGTGTGCAGCTCCATCAGCTCCCGCGCGTAGTTCTCGTTCAGGCCCATCTTCCGGGCGGGAGGCTTGGCATGGGCGGCTGCGACCTGGTCCGCGGAGGGCATGGCCGGGGGCAGCCCCGCCGATTCGCGGTTCCGATCCCGGAGCATGCGGGCTTCGGCCCGGGCCTGGCGGTTGCCCCCCATCCGGTCGTACTGGCTGGGATCGAAGCCCTCCCGGGTGCTGAGCCAATTGTCCAGGTAGAAGAGCATGGCGGGATGCTGGGCCGTGGCGCCGAGCAGGTCGCGGAAGCGTCCGAACACGAAGGGGCGGATGGCGTTCCGCTCATAGTCGGGCACGAACCATTTGCACTCGCCCTTGGTCCAATCCACGTTGAAGTGGTTGAACCAGAAATCCACCAGCACTTCCTCCAACTGCCGCTGCGCGTTCACGGCCCGGAAGAGCTTGGCGGAGGCCAATTCCTCTTCGATGTGCACGGGCCGCTGCTCCCGGGGCACCTCAGCGCGCCGGGCCTTGGCGGCTTCCGCACTCAGCCCCTCCTGCTTGGCCAGGGCCTCCGGGCGGGGGTAGGCCTTCTGCAGCTCGGGGATGCTGAGTTCCAGGGTGGTGTAGGTCTTGAGCCGGGCCGCCAGGGCCGGGTCGGAGCCCGGTTGGAGCTGGGCCAGGATCCAGGCCTTCAGGGCCGGGTCGCCACCCTGGGCCAGCCGCTCCACATCGCCAGGCCGAGGTCCGTAGGCCAGGCGATTGAGGAGGTGGAGGGCCTTCTGTTCGGCGCTGAGGGGGCTCGCAGGCAAGGAGGGGGCCTGGGGACCCTGGGCGAGGACGGCCAGGGTGGCGAGGCCGAGGAAGGTCATTCGCATTGGAGCTCCGGATCTTCCCTTGGACCCGGCCCAATGCGATCCGGTTGAATCGGGGACAAGGGGCGGCCGGGGATCAGCCCTGCCGCTCCTTGTAAACCACGTCCACCGCCAGGGCCAAGCCCGTGAGCAGGGCCAGGCCGTGGGGCGTGCGTTCGCCTTCGGCGTCCAGCACCACCAGGTACTGGTCGGCATTGGTGAACAGCTCCTTGGCGAGGCCCGCCCACTTCTTGGTGATGCGCCCGAAAACCTGCCCGTTCACCGTGAAGGTGAAATCCCAGCCCTTCCAATCGCCCTTCAGTTCGCCCAAGGGCAGGCCCCGGGCATCCTGCACATCGAAGGCACCCCCCAGGGTCCACAGCCGCGAGCGCATCTGGGCGAGAAGCTCCCCGCTGGCGCCGTGGAGGGTGAGGCGGGTCCGGAAGAAGCCCACCCGTTTATGCACCGTCAGGTGCGCCGAAGGCTGGCCCGGTGCGTAGACTCGGACATCCGTGGGCAGCAGGTGCTTCTTCACCAACAGGCGCAGCCACTTCCAGGAGGGCTCGTCCCTGGCCACGCCCACCTCCAGGCCGGAATCGGGATCCAGCAGGTGGTAGGTGTCCGTGAGCTTGAGGATCGCCACCTCCTCCTTGATGAAGAGGGACTTCCGGCCATAGAAGAGCGTCATGGTGCTGAGCTCCTTGCGCCGGGCCTCCAGGGGAGGCCCGCCTTTAGGGGCTGTAAAGCCGCCAAGGGGCGGCTCAACAGCCCCTAAAGGCGGCGGGTCGCTTCTCGAGGAAGGCGCCCATGCCCTCCTTCATGTCCTGGCTGGCGGCCAGGAGGCCGAAGAGGGCGGCTTCGAACTGGAGGCCCTGCTCCAGGGGCATGTCCAGGCCCTGCTGCACGGCGGAGATCGCCCGGGTGAGGGCCAGGGGACCGCGGCTGAGGATGGTCTTGGCCAGCTTCTCCACCCCGGCCTTCAGATCGGCCTGGGGGAAGACGCGGCTCACGAGGCCCATGCGCAGGGCCTCGGCGGCGGGGATCATGTCGCCGCTGAGGATCATGTCGAGGCCCACGCCGGCGCCCACGAGGCGGGGGAGGCGCTGGGTGCCGCCGTAGCCGGGGATGATGCCCAGGGAGACCTCGGGCAGGCCGAACTTGGCGTTCTCGGAGGCCACGCGGATGTGGGCGGAGAGGGCCAGCTCGCACCCACCGCCCAGGGCGAAGCCGTTCACGGCGGCGATGACGGGCTTGGGCAGGGCGGCGATGCGGTTGAACACCGCCTGGCCCTTGAGGGCCTGCTCCCGGGCGGAGCCGCTGTCCAGATCCTTGAGTTCGCTGATGTCGGCACCGGCCACGAAAGCCTTCTCACCGGCCCCCGTGAGCACCACCACGCCCACCTCGGCGTCGTGCTCCAGGCCCGCGATCTCGCACTCCAGTTCCTTCAGGAGCGCGTTGTTGAGGGCGTTCATCTTCTCGGGACGGTTCAGCGTCACCCAGGCGATGCGGTCCTGCTTCTCGACGAGCACGAGGGACATGGGTCCTCCAAGGAAACCCTGATTATCTCCTTGGATCGCGAATGACGCGAATGGAGCGAATGACGCGAATCAAAAATTGCCGTCGCTCTAATTTGCGTCATTCGCCCTATTCGCGTCATTCGCGATCTTCAGTCCAAGTGTTCCCGCAGGAACGCCAACCCCGCAGCCCAGCCCTGCCTCGCGCTCTCCGCGTGGAAGTGCTCGGGGCGGGCATCGCAGAAGAAGCCGTGGGGGGCCTCGCTGTAGACGAGGCTGGCGAAGGGCTTCTTCGCCTCCAGGAGGGCCTGTTCCAGGACAGGGCGCTGTTCCCAGGTGATGGCGGTGTCCTTGCCGCCCCAGAGGAAGAGGTGGGGGCCGGAGAGGCGGGGCAGGCGGTCCAGGTGCTGGGGGATCATGCCGCCGTAGCAGCTGAGGGCGGCCCGGAGGGGCAGGGCGGTGTTGGCCAGGAAGGCCATGCGGCCGCCCATGCAGTAGCCCACGGCGGCCTGGCGGGTGGCGCCCTCGCCGGTGAGCCAGGTGGCGCAGGCGCGGAAGTCCGCATCCAGCCCCTCCAGGGTGAGCTTGGCGGCCTCGGCCCGGGCGCCGGCGAGGTCTGAATACGGGGCCTCGAAGGCCGGCGCCGTGCGGTGGAAGAGCTCGGGGCAGAGGGCCAGGAAGCCCTCCCGGGCCCAGCGCTCGGTGATGTCGCGCATGTGGGGGTTCACCCCGAAGACCTCCTGGAGCACCAGCAAGCCGGGCGGGTTCGCCACGCCCAAGGGGCGGGCCGCCCAGGCCCGGAGGGAGGTGCCATCCTCCACGGGCAGTTCGATCCATTCGCTTCGGATGGGGTGCATGGCGACCTCTGGCAAACTATCTGTATGTTCAATGCCCCGCACCCCGAAAGCTACCGCGACTCCCTCCGGGCCTTCCTCCGGGAGGACTGGGGCACCCAGGACTGGTCCACGGCCGCCGTGCCGGACCGGCCCATGGCCGGCCGCGTGGTGGCCAAGGCGGACCTCTGCCTGGCGGGCCTGCCCGTGGCCGTGGAAGTGCTGAAGATCGTGGATCCGGCCGTGGAAGTCACCCTCCTGGCCAAGGACGGCGACCGGATGGCCAAGGGCACCGAGGTGCTGCGCATCGCCGGCCGGGCCCACGCCCTGCTCATGGGCGAGCGGGTGATGCTGAACCTCCTCCAGCGCCTCAGCGGCACCGCCACGCTCACCCGGGCCTTCGTGGACGCCGTGGCGGGCACGAGGGCCCGCATCCTGGACACCCGCAAGACCACGCCGGGCCTCAAGCTCCTGGAGAAGTACGCCGTGCGCTGCGGCGGGGGCTTCAACCACCGGCTGAGCCTGGGTGATGGCGTCCTCCTCAAGGAGAACCACCTCATGACCCACGGTGGCATCGAGGGCGCCGTGGCCGCGGCCCGGGCCGTGGCCCCCAACCTCATCCGCATCGAGGTGGAGGTGGAGACCCTGGATCAGCTCAAGGCCTGCCTCGCCTGCCCCGGCGTGGATGGCGTGCTCCTCGACAACATGTCCAACGACCTGACCCGCGAGGCCGTGGCCCTGCGCGATGCCTCCGGCAGGAACCTCTTCCTGGAAGCCAGCGGCAACATGAGCCTCGACCGCGCGCGCAGCGTCGCCGAGACCGGCGTGGACTTCATCAGCGTGGGCGCCCTCACCCACAGCGCCCCCGCGGCGGACCTGAGCCTGCGCCTGGACGCCTGATGCTGAAGCTCGAATCCTTCCCGGTGGGGCCCCTGGGCTGCAATTGCTCCCTGCTCTGGGACCCCGCCAAGGGCACCGGGGTGGTGGTGGATCCCGGCGGCGATGGCCGCAAGATCGCGGCCCGGGTGGCCCAGCTGGGCTTCAAGGTGACGAGCCTGCTCCACACCCACGCCCACTTCGACCACGTGGGGGCCACGAAGGAACTGCAGGACCTCTGGCAGGTCCCGGCCCTCCTCCATCCCGGCGATACGTTCCTGGTGGAGAACCTGGAGATGCAGACGGGC
Organism: Holophagaceae bacterium; assembly: GCA_035254125.1. Taxonomy (GTDB): domain Bacteria; phylum Acidobacteriota; class Holophagae; order Holophagales; family Holophagaceae; genus JAFDVN01. The sequence goes on along the minus strand of DATFAX010000155.1, from coordinate 11,793 downwards.
GCCTTCGGCATGCCCGCCATCCCCCGGCCGGACATGGGGGAACTGGCTCACGGGGAACGCCATCACGACTTGGCCGTGCTCCATACTCCCGGTCACACGCCGGGTTCCTGCTGCTTCCATGGCGCCTTCGAACGGGGCGGCGTGGTGCTGGCCGGGGATACCCTCTTCCGCCGGGGTGTGGGGCGCACGGACCTCTGGGGCGGTGACTTCAACCAGCTGGAGGCCAGCATCCAGGGGCAGCTCTACCCGCTGGCCCCGGGCACCCTCGTCATCCCCGGCCACGGCCCCGCGACCACCATCGGCGAGGAACGGGAACAGAATCCCTTTGTGCAGGGCTGAGGCGTACACTGAGGCCCTTCGCAGGAGCCTCCCATGGATGCCCTCCTTCCCTTCCTCGGCTGCGGCCCCTTCCTCTTCGTCCCGCTCATCTACCTCCTGAGCTGCCTCAAGGTGGTGAACGAGTATGAGCGGCTCGTCGTGTTCACCCTGGGCAAGGTGGGCGACAAGGCCAAGGGGCCGGGCCTCATCTTCATTTTCCGGCCCTTCCAACGGGCCATCACGGTGTCCCTGCGCACCTTCGTCCTCAACGTGCCAAGCCAGGATGTCATCACCCGCGACAACGTGAGCCTGAAGGTGAGCGCCGTCGTCTACTTCAAGGTGCTGGATCCCCGGCAGGCCATCCTCGGCGTGGAGAACTATGACTACGCCACGAGCCAGATCGCCCAGACGACCCTGCGATCCATCCTGGGCGAAGTCACCCTGGACGAGCTGCTGGCCGATCGCGAGAAGCTCAGCATGCGCTTGCGGGAAATCATCGACCACGCCACAGAGCCTTGGGGCATCGAGGTGTCCAGCGTCGAGTTGAAGAGCGTGGACCTGCCCGAGCAGATCCAGCGGGCCATGGGCAAGCAGGCGGAAGCCGAGCGGGAGAAGCGGGCCAAGATCATCGCCGCCGAGGGCGAACTCATGGCCAGCCGCCAGCTGCTGGAGGCCGCGAACACGATCAGCCAGAACCCCGCCGCCCTGCAGATGCGCTACCTCCAGACCCTCACGGAGATCGCCGTGGAGAAGAACAGCACCATCGTCTTCCCCCTGCCCATGGAGCTCATGACGGCGTTCAAGAAGCTCGTGGAGAAGTGAGATAATCGGTCCCAGGAGGCTCCCATGCAGTTCGGACCTTGGGATGTTCAGATCATCAACGCCGGCACCTTCGCCTTGGATGGCGGGGCCATGTTCGGCACCGTGCCCAAGGTGGTGTGGAACAAGGTCTACCCCTGCGATGCCGACAACCAGATCACCATGGCCACGAACTGCCTGTTGATCCGGGGCGAGGTGGCCGGGAAGCGGCACGTGATCCTCGTGGACAACGGCAACGGGGACAAGGAGGAAGACGCCTTCATGGCCCGCTTCAAGTTCGAGGGCCGGGGCATCCTGGACCGCGAGCTGGGGAAGCACGGCGTGAAGCCCGAGGACATCACCCTCTGCATCCTCACCCACCTGCACTTCGACCACGCGGGCGGTAGCACCCGCTTCAATGCGGTGGGCGAGCTGGTGCCCAGCTTCCCCAACGCCCGCTACGTGGTGCAGAAGCAGGATCTCCAGGACGCGAAGCATCCCCACCTTCGGGTGAAGGCCAGCTACCTTCCCAAGAACTGGGAACCCCTGGAACAGGCCGGGGTGCTCGATACGGTCGAGGGGCGCACGGAGCTCCTGCCCGGCATCACCCTGGACTTGGCCCCCGGCCACATCGAGGGGGTGCAGACGGTGACGGTCACGGGCGGCGGCCGCGTCCTCGTCTACTTGGCCGACCTGATCCCCACGGCCCGCCACATCCAGCCCGCCTGGGTCATGGGGTACGACCTGGACGTGGTCACCTGCGTGAACGAGCGCATCAAGCTCCTGGACCGCGTGACGGGCACGGACACCGTGCTCGTCTTCGAGCACGACCCGGAGATCCCCGCCGGCACCGTGACCCAGGACGCCAAGGGCCGCTACGTGGTCACGCCCGTGGCCGTCTGACATGGCCTGGGACCCAGGCCTCTACCTGCGCTTTTCGGACCTCAGGTTGAGACCCGCGGTGGAGCTCCTCGCTCGGGTGGACCTGGAGGCCCCTTCGCGGCTGGTGGATCTGGGCTGCGGCACGGGCACCAGCACGGGGCTGCTCCGGGCCCGGTGGCCGGAGGCGGACCTGGAGGGTGTGGACAGTTCCGCGGAAATGCTGGAGGCCGCCGCGGCCGGCGAGCCGCGTACCCGGTGGACCCAGGCGGATCTGGCGACCTGGTCCGCCCCCGCACCGGCCGACCTCATCTTCGCCAACGCCTCCCTGCAGTGGGTGGGGGATCATGAGCACCTGCTCCCCCGGCTCGTGGACCAGTTGACCCCCGGTGGGGTGCTGGCGGTGCAGATGCCCGCGAACCATGCGGAGCCCTCCCACGCCCTCATCCGGGAGGTGGCCGCGGCCGGCCCCTGGCGGCATCGCTTCCACGGGTTCGAACCCTGGCACCCGCCCCTGCCGCCCCGGCGCCTCCACGAACTCCTGGCGCCCCGTGCGGCGCGCTTGGATCAGTGGGATACGGTGTACCAGCAGGTGATGGATGGGCCCGCAGCCATCCTCGCCTGGGTTCGGGCGACGGCCCTCCGCCCCTACCTGGACCGGCTGGAGCCCGAGGCGCGGGCGACCTTCGAAGGGGAGTACCTGGCGCGGTTGACCGAGGCCTATCCGGAATTGGAGGGTGGTCACACGCCCTTCCCATTCCGCAGGCGATTCCTTGTGCTGAAGCGCCCTTGAGGGTCACACGGGGCCACCCGCCTCGGGTGATCGGCGTCAAGAATGGTTTGTCCGGGTCCGGAATTGTCCCCACGCTGATCGCGGGGTACGCCTATGTTCTTCCCGACCAGCCTCTCCTACGCCCTCCAGGCCCTCGTCCGGTTGCCCGCCGATGGGACCCGCATCGCGGTGCACGAGCTCGCCGAACGGGCCGACGTGCCGGGCCCTTTCCTGGCCAAGGTGATGCAGACCCTGGCCAAGGCGGGCCTCGTGGAAGGCACTCGGGGGCCCCACGGCGGGTATCGCCTGGCCCGCCCGGATACCCAGGTCACCATCGCCTGCGTCTCGCAGGCCCTGGGCGAAGGGCTCGGCCTGCCGGCCTGCATCCTGGAGAACCGGCCCTGCAATGATCCGGGGCCCTGCCTGATGCACAACGTGTGGCTCACGCTCCGTCCCCAGCTGGAGGATTGCCTCTACGGATTGAGCATCCATGACATCCGGCGCATGAACGACTCCAATTGGGAGAAGTCCCTGCCGAAGCTGGCCCTGGCGAAACTCCAGCCCATGGGGGCCCCGGCCGTTTCCTGAACCGGACGGGGCCGCCGAGGGGGCACGCTCCTATCGGATGAGCCGGCTCACCAGGCCGTGGTAGAGCGGGATCCCGACGAGGACGTTGAAGGGGAAGGTGATGGCCAGGGACATGGTGAAGTAGCGGCTGGGCCGCGCCTCGGGGATGGCGTAGCGCACCACGGCGGGCACCACGATGTAGGAGGAGCTCGCCCCCAGCACGGCCAGGAGGGTCGCATCCCCCTGGGAGAGGCCGGCCAGGCGCGCGAGCAGGATGGCCACGAGGGCGTGCAGGGGAGGCATCAGCAGGCCGAAGACGACGAGGAAGGGGCCCACATCGCGCACCTGCCGGAGCTGGCGGCCTACCAGGATGCCCATCTCCAGGAGGAAGAAGGCCAGGAAGCCCTTGAAGAGATCGCCGGTGAAGGGCTTCATGGCTTCCGCGCCCTTCTCGCCGGAGAGGGCCCCGATGATCAGGCTGCCGATGAGCAGGAGGTGGGCCCCGTCCGTGAAGGCCTCGTGGAGCACGGCCTTCAAGCGCACGGGGGCCGCGGGGCGCGCCGCGGTCACCATCTCGGGGACCACGGATTCCACGGCCGGATCCGCGGCGCCGGTGGCGGGGGCCTGTGCGGCCATCTGGCTGCGGGCCCAGCTGGCCAGGAGCACGGCCATGATGATGGCGGGGGATTCCATGAGCACCAGGGCCACGGTGGCGCCACCCGAAGTCGCCTGGCCGTGGGCCGCCACGAACTGGCTGGCCACGGTGAAGGTCACGGCGCTCACCGAACCGTAGGTGGCCGCGATGGCCGCGGCGTCGAAGATGCCGACGCCCCGTTTAAGGATGAGGTAGCTCCAGGCGGGGATGGCCATCGCGAGGAGCATGGCCAGCACGATGATGAGGCTCACCTGGGCGTTGAATCCGGTGTGGGCCAGGGATTGGCCACCCTTGAACCCCACGGCCATCAGCAGGTAGAGGGAGAGGAACTTCGCCACCGGCTGGGGGATCTCGAGGTTGGATCCGATGAAGGCGACGACGACGCCCAGGACGAAGAACAAGACGGCGGGCTCGAGCAGCATGCTCCAGGAACTCATGGACACTCCGGAAGAAAGAGGGGGACGGCGGGAAGGGGGCCTGGGGCCGAGGCGCGGTGGAGCCGATCCTGGACGGCCTGCCAGGGCGGGGTGTCCGGAGGGCGGTCCACCACCAGGCCCCGGAGGGGGAGCTGCTCCAGGTCCCTGAGCACGCCATAGAGCGCGCGCCCGTAGTCGGTTGGATCCCGGGGCATCTCGATCCGAACCGAGACCTGGGGGCAGGTCTCCCGGGTGGGCTCCAAGCTCATCCACCCGAGGGGGCCCGAGGAGGGCAGGGCTTCCCCCTGGGCCCGCAGGATCACTGGAAGGCCGGGGGCGTAATGGCGACGGGCCTGTCCCGGGGAGCGCTGGATGCCGTGAGCGGGCCTGGGCGGGGCCAGGTCCATCCCCAGCACCGCCACCAATGCCGGCGGGGCCAGGGGGCCCGGGCGGAGGAGGCGGGGCACCGGGCCGCTGAGATCCACCACGGTGCTCTCCAGCCCCGACCGGCAGGGGCCGCCGTCCAGGATCAGATCCACGCGATCGCCGAGGTCGGCCCGCACATGTTCCGCCGTCGTGGGGCTCACATGCTCCGAGCGGTTGGCGCTGGGCGCGGCGATGGGACCCCCGAAGGTGCGGAGGAGGGCCAGGGCCAGCGGGTGCTCCGGCATCCGCAGGGCCACGGTGGAACCGCCAGCGGTGGCTTCATCGGGCACGCAGGGGTGCTTGGGGAGGATGAGGGTGAGGGGCCCGGGCCAGAACGCCTCCATGAGCCGGAGGGCGCGCAGGGGCACCTCCGTCACCAGCCCACGGGCCATGGTGAGGCCGGCGACGTGCAGGATGAGGGGGTTGCTCCGGGGCCGCCCCTTGGCTTCGAAGATCCGTTCCAGGGCCCGCGGATTCAGGGCATCGGCCCCCAGGCCGTACACGGTTTCAGTGGGGAAGGCCACGAGGCCGCCGCGGCGGAGGATCGCCGCGGCATCGGCCAGCCGGGGCCGGGCCGCATCGGCGCGGCGCAGGGATTCCAGGAGCATGGGGTCAGGTCCGGAGGAGGGCCGCGAGGGCCGCGAGCAGGAAGTCCGCCGCCCAGGCGAGTCCGGCGGTGAAGGCGCCGCTGATGCCGAAGCCAGCCCAGGCCCAGGTGCTGCGGGTGGGATGGAGGCCACCTCCCAGAAGGCCCAGAGCCACGGCCGGCAGGGCATTGCTGAAGGGCACCGGAGCCAGCGGCAGGAGGAGGAGGAATCCGGTCCAGGCCACGGCGGCACCCGCCAGCCAGCGGGGGAGGGGCGGTAGGGGGAGGCGGCGGAACCCCCTCAGAATCCGGAGGACGCGACGGGTAAGGGGACGCAGGGCGGGGACCGGCGTCAGCCAGCGGCGCGCCCGCTCCGGGATCCAGGGGGTGGTTCGACCCATCGCCACCTGCCACCCCAGGGCCATGGCGGCCAGGCCCACGGCCGGTGCCGCCACGGACCCTAATCCCGGCAGGGCCGCGGGCGCGGCGAGACCCATCAGGAGGGAGGCGAAGCCAGGTCCCGGGCGGTTCATCCCACCTCCGGAAGGGCGGTGGATCGCTTGGGCCAGAGGAGGGAGGTGGCCACGCTGCCGCCCACCAAGAGGGCGATGATGCCGAGGCTGGCGAAGGGGGGGACCTTGACCACGTCCACCGCCAGCATCTTGCCGCCCACGAAGACCAGCACCAGGCTGAGCCCCACCTTGAGGTGGTGGAAGCGGTCGACCACGCCGGCCAGCAGGAAGTAGAGGGAACGCAGGCCCAGGATGGCGAAGATGTTGGAGGTGAAAACCAGGAAGGGGTCCCGGGTCACCGCGAAGATGGCGGGCACGCTGTCCACCGCGAAGATCACGTCGGTGAGCTCCACGGCCACCAGCACGAGCAGCAGGGGGGTGGCATAGCGCTTCCCGTTCTGGACCACCGTGAAGGCGGGACCGTGGTACCTGTCCACGGCGGGCACGAACCGGCGGAAGAGCCTGAAGATGGGGTTGTCGCGGGGGTCGAAGGCGGCGTTCCGCAGCCACAGCATCTTCACGCCCGTGATCAGCAGGAACCCCCCGAACAGGTAGAGCACCCAGTGGAACTTGGCCAGCAGGGCCGCCCCCAGGGCCACGAAGAGGGCCCGCATGACCAGGGCACCCAGGATGCCCCAGAAGAGCACCCGGTGCTGGTAAGCCTCAGGCACGGCGAAGGCCCCGAAGATCAGCACGAACACGAAGATGTTGTCGATGCTCAGGGCCTTCTCGATGAGGTAGCCCGTGAGGAATTCCACGCCCCGCTCGGAACCGTAGGTGGTGCCGATGAGCGCGGCGAACCCCAGGGCCAGCCCCACCCAGACGCCGCTCCAGATGGCCGCCTCCTTGAGGGAGACGCGGTGGGCGGTGCGGTGGAACACACCCAGGTCCAGGGCCAGCATGGCCAGCACGAAGGCGAGGAAGGCGCCCCACATCCAGGGGGAGCCGAGGGTGGGCTCCATGGTCAGCGCTTCCCCTCGCGGAGGCGCTCGAGGCTGCGGCCGAGCCCCCGGGCCACCCGGTCCACGGCCCCGGCGATGGCCTCGTAGGCGTCGGCGGAGACATCCTCCGCCAGCACCTCACCGCCCTGGGCCAGGTGCACCACCACCCGGCACCGCTTGTCCACACCGCCCTTGGGGCCATTCACATCCTCCAGGTGGAGGCGCACCCGCGCGAGCCGGGGCCCGAAACGGGAAAGGGCGAAGGCCAGGCGGCGGCGGGCGTGCTCGCCCAGGGCTTCGGTGAAGGTGACGCCATGACCCTTGAGGTCGATGTGCATGGGGGTCCTCGGTGCGCCCATCGGGGCCTTCTCAGGTTCAAGGCTCCACAAACAGAGGTCCAATCGAAAAAAAGATAAAAAGCATAGAATGAATCTATGGAATACCCGACCTTCGAATGGCTCAACTACCACCACCTCCTCTACTTCTGGACGGCAGCCCGGGAAGGGGGCATCACGCGAGCTTCGGAGGTCCTGCGCCTCTCCCAGCCGACCCTCAGCGCGCAGATCCGGGCCCTGGAAGCGGACCTGGGGGAGAAGCTCTTTGAGAAGGCGGGCCGGGGGGTGGCCCTCACGGAGGCCGGGAAGGTGGTCTTTCGCTACGCCGACGAGATTTTCGGCCTGGGGCGGGAACTGCGGGAGGCCCTGGCGGGCCGGGATGTGCGCCGCCGCCCCGTGCTCGCCGTGGGCATCTCCGACGTGCTGCCCAAGCTCATGATCCAGAAACTGCTGGCTCCGGCACTGGACCTGCCCGAGACGCCCCGGCTGCGTTGCGTGGAGGACGAGACGGAGCGCCTGCTTGCCGCCCTGGCCACCCACGATCTGGACCTGATCCTCACGGACCGTCCCCTCGACCCCCAGGCCCGCCTCAAGGCCTTCAGCCACCTCTTGGCGGAATCGGGGGTCGCGGTCTTCGCGACGCCCACCCTGGCCCGCCGGCTCAAGGGTCCCTTCCCCGGCTGCCTGCAGGATGCCCCGTGGCTCCTCCCGGCGGCGGGCACGGCGCTGCGCCGGGGCATGGATCAGTGGATGGCCACCCATGGCCTGCGGCCCCGCATCGTGGGCGAGTTCAGCGATAGCGCCCTGCTCAAGGCCTTCGGGCAGGCGGGAGCCGGCGTCTTCGCGGCCCCGGAGGCCACGGCTTCGGAGATCGTCCGCCAGTACCACGTGAAGCGGCTGGGACGGGCCGAGGGCGTGCAGGAGCGCATCTACGCCGTGAACGTGGAGCGGAGGTTGCGGAATCCCGCCGTGCAGGCGCTAAGGGAGGCGGCCAAGGCCTGGGCCTTCGCCTAGGCCCCCGAGCTCAGTGGCAGCCGCAGCCGCCGTCGAAATCAGCGCGGGAGGCGGCTTTGCGGATGCCCCAGCCCTCGCGGAAGATGAGGCCGGCGAGGACGAGGCTGGCCCCGGCATCGGCCCACCAGAGCTTCGGGGCCACGAGGAAGAGGAGGCTGCCGGCCAGCAGCACGACGCTCAGCTGGATGCAGGCGAGGCTGCAGGCGGCGTCGGCGGCCAGGGTGGGGCTGCAGGCGGCGTCGGCGATCCGGCGCTTGGCGCGCCAGAGCCAGGCCATGAAGGCGAGGCTGGCCAGGGAAATCACGAGGCCGGGCAGGGAGGAATCCGGCGCTTCCCGCGAGACCAGGCGATGGGCGGCCCCGTAGGCCACGCTCACGGCCAGCAGGAGGAAGAGGGCACCGATGACCTTGGCCGCGCTGCGCTCCCGGGGCGTGACACCTTCATGCCGCAGGCGCCAGAGCACCATCAGGGCGCTGCCCACCTCCACGAAGCTGTCCAGGCCGAAGCCGAAGAGGGAGAGGCTCTCCGCCTTGGCGCCGAAGCCCACGGAGAGGATGCCCTCGATGAGGTTCCAGCCCACCGTGATCCAGGCGAGGGTCTGGGCCCGGGACTGGAGCCTGGCGTCCATCAGGCCTCGGCTTCGCGGACCTTCCGGGCCTTGATGAGCACCAGGGTGCTGCCCTCGGGGCTGCGGTCCAGGCGGACTTCGTCCATGACGGCCCGCATGAAGAACACACCGCGCCCCCCGGGTTTCATGAGGTTCTCCGGCAGGTTCGGGTTGGGGATCGTATCCAGGTCGATGCCCTTGCCCTGATCGCTGATCTGGATCTCGAAGCGGTCACTCTTGGGGATGAAGGTCACCCGGACGGGCTTGCTCTGGTCCAGCTTGTTCCCATGGCGCATGGCGTTGGCGATGCCCTCCTGGATCGCCAGCCACAGCTGTTCGCCGTCCTCCTGCGTGAAGCTCAGGTGCTTCAGGAACTCGGCACCCACGACCTGGATCAGGTCGATGAACCGGAGATCCGTATTGCAGGTGAGCGTGACGGGCAACAGCGGTGTGGCCATGGTGTTCCCTGGAAAGAGCTGGTGGAAAGCCCAAGGTACAAGGCGGGTGCCCCATTTCACCAGTGATTTGTGTCAGGTGGGATGACGTCCAGCCCCGGAGGCGCAGGTGAGAGGGGATGGCCTGGGAATATATCGATGAGGAGCAATCTGCGATCAACGGTCAGCCATCAGCTAAAGCAAGGCGCCGACCCACCGGTGGGTCGGCGCCCGTCTAGGCTGACCGCTGACAGCTGGCTGCTGAACGTTACTTCCGCTCCAGCTCCACGGCGGTCGGGAACAGCCAGCTGTTCTCCTTGTGGATGTGGCGGTGGAGGTCCTGCTCCATCTCCTGGAGGCCGTCGAGCATGGCCCGCCAGCTGTTGCAGGCACCGGCCGGGGGCACGTAGCCGTCCGTGAGGCGGCTGAAGGCCTCCAGGTTGGCGCCGTGGTTCTCATGCTCATGCATCATGGCGTTCACGGGCATCTGGACGCTCATGTGGCAGCCGCCCATGGCGGCGCCGGTGCGGCCCTGGGCCAGGGCGATGCACATGGGGAAGAGCACCCGCTCCTCCTTCTCCAGGTGGGCGTAGGTCTCCTCCTGGAACTGCAGGTACAGGCGGCGCAGCTCCACCAGGCGGGGGTCCTCCTGGCCGTGCACATTGGCCACCTTCTGGGTGAGGAAGTCCAGGCGGGGCATGCACTCCCGCATGAAGACGTGATGCTTGGAGACGATGTGCTCCACCGCGGCCTCCACACTGTCGCGCCAGCTCTGGTCCTCTTCCTGGTGGGCAGCGGCGTCCTGGGCGGCCAGGGCCGCGAGGATGCCTTCCAGTTCGATCCCCTTTTCGGCGCAGGCCACGCCCAGGGCCTGGTGGCCCTTGCAGCAGTAGTCCAGCCCCACCTTCTCGAACACCTTCGAGCGGCTGGGTTTCTCCAGCACCAGCTCGCCCACGCTCTTCCCGATCCACTCCTGGCTCATGCGGCCTCCTTCAGTGAGTCAAGGTTGGACCCGGGGTCGAGGGGGGGCCTTGACGGATCTCAAGGCAGCCATCCTTGACATGCGTCAAGGAGGTTGCGACCCGTTCTCTGCAGGCTCTAGAGCAGGAGGTGCCCGTGAGAGCCCGCTGGTTTGCACTGCTGTTGATCGTCCTGGGTGGATTCGGAGTGTTGGGATACGGGGGGTTGCGCATCGCCCGGGAGGCCCCACCCATCCCCGGCCAGGTGGTGACCGAGGGGTCCATCCTGGCGCCTGAAGGGGCCGTCCTCGAAGGGCAGAAGCTCTACCTGGGTCATGGGGGCCAGCACCTGGGCTCCATCTGGGGCCATGGCGCCTATCTGGCGCCCGATTGGACCGCCGCCGCCCTGCACCAGTGGGCGGAAGGCACCCTGGCGGCCCTGAAGGCCGAAGGGCTCTCGGATGCCGAAGCCCGGGAGCAGGTGAAGCAGCGCTTCCAGCAGAGCCGCGTGGAAGGGGGCAAGCTCGCCCTGGATCCCGCCCGTGCCAAGGGCTACCTGGCCGCCCAGGAGGCCCTGGCCCGCACCGTGTCGCTGGGGGACAAGGACGCCGCCATCCCGGCCAAGTGGATTCCCACGATGGAGGAGGGGCGCCGCGTCGCCGACTTCTACCTCTGGACCGCCTGGACCGCCGCGGCCCGCCGCCCCGGCCAGTCCGAGAGCTGGACCCAGAACTGGCCCCAGGAATCCCTCGTGGGCAATACGGTCACGCCCCGCAGCCACTTCTGGAGCATCCTCTCCATCGTGATCCTGCTGGCGGGGGTGGGCCTCCTCGTGTGGCACCACGCCTCCCGGGAGGACGAGGAACTGCCGGAACCCAAGCCCCTCGCGGCCCAGCCCGCCACCCGCAGCCAGCGCTGGGCCGCCCTCTACTTCGGCGTGGCCATCGCCCTCTTCCTCGTGCAGATCGGCATGGGCATCTTCACGGCCCATGATGCGGTGGAGGGGAACGCCCTCTACGGCATCGACCTCAGCCGCATCCTGCCCTATGCCGCCTCCCGCACCTGGCACCTGCAGCTCGCCGTGTTCTGGATCGCCACCTGCTGGCTGGCCACGGGCCTTTACCTGGGGCCCCGCCTCTCCGGCAAGGAACCCAAGGGGCAGGGGATTGGCACCGCCGCGCTGCTGGGCGCCCTGGTCGTCGTCGTGGTGGGCGCCCTCACCGGCAGCCACCAGGCCATCCTGGGCAAGCTCTCCGGCTCCTTCATGCTGGGCCATCAGGGCTATGAATACGTGGAGCTGGGCCGCCTCTGGCAGATCCTGCTGACCGTGGGCCTCGTGGGCTGGCTGGTGCTCGTCGTCCGGGCGCTGCGCCCCGCGCTGGCCGCCGAGAAGGGCCGCCTGGGCCTGCTCAAGCTCTTCCTGCTGGCCGCCATCGCCATCCCCCTCTTCTACAGCGCCGGCTTCATGTACAACCGCGAGACGCACCTCGCCCTGGCCGAGTACTGGCGCTGGTGGGTGGTCCACCTCTGGGTGGAGGGCTTCTTCGAGGTCTTCGCCACCGTGGCCATCGCCC
>DATFAX010000154.1:0-18367 GCA_035254125.1 Holophagaceae bacterium | reverse complement strand
TCGGGGTAGTAGCGCTGGTTCCAGTCGATGCCGTGCCACTGGTAGCGCAGGGCGTATTCCTGGGTGAGGCCGCCGCTCTCCTTGGCGTACTTCAGCACGGCGATGCGCCGCTCCTCCTTCATGCTCTCGGGCTGATCGGGGATGAAGAACACCCAGCCGTGGCCCGTATCGAAATTCCAGCGCTGCTGGTGCAGCTGGAGGCTCCAGCCGTCCAGGCCCAACAGGCCCTCCATCTTCGCGAAGAAGTAGGTGTTGGCCCGGTGGTCGTGGGTGCGGAACTCGGTGCCCCGGCCGCTGCCATCCAGGCTCAGGTACTCGTTGCCCTGGGTGCTGGTGGCGTTGAAGGCGGCCACGAAGCTCACGAGGTCGCCGCTGCCGCCCGTCATCACGTCGGTGACCTGGGTGCCGTGCTCCCCGAAGCGGAGGCGGGCCTGGCCCCCCTGCTGGATGTCCTCGGCCTTCACGGTGTTCAGGGAGGCCACGCCGTTCACGGCGTTGGAGCCGTAGAGGGCGGAGCCGGGGCCGCGCATGATCTCCAGGTTCTTCGCCGCGAAGAGGGGTGTGATCTCCCAGGTGTAGGCGGTGCCGTAGATGTTGTCGTTGAAGGGCACGCCATCCACGAGCACGAGGATGTGGTTGTTGTTCCACCCCTCGTAGACCCCGCGGGCGCTGAGGGTGCGGCGGTCGTAATCCTGGCTGGGCACGAAGCCGGGCTGGTTGCCCATGACCTCGTTGAGGCTCGTCCAGCCGTAATCGCGCAGGGTGTCGGCCTGGATGGCGGAGACCACGCCGGGGGCGTCGATGGGCCGCTGGGCCACCTTGGAGACGCTGATGATCTCGATGTTGAGGAGGATGTCGAGTTCCTCCTTGATGGCCGCTTCCGAGGCGGCGGGTTCCTGCTTGGCCTTGTCCGGCGGCGCCTGGGCAGCCAAGGGGATCGTGAGGCCGCAGGCGGCGAGCACGAGGGTGAGGGACGGCAGGGCACGGAACAATCGCATCGGACCTCCGGGGCACTGGGGAGCTTGTCGACGGAATTCCGGGAACCTGAAACTTCGCCGAAGTCCTGTCAGTCTTCAGATAGGAGCCGCCATGCCCCTCTGCTTCGACCTGGATGGAACCCTCGGCCACTTCAGCGGGGGCTACGTCCTCCTGCGGGAGGTGCTCGGGGAGCTGTGGGGGCAGCTGCCCACGGAGGCCGAGCTGCGCGCCTGCCAGGGCAGCACGGACTGGGAGATCGTGGACGAGCTGCACCTGGGGCGCTTCGGCGCGGGCCTCTCCGAGGCGGGCTACCGGGACTTCGAGGCGGCCTGCCTGCTCCGGTTCGAACGGGAGTTCGCTCCGGGGGCCCGGGCCGCGGTGGTCTACGAGGGCCTCGTGACGGGGCTCAATACGCTGCACCGCACGGGGCGGCCCGTGGCCCTGGTGAGCGGCAATGCGCCGCGCCTCCTGGCTTTCAAGGCCCGGGCGCTGGGCGTGGACGCGGGCATTCCCCTGTGGGGGAGCCGACCTGGACACAGTCGCGCCGACCTGATCCGACTGGCCCTGGTCGGCTGTGAAGGTCCGCACCTCTACGCCGGGGATCGCCCCCACGACCTGCACGCGGCCCGGGAGACGGGCCTGCCCTTCCTGGGCGTGGGGCCCCACGTGCCCGGGGCGCACCCCATCCTGGATCCGGAGGCGGGCGCCCAGGCCCTCCTTTCCACCGTTGAGCAAGTGCTCCGGCGGCCCTGACCGCATTCCATTGACATCCCGGAGCGGCCCCTGGACCCTGGGGAGCCCATTCCCCCGGAGTGTCCATGCGTCCCGCCCTGACCCTCGCCCTCTGTCTCCTCGCCCCGGCCCTGGTGGGCCAGGAGAAGGCCGCGCCCGCGGCCCCGAAGGCCCATGCCGCGGCGGACCCCGCCGTCCTCGAAGCCCGGGAGGCTGTGGCGAAGGCGACCCAGGCCCTGAAGGCGGCCAAGGGGGCGGAGAAGGCCGCCGAGCGGCAGGTGCGCGAAGCGAAGGCCCACCTGCAGGCGGCTGAGCGGGCCTCCGTGAAGGCCCGCCGGGCCGAAGCCCAGGCCAAGGTCGCCGAAGCCCGGGCCCAGCAGGCCCACCGGGAGGCGAAGGCGGCCCACGCCGAGGCGAAGCAGGCCTCCGAGGCGGCCCGCAAGAGCGCGGGGGTGAAGGCGAAGGCCGCCGCTCCCAAGGCCCCCGTGGCGGAGGCCCCCGCCAAGGCCGAGGTGAAGCCCGCCGAGCCCGCGGCGGAGAAGAAGGACTAGGCCATCCAGAAGAACACGGCCGTGATCCGGCGGTCCTTCAGCTCGTGGCCGAAGTACCGGCTGGCGCTGTGCACGAGGTCGGCGCGGTAGAGGATCATGCGGTTGAAGACGTTGGGCACCGCCAGCTCCTCGTGCCAGGCCTGCAGGGGCAGCTTGGTGGTGCCGATGGCCTCGTGGATGTAGGTGCACTGGGGCGGACAGAGGTTGCCGCTGAGCTGGCCGCTCGGGGTCTTCAGGCGGTAGAAGCTGGTGCCCGCATCGGCGCGGGGCTTGGGCTGCAGGTACAGCACGCCGGCGTACCGGGCCAGGCGCCGGCTGTCGGTGTGGGGGCGGGGGCCGCTCTCCTGGGCGCCCACCACCTGGATGCAGTTGTGGTTGAGCGTGGCGCCTTCGGGGCCCGACTCCACCCACAGCTTCTTCGCCCCGGTGACGGACCGGACCCAGGCCTCGATGGGGGCCAGCTCCTCGGGGGTGAGGGCGGGCATCATGCGCATGCCGGGCCAGCGCTCGGGGCGGTGGGGGAAGCCCAGTTCCCACTCGGTGCAGGCCAGGGCCCGCCCCACCACGGCCAACGGATCGGGAAGGACGTCGTCCTTGATCCAGTAGTCCCGCCCCTCCTGGGGCTTGCGGTAGGGGAGGACGAGGTTGGCCATGGAGCGCCTAGAAGAACAGGAAGAAGCCGTTGGCGAAGTACAGGAGCCCCACGGCGCCCACGGCCAGACCGGCGTAGTAGATGGGCTTCTTCTTCAGGAGGGCTGCGATGGAGGAGAGCAGGATGGCGATCTGCAGGAAGATCACGGCGAGGCCGAAGGGTGCGCCCTGGCGCATGGCGCCGTCCCGCTCCTTCTCGAGGGTCTCGGCCTTGGCCTTGATCTCGCCCTTCTCCTGGTCGTATTTGGCGACCTTGGCCTTGGCCTCCTCCAGGGCCTTGCGGGCCTCCTCGACCCGCACGGCGCCGCCCTTCTCCCCTTCCAGGGCCTTCACATCCCGGGCGAGGCGGGCCACCTCCATCTCGTAGAGGTTCCCCTTGATGCTCTTGGCCTGGTAGAAGGCCCACTGGTCCGAGGCCTGGCTCTGGCGCAGCACGGAGCGGGTGCTGAAGCCGCCGCCCTTGAAGGTGGACAGCGTGGCCGCCACGGCGAGGATCACCGTGGTGAGGGCGAGCAGGTTGAGCCAGGGTTCCTTCTTTTCGTCGGCCATGGAGTCCTCGGGTGGGGACCCTCATCTTCTCACGGGGCCACTTCGAAGCCGTCGATGAAGGCCCGCAGGCGACCGTCGTTGGCCTTCCGCACCGTGGCCTGGGCATGGTGGATCCGGCCCCGGCGGAGGATGACCACACCTTCGATGGTGTGGCCGGAGGCGTGCTTGGCCTCGTAGCGGAAGCCGGGCCCCTGGGCGGCGGGCAGGTCGGTGCGGGTGATGCCGCTGAGGCGGAACTTCAACCAGCCCTCCATGGTGGCGAGGATCTCGCCCGGGGTGCTGCCGCCCTGCTTGCCCTTGGGCAGGTTGCCCACGCTGATGCTGAAGCTCTCATCCAGGCGCCCCCCGGGGGCGCAGGTGAGGTCGAACCACTGCACTTCACCGAAGGGGGTGGTCTCCATCACCTTGGAGAGGCGCGGCTCCCCGGGGAAGGTGGCGGCCACGCCCAGGTTGGTGTTCTCCACCCGGCGCGGGGCCTCGGTCTGGCAGGCCAGGAGGACCATCGCGAGGAGAGGGGTCAGGCGGTGCAGGCTCATGGGTTCCCTATCGACCATATCCGGCCGGACTTTCCGATAGAGTGATTGTCTCCCTACATCCAGGTGACATCCATGAGCTTCGAGAACCCCTACCAGGCCCCGGCCGCGGCCGTGGCGGATTTTCCCTCCAACGAGCCCCTGGAGGCCGCGGACCGTGGCACCCGCCTGGTGGCCGTGATCCTGGATGGCCTGATCGCCGGCGGGGTCGTCGGCATCCTGGCCGCCATCGCCATCCCGGCCGTCCTCGGGGCCCGGAGGGGCGGGGGGGATGGCGGTGCCATCCTCGTGCTGCTCCCCCTGATGATCTTCCTGGCGTTCCTCGGCATCTTCGTCTGGAACCTCGTGCTGATCCACAAGTACGGCCAAACCCTCGGCAAGCGGATCATGAAGGTGCGCATCGTGCGCAATGACGCCACCCGCGCGGGCCTGGGCCGCATCTTCTGGCTGCGGATGTTCCTCCCCGGGGTCATCGGCGCCATCCCCATTGCGGGGCCCCTCTTCAGCCTCGTGAACATCTGCTTCATCTTCCGGGATGACCGCCGCTGCATCCACGACCTCATCGCCGACACGGTGGTCGTGAAGGCCTGATGTCCGTCGTCGACACCGTGCGCACCGTGGAGACGCCCGAAGGGGTGGAGCTCCACCTGCGCCCGGCCGGCCCCGTGGCCCGGGGCCTGGCGCTGCTGGTGGACCAGGCGGTGATCTGGGGTGGGCTCGTGGCCGTGCTGGCCGTGCTCGCCCTCCTTGGGGAGGCGGGTTTCGGGATCTGGCTCATCCTCCTGTTCTTCACCCAGTGGCTCTACCCCGTGGCCTTCGAGGTGCTGGGCTCGGGCCGCACCCTGGGCAAGCGGATGATGCACCTGCGGGTGCTGAAGGCGGATGGCACGCCCGTGGACTGGGGCACCTCCCTCCTCCGGAACCTCCTGCGGTTCGTGGATGGCCTGCCCTTCGGCTACACCGTGGGGCTCATCGCCGTGCTGCTCACCCGGGACTTCCAGCGGGTGGGGGATCTGGTGGCGGGCACCCTCGTGGTGCACGAGCCCGAGCCTTCGCGGAAGCACCTCCTGACCGAGGGGGAGGCGGTGGCGCCGCCCCCGGGGCTCACGGTGGATGAACAGGCCTGCCTGCTGGCCTTCGGGGAACGCAGCGGCACCCTCACGGCCGCCCGGGCCCAGGAGCTGGGGGATCTGCTGGCGGAGGTCACCGGGGCCCGGGGCGAGGATGGCGTGCGCGCCCTCCAGGGCATGGCGCGCCACATCCGGGGCGGGCGGTGAACGCGTGAACCAGGACACCTTCGAGGCCGAGCAGGGCCCGCTCTGGGAGGCGCTGGAGGGCTGGCTGCGCGGCGAACCCACCCTGGCCCCGGAGGAGGTGCCCGCGGCCTTCCGGCGCCTCTGCCACCACCTCGCCCTGGCCCGGGAGCGCCGCTACAGCGTGCCCCTCAATGACCGCCTCCAGGCCCTGGCCCTGGAGCTCCACCAGCGCCTCTACGGGGAGGGGGAGGGGGGCCTGGGCTTCTGGGCCTACGTGGCCCGGGACTTCCCCCGGGCGGTGCGGGCGGAGTGGAAGCTGGTGCTCCTCAGCGCGCTGCTCCTCTTCGGCTCCTGGGCCGCGGCCTTCCTGCTCGTGCGCCGCAACCCCGAGCTGATCCACCTGGTGCTCTCCCCGGCGGAGGCCGCCAAGTACGCCCAGATGTACGATCCCGCCTCGAAGACCGCCTTCGGCCAGACGGGCCCCATGCGGGACGTGGCGATGTTCGGGTTCTACATCTTCAACAACATCGGCATCGACTTCCAGATCTTCGGGTCGGGCCTCGTGGTCGGCATCGGTCCCGTGTTCAGCTTGCTCTTCAACGGGGTCCACGGCGGGGCGGTGATGGCCCACCTCACCAACCTGGGTTACGTGGCCACCTTCTACGGCTTCGTGAGCGGCCACAGCTCCTTCGAGCTCATCGGTGCGGCCCTCAGCGGCACCGCGGGCCTGCGGCTGGGTCTGGGCCTCATCCACCCGGGCCGCCGTCGGCGCCTGGAGGCCCTGAAGGAGGCCGGCCGGAAGGGTGCCCGGCTGCTCATCGGGGCGGCCCTGCTCACCTTCCTCGCCGCGGGCTTCGAGGGCTTCTGGTCCGCGAACCAGGTGGTGCCCTGGAAGGTGAAGGTGGCCCTGGGGCTCGCCTTCTGGCTGATGCTGATCCTCTACTTCACCTTCGCCGGGCGCCGGAAGGAGGCGCGGTGAGCCAGCCCCTGCGCTTCGTGCCCCGGGCCCGGCGCCCCCTGGAGGCCCTGGATCTGGGCCTGGGTCTCCTGCAGGCGCACCGGGGCCCCGTCTACGGCGTCTTCCTCCTGCAGTTGGGGATCCTCCTCGCCTTCCTCCTGCCGTTCACCTGGGCCCAACCCGCCTGGAGCCTGCTCTGGATCCTCTGGCTCACGCCGGTGCTCAACCGGGGCACCCTCCACGTGCTGAGCCGTCGGGTCTTCGGGCAGGAGGCGGGCCTCGCCACCTTCGCCTCCCAGCTCGGGCCCATTCACCGGCGCGGCCTCCTGGCCTCCCTGCTTTGGCGGCGCCTCAGCCCCGCCCGCAGCTTCCTGCTGCCGGTGTGGCAGCTGGAGGATCAGAAGGGCGCAGCCTACGTGGCCCGGAGCCGGGGCCTGATGCGGCAGGGCGGGGGCACCGCCTTCCTGTTGGGCCTGAGCGCCCTGGTGTTCGAAGGCATGACCCTCTTCGGCATCCTCGGCCTCCTCCAGCTGATGCTGCCCAAGGGCGTGCCCCTGAACCTCTGGGAGACGCTGGGGCAGGGCTTCGACCGTCCCTGGTTCAGCTGGCTCTTCACCGCCTTCGGCCTGCTGGCTTTCATCCTGGTGGAGCCCTACTTTGCGGCGGCGGGCTTCGCGCTCTACCTCAACCGCCGCACGCAGCTGGAGGGCTGGGATCTGGAACAGGCCTTCCGCGGATTGGCGGAGCGCCTGCGCAAGGCGGGCCGCGTGGCCCTGCTGGTGGTCGGTTGCGCCTTCACCCTCCTGGGGCAGGCGCCGCAAGAGGGCCTCGAAACGCCGCCCATCGTGGCCCCGGCCCCCGAGGCGAGCCACCCGGCCGTTCCGCGTCAGCCGCAGGATCCCGCCCGCAAGGTGCTGGAGGACCTGCTGGCCCAGGACCCCGACCTCCGGCGCACCCGTACGGAGCAGGTGCTGCGCTACCACCCCACGGGGAAGGAACCCGGGTGGCTCAAGGCCCTGCTGGACGCCCTATTCGGCGACTCGAAGCGGGAGGCGAAGCAGCCGGGCAAGCCCCTGGATCCGGGGTGGTGGCGGGCCGCGGCCTGGGTGCTGAAGATCCTCCTCGTGGCGGCCCTGGTGGGCCTCGTGCTCTGGCTCATCGTGCGCTTCCATGCCGCGCGGCTGGGCCGCACCCGGGAGGGCGACGACTACGAAGCGCCGGAGGCCGTGGCGGGCCTGGATGTGCGGCCCGAGAGCCTGCCCCCGGACGTGCCCGCGGAGGCCCTCGCCCGCTTCCGCGCCGGGGATCCCCGCGGGGCCCTGGCCCTGCTCTACCGCGGCGCCCTGGCCGCCCTCATCCATCGCCACCGCCTGGAGATCCCCGCCTCCGCCACGGAAGGCGATTGCCTGCGGGCGGCGCTGCCCGTGCTGGCGGAGGATCCGGCCGAGGGGTTCCGCCGCCTCACGGGGGCCTGGGTCCGCATGGCCTACCGGGGCGAGGCGCCCGCGGAGGCCGACCTGCAGGTGCTCTGCGCCGCATGGCGCAGTGCCTTCGGGGGGCCCGCCCGATGATGCGCCGCCTCCTCCTCGGCTTCCTCGCCGCGCTGGGGCTTGGCGCGCTCTCGGTGGTCTTCCTGGCTCGGCACAGCTTCCAGCGGGAGCCCGTGGAGGTGCCCGCGGGCTGGTCCGCCAAGGCCCTGGAGGACGACACCCTGGTGCTGGAGCGCTGGCTGGCCCGGGAGGGCTGGAGCGTGCGCCGCCGGGGCGGCGTCTTCAAGGGCCAGGCCCTGCCGCCGGGGGGGCTGCTGATCCTCCTGCACACGGCGCCCGGCGGCCTCTCCGTCGCGGATGCGGAGGCCCTGCTCGCCTGGGTAAAGGAGGGGGGCCACCTGTTGGTGGATGGCAGCGCGGCGCCCGCCAACGATGACCACGGCACCGAGGCCCTCTTCCAGAAGCTGGGGGCGGAGCTGGTGTCCGTGCCCGAGAAGCAGCGTTCCTCCTCGGATCACACGGACACCTTCACGGAGGATGGGCGGGTCTACGCCCTGCGCCGCAGTCCCCAGTGGCGCATCCAGGTGGATCCCGAAGCCTGGGATTGGCGCATCGGCGGCGAGTCCGGTCAGGTGCTCGTGCGCCGGCGGGAGGGAAAGGGGCAGGTGTGCCTGACCTCGGACCTCAGCTTCCTCTACAACCGCAGCTTCCCGGACCTGGACCACGCCGCCTGGCTCGCCCGGGTCCTGGGGAAGCCGGGCCCGGGGGAGGTCGCGGTGGTGTGGTCGCGCCCGGAGGATCCCTCCCTGCTGGCCTGGCTGTGGGCCCGGGCCTGGGCCTTCCTGCTGGCCTGCGGGGTGCTGCTGCTGACCTGGCTCTGGGCCGGATTCTGGCGCTTCGGTCCCTGGCTGCCCGAGGCCCCCGCGGGACGGCGCTCCCTGCTGGAGCACCTGGTGGCCAGCGGCCGCTTCCTCTGGCGCCACGGCGGCGGCCCCGAGGCCCTGGTGACGGCCACCCGCAAGGCAGTGCTGCGTCGGTCCGCCCGGCTCCATCCTGCCTTCCCGAGCCTCCCCGAGGGGGAGCGCTGGGCCTACCTCGCCGCCCGCAGCGGCCTGCCCGAGGCCGAGATCGCCGAAGGGCTCGACGAGCGCCCCGATTCGGATCCCGAGCGCCTGGGCCGCCGCCTGCAGGTCCTCCTCCACCTCCATCACCGCCTTTCCCGCTGAGGTCCCAATGGACATGCCGTCGCCCGCCCCCCTCTCCGACCTGAGCGAAGCCGAGCTCGCCGCCGCGGCGGCCTCGGTGCAGGCCCTCCGCGCCGAAATCGGCAAGGCCCTCGTGGGCCAGGCCGCGGTGGTGGACCAGGTGCTCGCCGCCTTCCTCGCGGGCGGCCACGTGCTGCTGGAGGGCGTGCCCGGCCTGGGCAAGACGCTGCTCGTGCGGGCCCTGGCCGGGGCCATCCAGGGGGCCTTCAAGCGCATCCAGTTCACGCCCGATCTCATGCCCTCCGACGTCATGGGCCACGCCGTGTGGGATCCCAAGAGCGAGCGCTTCCACCTGCGCAAGGGCCCCGTGTTCACCAACCTGCTGCTCGCCGATGAAGTGAACCGCGCCCCGGCCAAGACCCAGGCGGCCCTGCTGGAGGTGATGCAGGAACTGCAGGTGAGCCTGGAGGGTCAGAGCCTCAAGGTGGAAGCCCCCTTCCTCGTGCTCGCCACCCAGAACCCCGTGGAGCAGGAGGGGACCTACCCCCTGCCGGAAGCCCAGCTGGACCGCTTCCTCCTGAAGGTGCAGATCGGCTACCCCGGCGACGCCGAGGAGGCGCGCCTCGTGCGGCAGGTGACGGAGGGGGCCGTGGGCGACAGCCTCCGGGTGGACGCCGTGCAGGCGGTCCTGGATCCGGCGGGCGTGCTCGCCCTCCAGGGCTGCGCGTCCCGCGTGCATGTGGACGAGGCCGTGCTGGGCTACGCCGTGGCCCTCGTGCGGGCCACGCGCACCTGGCCGGGCATCACCCTGGGCGCGGGTCCCCGCGGGGCCATCGCCCTCGTGCGCGCGGCCCGGGCCCAGGCCCTGCTCGAGGGCCGCGGCTTCGCCACGCCCGACGACGTGAAGGCCATGGCCCTGCCCGCCCTGCGCCACCGCATCCAGCGCGCCCCGGAGACGGAGATCGAGGGCCTCGGTCACGACGACCTCATCACCGCCGTGATCGCCAAGGTCCCTGCGCCGCGCCGATGATCCCCATCCCCTCCCAACGCCTGCTCCGCCTGCTGCTCGGCTGGACGGCCCTGGGTCTGGCGGCGTCGGTCGGGCCGCGCCTCCTGCCCGCCTGGCGCTTCGTGGGTTGGCTGCTGGGAGGGCTGACGGTGGTGGACCTCGGGCTCGCCCTCGGGCCCAAGCCCTTCGAGGGCGCACGGGACCTGAGCCCCAGCCTGGCCCTGGGCACCTGGAAGGCCGTGAAGCTGCGGCTCACCAGCACCTCGCGCCTCGGCTGGAACGTCACCGTGATGGATCACCACCCCGTGGATTTCGAAGCCCGCGGGCAGGGGCAGCGGGAGCGCCTCCCCGCCGGTGGCTTCCTCGAACTCACCTACCAGGTTCGACCCACGGCCCGGGGCCGCCGCGTCTTCGAGCCCGCCCAGGTCCGGGTGGAGGGGCCCCTGGGGCTCATCGCGCGGGATCTGCGATTGGCCGGGACCACGACCGTGAAGGTGTTCCCGGATTTCGCGGCGGTGGCCCGCTACGCCCTGCTGGCCATCGACAACCGCCTCTCGGCCCTGGGGATCCTCAAGCGCCCCCGGCGGGGCGAGGGCTCCGACTTCCAGCAGCTCCGCGAGTACCGCACCGGCGACAGCCTGCGTCGCATCGACTGGAAGGCCACGGCCCGCAGCCAGAAACTCATCTCCCGGGAATACCAGGATGAGCGAGACCAGCAGGTGCTCTTCCTCCTGGACTGCGGTCGCCGCATGCGGGCCCTGGATGCGCTGGAGGGCGGCACCCTCGGCCACTTCGATCAGGCACTGAACGCCCTCTTCCTCCTCAGCTTCGTGGCCCTCAAGCAGGGCGACGCCGTGGGCGTGGCCACTTTCGGCGAGGAGCACCCCCGGCTGCTCGCCCCCCGCAAGGGCCTGGTGGCCCTGGACCACCTCTTCCAGAGCCTCTTCGATCTGGAGCCCTCCACCCAGGCCACGGATTACCTGGCCGCGGCGCAATCGCTCCGCACCCGCCTGCGCAAGCGCAGCCTCATCGTGCTCCTCACCAACCTGCGGGACGAGGAGGACGACACCCTGGCCCCGGCCCTCCGGCTCCTGCGCCACAAGCACCTCGTGCTGGTGGCCAACTTGCGGGAGGCCGCGGTGGATCGCCTGTTGGCCCAGCCGCCCCTCACCCTCCCCGAGGCCCTCACGCAGGCGGCGGCGCTGGAGTGGCAGGCCCGGCGGGAGGCGGCGCTGCGGGCCCTGGGCCACCTCGGGGCCCAGGTGCTGGACGTGAAGCCGGAGGCCCTGCCCACGGCCCTGGTGAACCGCTACCTGGAGCTGAAGGCCTCAGGCGTCTTCTGAGGGCGGCTGGGCCTGGGCCAGGAAGCGCGCGGCCCCTTCATGGCCCCGATCCGCCGCCCGCTGCAGCCAGGTGAGGGCCCCGCTGCGATCCCGCAATCCCCCGACGCCCACGAGCAGCAGCTCGCCCAGGTGGAAGGCCCCCTCCACGTGCCCCCGGTCGGCGGCGGCCTGGTACCAGCGACGCGCCTCGGCGTGGTCCCGGGGGGTGTGGGGGGTCCCCCGGTCGAAGGCCTGGCCGAGGTGGAAACAGGCCTCGGCATCCCCGGCCTCGGCGCGCAGGCGGAGGGCGCGCTCCGCCCGGCCCATCCGGGTGGAGAGGCGCTGGTTCACGGTCATGACGACGAGGAGGAGCAACAGGGGCGTCGCGGTGCCCGCCACCACGTAGAGCACGAGGATCGCGGCGAGCCGGACGGGCCCGTTCATGACCAGGGCCGTGAGCAGGAAGGTGAAGGGCAGGGCCAGCAGGAGCAGGGCGATCACGATCGCGGCGATCCAGAGCCCGGCCCGGGCGAGGGCGCTGCGCTGGAGCAACCCCCGCGTGGCTTCCCCCGCCTCGTCGAGGGCGGCACCCAGCCCGCCTTCCAGGCCCCCCTGGGGCCGGGCGGCGACGCTGCGGAAGAGTCCGGGGCGGGGCAGGGGGATGGGGTCGTCGACGGGATGGGCGAGCCGGCTCCAGAGGGCCCGGGCCCGGGCGGGATCCAGGGGGGTGCCCAGGCCCCAGGCCATGCACCCGGCCAGGGCCTCCAGGGCCTCCCGGTGGCCCCGCGCGCCCAGGGCCTGCAACTGCGCCAACCCGGCCTGCTGGATCCCGGGGACCCCGCTGCCGAGGTGGTTGAGGGCGATCTCGAGGGAGGCTTCGGCATCGCCCCAGGCTTCCCCGCGCAACAGGGCGCCCTCGATGAGCCGGGTATCCTCGCTGCGCCGGGCCAGGGCGGTCCACCAGGGGCCGGGATCCGGGGCCACCCAGGCCACGGGGCTGAGGAGGCCGAAGAGGACCCGCCAGGCGAGGTCCTCCTGCAGGCCCGTGGCGGGGAGGAGGAGGAGCAGGCACGCGAGCCCGAGGAGACCCAGGACCATCGTCCACCGGAGGATGGGGAAGGGGCCGAGGAGGCCCAGCACGGGGAGGCCCAGCCCGAGGATCCCCAGCGCCCGGCGGACCGGGGGCGGCAGGTCCCTCACGAGCCCAGCACCCGTTTCAATTCGGCCTCGGCGCGGCCGGGGTAGTACCCGCTCCAGCGGGCGGCCACCTTGCCCTGCCGATCCACCACGAAGGTGGTGGGGATGCCGGAGATGCGGCCCAGGGGCTCCAGGGCCCCGGCGCCATCGGGCACCACCGCCGTGAGACCGAGGCCGGGGTTGCCGGCGAAGTAGGGGAGCACGTCCGCGAAACCGCCGCTGTCCACGCTGATGGCCACCACGGCATAGCGGCCATCCGTGGCCTTCTGGAGGCGCGCGATCTCCGGCAGGCTGGCGCGGCAGGGCGGGCACCAGGTCGCCCACACGTCCACCACCACGGCGCGGCCCCGGTACTGGGCGAGACTGAAGGTCCGGCCCTGCACATCCCGGAACCGCACGGCCGCCACCGGGGTGCCCGGGGAGGCAGCCCCGCCCCGGCCCAGGGCGCGCCAGGCCAGGTAGCCCAGGCCGATCACGCAAACGGCGACGAGGGTCAGGGCCCCCGCGGCCCGCAGGCGCCCCTCCCGCGCGATGCTCTCCGGATCCTGCCCGCCGTCCATGGTCGCCTCCCTCCCAAGTATGGAGGGGGGCCGGGGTGGGATGCGATCATGACCGATGGCCAGCCCCATCCTCGCCCCCGAAGACCTCCTCCCCGTGCTCGGGGAAGCCGTCCTCCTGGACTGCCGCCCCCGCGCCGCCTACGACGAAGGGCACCTCCCCGGCGCGATCCACGTGGATACCGACGCCCACCTCAGCCGGGCCACCGAGGCGGGCTTCGACCCCGCCCAGGGGGGCCGCCACCCCCTGCCCGACCTGAAGGCCTTCTGCGCCCAGGTGGGGCGGTGGGGCATCCAGCCCGACAGCTGGGTGGTGGTCTATGACGGCCATGGGGGCGCCAATGCCGCGGCCCGCTGCTGGTGGATGCTCCGGTCCCTGGGTCACGAGAAGCTGCAGGTGCTGGATGGCGGCCTGGCCGCGATGGTGGAGCTCGGGGTCGAGCCCACCCGGGTCGTCCCCACCCTTCCCGAGGGGGTGGCCGCCTATCCCGCCACCCACTGGCGCCTCACCACCGTGGACATCGACGTGGTGGAGAAGCTGGCCCGCCACCCGGAATGGAAGGTGGTCGACGTGCGCGCCGGCGTGCGCTACCGCGGAGAACAGGAGACCCTCGACCCGGTGGCCGGGCACATCCCCGGGGCGCTGAACCTCCCCTACGAGGGCAACCTCGATGCCCGGGGCCGCTTCAAACCCAAGGCGGAATTGCGGGAGATCTACGAGGCCCTGATGGGCGACACCCGGGCCGATCACACCGTGTTCAGCTGCGGCAGCGGGGTCACCGCCTGCCACGGCCTGCTGGCCATGCTCCACGCCGGACTGGGCGACGGGGTGCTCTACGTGGGCTCCTGGAGCGAGTGGTGCCGGAGTGGCAAGCCCCAGGCGTCCGGGGCCTGAGGGCAGGCCCCGGAGACCGGAGGCTGGAGTCGGCATGCAGTGGGATCTCCCTCTGCATTCCCGCGGGGAATTCCAGCGGAGGGGGCGATCCGAGTGGCTCGAAGACCGTCCTCCAGCCTCCGGTCTCCCGTCTCCAGCCTTATCCCCCGACACTCCGTAAAGTCCCCTTCATCCTTCCGCATTCCTCAT
Organism: Holophagaceae bacterium; assembly: GCA_035254125.1. Lineage (GTDB taxonomy): Bacteria > Acidobacteriota > Holophagae > Holophagales > Holophagaceae > JAFDVN01. The sequence continues at coordinate 4,295 of DATFAX010000154.1, read as the reverse complement.
TCATCCTTTCCGGATGCATCCCTGGAAGGGGCTGAAGGGCCTCCCCCGAGCCGTGTGGCTCGTCTCCGTCTCCACCCTGGTGAACCGCCTGGGGACCATGGCGTTGCCCTTCCTCGTGCTCTACCTCACCGAGGGCCGCCGGTGGACGCCCGCGGAGGCGGGCACGGCCATGATGGTCTATGGCCTGGGTGCGCTGACGGCGGGGCCCTTCTCGGGTCGCCTGGCGGATCGGCTGGGCCACCGGCGCGTGCTCCGGGCCAGCCTCTGGCTCAGCGGTGCCACGCTGCTGGTGCTGCCCCTCACCACCGTGCGCCCCCTCCTGTATCCGCTGATCTTCGCCTGGGCGGCCTTCACGCAGGCCTTCTGGCCCTCGGCCATGGCCCTCATCGCCTCGCTGGTGACGCCGGAGCAGCGCAAGGCCGCCTTCGCCCTGCACCGGGCCGCCGTGAACCTGGGCATGGCCGTGGGACCCGCCGTGGGCGGGCTCGTGGCCCACTACAGCTACCGGTGGGTGTTCTGGATCGACGGCCTCTCCACACTGAGCTCGGCCCTCCTGCTCGCCTGGCTCCTGGGACGCGACGCGGGGCCGGATCCCTCGGTCGAGGCTCCGACGGCCCGCTCCGGATGGCGAGATCGGCGCCTGTTGGCCCTCCTGCTGGGCATCCTTCCGGCCTTCCTCGTCTTCTTCCAGATCGAAGGGGCCTACCCCCTCTGGGTGGTGCGGGACCTGGGCCACAGCACCCGCTTCTTCGGCCTCATCTTCACGCTGAACACGGTGCTCATCGTGTTCCTGGAGGTGGGGCTGAACATGGCCATGGCCCAGTGGCCCCACGGTCGGGCCCTGGCCCTGGGCTGCCTCTGCTACGCCGTGGGCTTCGGCCTCACGGGGCTGGCCGCCACCAAGTCTGCCCTGCTGGGCCTCGCGGTGATCTGGACCTTCGGCGAGATGATCCTCCTGCCCACGGCCAGCGATGCCGTGGCGGGCCTCGCACCGGGGGACCGGCGGGGCGAGTACATGGGGCTCTACAGCCTGTCCTTCGCCACGGCGCTGGCCTTCGGCCCCTGGCTGGGGGTGCAGGCCTACGCCCACGGGGGCCCGAAGGGGGTGTGGGCGGGCTGCTTCGGGTCCGCCGCCCTCAGCGCCGGGGTGCTCTGGCGCTTCCGGGTTGCCCCGAAGACCTGAGACTCACTCCCAGAGGTCCGGGTTCTCCAGCGTCTGCCAATGGGCCATGCGGGGGGAGGCGTGGTGGTTGCGGCTGGGCACCTTGTGGTCCTTCAGACTGGCCCAGACCTGGGGGCCGTGGAGTTCGATGCCCGGCCCGGCCGGACGCCGCCGGTCCGGCCCCTGGAAAGGGGTCAAAGATTGCCGCCGCTCCGTCTGCCGATCCCACATGGGCCACCTCCGAAGGGCCCCAATGTAGGGCGCCCCCGGCCCCATCGCCATGAGCGGTCTGCAAAGAAGGTGGAAAGCCTGTGGCCGGGGTCACGTCCGGGGCCCGGACAGGCGAGTAGGATTCGCCTGGGTGTCCTCGGAGGAGCCATGTCCCTCGCCACGCGCAGCGCCGAATCCCTCATCGCCCTGGAGAACCAGTACGGGGCCCATAACTACCACCCGCTGGACGTGGTGGCGGAACGGGGGGAGGGGGTCCACCTCTGGGACGTGGAGGGCAAGAAGTACATGGATTTCCTGGCGGCCTACTCCGCCGTGAACCAGGGCCACAACCACCCCCGCATCGTGAAGGCGATGATCGAGCAGGCCCAGCGCCTGGCCCTCACCAGCCGCGCCTTCCGGAACGACCAGTTTCCGCCGCTGCTGGAGAAGCTCTGCAAGCTCACGGGTTTCGATAAGGCCCTGCTCATGAACAGCGGCGCCGAGGCCGTGGAGACGGCGATCAAGGCCATGCGGAAGTGGGCCTACGACGTGAAGGGCATCGAATACCCCAAGGCCGAGATCATCGTGGCCGACGGCAACTTCCATGGCCGCACCACCACCATCGTGGGCTTCAGCACGGATCCCGACAGCACCAGCCGCTTCGGCCCCTTCACCCCGGGCTTCAAGATCGTGCCCTACGGGGACCTGCAGGCCGTGGAGGCCGCCATCACCCCGAACACCGCCGCCATCTTCATGGAGCCCATCCAGGGTGAGGCCGGCGTGCTCATCCCGCCCGTGGGCTTCCTGCGGGGCCTGCGGGAGATCGCCGACAGGCACGGCATCCTGCTGGTGCTCGACGAGATCCAGTCGGGCCTGGGCCGCACAGGCAAGCTCTTCGCCTTCGAGCACGAGGGCATCCGCCCCGACGGCGTCACCATCGGCAAGGCCCTCAGCGGGGGCCTCTACCCCGTGAGTGCCTTCCTCTCCAAGAACGCCGTGATGGACGTCTTCACCCCGGGCATCCACGGCTCCACCTACGGCGGCAACCCCCTGGCCTGCGCCGTGGCCACCGCGGCCCTGGACGTGCTCGTGGACGAGCGTCTGATCGAGCGCACGGCGGAGCTGGGCTCCCACCTGGACGCCCGCCTGCGCGGGCTCAAGAGCCCGCTCGTGAAGGGCGTGCGCGTGCGGGGCCTCTGGGCCGGCGTGGACCTCGTGCCCGAGGCCGGCGGCGCCCGCAAGTTCTGCTACAAGCTCAAGGACCGCGGGATGTTGTGCAAGGACACCCACACCCACACCATCCGCCTGGCCCCGCCCCTCGTGATCACCCGGGAGGAGCTGGACTGGGCCGTGGACCAGTTGGCGGCGGTGCTCGCCGAGGGCTGATCTAATCCTCGAGGAACTCGGTCGCTTCCGGATACTCCAGGGGGCGGGGGCGCTCCTGGCGCATCCGGGCGAGCATCTCCTCGTCCTTCAACCGCGCGATGTTGGCGGGGATCCCCCGTTCCCGCCGCCGCTCCATCCCCCCGAAGGCCAGCTCGCGAACCCGGCGTTCCCTGCCGTCCCAGGTCATGGTCAACCTCCCGTGGGGGCCAGGGTAGGCCGTTGGGAGCGGGGCGCCATGCAGCCCACCATTCCATCCGTCCCTTTTGGAAGATTCCGGCTCCGGGCCTAAACTAGGCCATTACCCGCCTGCCGGAGTTCTCGATGACCTACCGCCACCCCGATTTCAAGGCCATGGGCCTGGAGCATGCCCCCGAGTGCCGCTTCGAACCGGCACCCAAGGACACGACCCTGCCCGACGGCTTCATGAGCACCACCAACTTCCCCACCTACGTACACGTGGGCGGGAAGTGGCGCATGCCGGAGAAGCCCCGCATGGACAGCCACCTGGTGTGGGACCCCAAGGCCGAGCGCCTCCTGATCAAGGAGTTCCGTCTCGTGCAGAAGGGCGACCTCGTGGCCGTGGCCACCAAGGAAGACGGCAGCGAGGGCGTGCTCGTGTGGGACAAGGGCTTCCAGGACGAGGTGGACGAGACCCACGACGAGGCCTTCAGCTTCATGAGCAGTGAAGTGAGCCGCGAAAAGCCGGTGAACTACGAGGCCATCTTCAAGAGCTTCCTGGACAACCGCGGCGACAAGGGCAACATCCTCTGGGTCATCGGTCCCGCGCTCGTTCACAGCCGCGGCCGTGAGGCCATGCAGTGGCTCATCGAGCACGGCTTCGCCCACTGCGTGTTCAGCGGCAACGCCGTGGGCGTGCACGACGTGGAGGCGGCCCTCTTCGGCTCCACCCTGGGCATGAAGAAGGACGGCACCCCGGAGACCGGCGGCCACGCCTACCACATGCGCGCCATCAACGAGGTGAAGAAGGCCGGTTCCATCAAGGCCCTGGTGGACGACGGCCGCGTGAAGGACGGCATCATGTACGCCCTCACGAAGACGGACACCCCCTACGTGCTCGCCGGGTCCATCCGCGACGATGGTCCCCTGCCCGAGACGGTGGTGGACGCGCTGCAGGCCCAGGGCGCCATGCGCGAGCACACCTCCCAGGCCACCATGGTGGTCATGGTCGCCACGGCCCTGCACAGCATCGCCGCCGGCAACATGCTCCCCACCTTCTGCCTCAAGCCCGACGGCCAGTACCACGAGATCACTACCATCTGCGTGGACCAGACGGAGTTCCTCGTGAGCAAGCTGAAGGACCGCGGCACCCACCAGGCCTTCGGGGTGGTGACGAATGCGCAGGATTTCATGCGGTTGATCCAGCTGGAGCTGATGACCCGGATCTGAAATCCTGCGGCGCAGGAATTCACGGGGCCCTTCCTGGGCCCCGTCCTTCGGACCGTCGCTGCGCGCCGGTGGGCCTCCGCTCCTGCTTCGGCCTCATGCGGTTGATCCAGCTGGAGCTGATGACCCGGAT